>CAYRKB010000090.1:0-14558 GCA_964424705.1 uncultured Victivallales bacterium
AATCGTTCCGGCTTAGGCGAGGATTTGGGGCTGCACAAAGGGCTTGTGTTGTGCCGGCAGGGATGAATATCGTGCGGGCGCAAAGAAACCGCAGTGCGCCGTCATGGATTCAGTGCGAACCGGAAAGGTGACCGTTAACATGGAATACCACGTTTCAGTGAATGGACCGGAGGCGGGTGATGGTTCGCCTGTTGCACCGTTCAGAACCATCGCGTCCGCTGCCCGCGCTGCCAGGCCGGGTGACGTTATTACGGTGCACGAGGGCACGTATCGCGAAAGGATCGCTCCGCCGCGCGGGGGTGAGTCGGACGCGCTGCGCATCGTCTACCAGGCGGCCCCGGGCGAAAAGGTGTCAATCAAGGGCTCGGAAGTCGTCAAGGACTGGGTGAGGGTCCAGGACGATACGTGGAAAGTGACGTTGCCCAATTCGTTCTTTGGCGATTTCAATCCCTACAGCGACCTCATTCGCGGCGACTGGTTCTGGCCCAAGGACCGGCAGCATCACACCGGCGCAGTCTACCTCAACGGGGACTGGCTGATGGAGGCATCGACGCTGGAAGAGGTATTGAAACCCACGGGAGCCGCGCAGCTTTGGTACGGGCAGGTAGACGACGCGTCCACCACGATATGGGCGCGTTTTGCGGGGGCCAACCCCAACGAGCAGCTCGCGGAGATCAATGTGCGCAGGACGGTGTTTTATCCGGAAAAGCCGGGCATCAACTACATCACCGTGCGGGGCTTTGCGCTGCGCCACGCGGCGACGCCCTGGGCGCCGCCGACGGCGGAACAGGTGGGCCTGGTCGGCACGCACTGGAGCAAAGGCTGGATCATCGAGGATAACGTTGTCTCGCACTCCAAGTGCTCCGGGATCAGCCTCGGGAAGCACGGCGATGAGTGGGACAACAAGTCCGCCGACTCCGCCGAGGGCTATGTGCAGACCGTCGAACGTGCGCTCAAACACGGATGGAGCAGGGAGAACATCGGCCATCATGTTGTTCGGAACAACACCATCTGCCACTGCGAGCAGGCGGGCGTGGTTGGCAGCCTGGGCGCCGTGTTCAGCCGCATCATCGGCAACTCCATCCATGACGTCCATGTCCATTGCCTGTTCGGGGGCTGCGAGCAGGCGGGCATCAAGATCCACGCGGCCATTGACGTCGAGATCAGCGGCAACCACGTGTACCGGACTTGCCGCGGATTGTGGCTGGACTGGATGGCGCAGGGCACGCGGGTGTCCCGTAATCTTATCCACGACAGCGCCGATGATGATCTCTTTGTCGAGGTGAACCACGGGCCGTTCCTGGTGGATAACAACCTGCTGCTCTCCCGCGTCTCGCTAAATACGAGGTCGCAGGGCGGCGCCTATGTCCACAACCTGCTCGCCGGCCAGATCGTTTGGAATGCGTTTGATGACCGGCTGACGCCCGTCCTCAACCCGCATTCCACCGAGGTCGCGGGGCTTCGTGACAACCCCTGCGGCGATGACCGCTTCTATAACAATGTGCTGGCCGGGCAGGGGGACCTGAGCTGCTACGAAGCAGCGAAAGTGCCGTCCTGGATGAACGGCAATGTGTTTCTCAAGGGATCCAAGCCGTGCGCTTGTGAGAACGATCCAGCGCTCGCTCCGGAGTCTGACCCGCAACTCAGCCTGGCGGAGAAGGACGGTGGTTTCTATTTGGGGCTTGTCCCCGGGATGGCGTGGGTCGCTCCGCGGGATCGCGAAGCTGTGACGGCCGGGCTCCTGGGCAGAGCGTCAATACCGGACCAGGCGTACGAGAATCCTGATGGCACGCCGATGCGTATGGATGTCGACTATTTCGGAGAGCGCCGCAATGAGGCGTGCCCGGTGCCCGGGCCCTTCGAGGGGCTTGGCAGCGAGGCTACCTCCCTGAAAGTATGGTAGCGACCGCCATCGTCACTTTGCCGAAGTGACGCGCAGAATGCGGACTTCCAAGGGGCCGAGGGTCTCGACAAGGCTGAGCTTCCCCGCCGGGTAGGACGCTGTTGCGCCGCTCGCCGGGTGGATCCTGGCGCAGCGGTAGCCGGCATTCGCGCGCAGGCCATACGTGCGGGGATCCAAGGCGTAGGCGAGCGTGCTGTTCTGGTTCCGGTAGTTGGCAATGACGAGCCCGAGGGAACCGTCTTCTGCCTTCCAGATCGAGCCTTGTACATAGGGAACGGCCTGGTAACCTGATTCGCTTCCATCATCGAAAAGCCCCACCAGTTCGCCCTCGGCAAGGTACTTCAAGCCCGCGACGCGCGCCTGGGCCAGCGTCCTGAGGTAGGCTTTCTTCTGCGCGTTCTCCGGACGGAACAGGCTGAACCCGAACCATCCGTTCTGGTCGCCCCAGAGAAAGTCCCTTCCCATTTCCATCATGAATTGCTCGTCGGTGAGGCGGTCCAGCGCGCCTTCCTCGGACCCGAAGTAGAGCGTGTAGCCTGCGTAGACGGCCGGCAGCATGGGGATTGAGCGCTGCGAGCGTTCGGTGACGACAAGAAACGCGTCGAGGCCGTCCATGAACGGCTCAGCCGTGCACTCCGAGGTGATGATCACGTTGCGGCCGCTGGATCGAGCGATCGACCTGATCTTACGGAGCATCTGGCGGTACCCGTCGACCCACCATGATCCGCCTCCCAGAGGATGCCCGTGCGCCTTGTCGAAGCAAAGGCAGGGGGGTGCTGCTGCGATCTGGTCGATATACACCGCATTGACGCCCAAGCCGGTAACCAGGTTCTGCACGTTGGAGGCGATCGTGTCCTGCCAGAAGCGCGTGGAGGGGCACATGGCGGCCTGCTTCACGCGGTTGCCGTAGCGCTCGGAGTATAGGCGTCCCTGGAGATTCCGCTTTGCGGCGTACGGCACCAGCGCGGGAAAATCGGCATTGGACTGGTCGACGATTCGGGCGTTGATGTAGGGCATCACCGCGAGCCCCATATCCACCATGCCCTTCGCAAGCGGCCCGACGCCCGCCTTGGCGGGAAAGAAGTGCGGGTACTTCGTGTCAAAATCCGCCTCCTGCCAGTTGTACCAGTGGAATCCCAGCGGAACGCCGAAGTAGTCTCGGGCCTCCTCGGCCTGTCCGATCATCTTCCGGTAGCTTCCGGCGTAGTCGCCCGCGGAGTCCTTAGTCCAGCCCCATTCCCGCATCCACAGCCCGATCTTCCTGGCGGCCGGCAGCGAGGCTTTGCCGCGCGAGACTTTGCCCATCGAGGTCCAGGGGGCCGTAACCGCGAACCGCCTGTAGATCTTGCAGCCGGCGAGCCAGTCGCCCTGATAAACGCCCAGCATGGCGGGGTAGGGGGCGGCGTAACCCGAGCCGGGGACGCCGGAGTTCTCGGCATACGTCCTGATGAAGTATTCCACGCCGGGCTCTACGAGGAACGTCTTGTGCCAGGCGCGGCTGTCGTGCGCGGCCATATACACGCTGCTCTTGTCCCGCGAGGCGCACGCGAACTGCATGGACGTGCCTCTCCAGCCGTCCGGGTAATCCAGCTCCAGGCAGCCGGTGTAGTTCCGGTAGAGCGCCCCCCAGCTTTCGGCATGCCCGAAAGTTCCGGCCAGATCGTAGGCGCCCCCTTTAAGAAAGCCGGTGACATCGGGGAAGTCAACGTGCACCAGGCCCCACGTGTGGGATTCATTCTTAACGCTGATCTTGAACGAGGCAATGCCGCTGTCGCGCGGGAGCTCGACCGTGACCTCGACTGCGCACTGCGTGTCGTTCGTCCCCAGCCGGAGGTCATCCCACCGGAAGCGGGCGCGCTGCGTCCCGCGCCATGTCCTGGTCACTGTGGCCGTGGCGTACGGGAACCACATGCTGGAGAGCTGACAGGCTTCCGTGCCGTTGGTGAAGAGGACCGACCAGAGCGCATGCACATCCGGCACCGGCTGGATATGCTCGACGCCGGTCACCATGTCCCGCATGGATGCAAGACCGGCGTGTTTTGACTCGAAGACGAGTCGGAGATAGCCGTTCTCCAGGACCGTGGACGATTTCTGTGCGGGCGGCGCGGAATGAGCCGGAGATGACCAAAGGGCGGCCGCAAGAACTCCGAGCAGGAGAGCGGGGAGCGTCGTGCGCGGGCGGCGGCAGTTCACTTGTCCCCCAGGAGGCGCAGTGTGCCCGGCTGCATAAGCCACACGAAACGTCCGGCGCCTGCGAGCGCGGGGCCGTCGAACTCGAGACACAGCACGGCGGCCTTCTTAAAGACCACGTTGGCCGCTCCGTTGGAACACGCCAACACGGAGGCCAGATCCGCGATGTCCGGCATGTGCCCCACGAGGGCGATGTCGCCCGGCGGCTGTCCGGTAAGCCACGTCGTGACGGCTGTGAGGCTGCCGCCGGGGGCGAGCCCCGGCAGGACTTCTAGCTTGTGTCGCACCCCGAGTTCCTTGGCAAAGAGCGCGGCCGTTTCCCTGGCACGCAGGAGCGGGCTGCTGGCAATTCGCGAAATGAAGACGTCGGGCATGCACCGCAACCCGCGCGCCGCCGCGGCTGTTTTCGCGCGGCCGTCGGCGGACAGCATGCGCCCTTCATCGGTCGATACGCCCTGCGTGCCGACGTCGACCGCTGGCCCGTGGCGGACGAGATATATATTCATCGTGTTTCCCCTTTGTGCAGGCAGCTGCCAACTGTTTTCTGAAGATGGCGGCACGTGAGCCGGCGCCAGGCACGCCGCTGCCCGGCCCATGCTCTTCGCCGGCGCCGCGCCAACGTTTCAAGGAGCCCGGAGCTGTTCTCGAAAGAGTCGTTGATCTGCGGCGCGATGACATCGATATCGTGCGCATCGCCGAGGGCGTCGGCCAGCTTCTTAAGGCGTCGGGCGAGGCGCGAGATGGAATCGCCCAGCGCGGGCTCTCCCATTTCGGCATAGTAGCGGCCGCGCCGCACCAGCTTGCGGAAGGCGTGCGCGCTTTCCGGGGTTGTATCGGGGGAAAGCGGCCCATGCGCCACGATCTTCCGGAGGACCCGTCGCGCGCGTCGCGCCGCGTAGGCGGCGAAGCTGCCCCGGCGCCGGGCGTTCGTCTCGACCCGGGCAAGCGTGGCCATCTGCTGCAGAAGCGAACAAGTTGTCTTTGTCTGCAGCAGTGCAGCCAGGCGGCGGCGCCGCGTGGCGGATGCGGCGTGCAAGCGCCGCAGCGCGCTCCCGCCCGGGAGCTGTGCGGTGAGAAAGTCGAGGCACACTTCGGCATCGCGATGCGGGCCCAGGCGGCGCTGAAGGGAGGCCAGCTTCCGGTCGATCCGTCGCGCGGGCTCGGTCGCAAGCCTGGGCCGGAAGAACCGCAGCGCGGTCCTGTGCCGCCTGATCGCAACGCGCAGGTCGTGCAGCGCCTCGGGGGGCGATCCGTTCACCACGGCTTGCCGCGCGTCGGCGACCAGGCGGTACAGGTAGAGCAGTGCCCTGCGGGAGGCGACGTCGGCCGTATGCTGCGCCGAGAGGACTCCATGGAAGAGCTCCGTTCCCGGGCGCGGCGCAGGGACGCTGAAGGCGATGGGCACCGGGCAGAACTGATTCCAGAGGTCGGCTTTCTGATTCGCGTGCTGCGCGCTGCCGGCGTAGGCGCTGCACCGCACGTCGACCTTGATCTGCGCGGGCGACACGCGGATCGCGCGGATGGTGGCATCCTGCAGGTGGCTGTGATCCAGCGCGTCCGCGACGCGCAGGAACGCGGCGATGCGCAGCGCCCGTTCCAGATCGGCCGGCCGCATCCCGGCCGGCGGGCTGCGGGCCAGCTCCTTGCTCCACCCCGCGGAATGGAGACGGATCGCGGTGGCGGCCATCCGCTGTTCGAGCGGAGCGAGCCCCGGGATGCCCTGCCGGAGGACGAGGTCGGCCGCCGCGCGCGGGTGCGTGGCGGGGCACCGGGCGAAGGCGGCGTCGTGGAGCGTGGCAGCCGCCTCGAGCACGGGCCGCGCGGAGGACGTCAGCCCCGCCGCGGCGTGGAGCGCGTCGAACAGCTGCAGGGCGAGGCGAGTGACATGCCCGGTGTGCAGCGGCTCAACATCTTCGTGCAGGATTCTTATGCGCGCGGGCAAGGGACTCCCTTTGCTGTACGGCGTTACGACTTCGCCCCCGCCGGCCGATGCGGTTCAAACAGCGTACGGCGCGAGTGCCGCGCTTCGCGGCGCAGGGCACAGGCTTCGCGATAGAGGGCTTCCTGGCAGCGCAGCGCGCGCCGTCCAGCCGGCGGCGCGACGCGCGTGTAGCTCCCTTCGGGCCCGAGCTGCCAGGCCTTGGCGGTGTCGGCAAAACAGGCTCGCAGGATGCCGATCAGCTTTCGCGCACAGGCGGGGTCTTCCACGGGGACCATCAGCTCGACGCGCCGGTCAAGATTGCGCGGCATCCAGTCCGCGCTCGAAAGGTACACGCGCGGATCGCCGCCGCGGTGGAAGTAGAAGATCCGGCTGTGCTCCAGGAAGCGGTCCACGATGCTGATGACGCGGATGTTCTCGCTCAGGCGGCGCACGCCGGGCCGCAGGCAACAGATGCCGCGCACGTTCAGCAGGATCTCGACCCCGGCCTGCGACGCGCGGTACAGGCACTCGATCAGGGCCGGGTCGACGAGGGAGTTCAGCTTGGCCATAACCTGCCCTTTCTGGCCCTGGCGCTGCCGATCGATCTCGCTCTCGATGAGTTCCAGCAGCTTGTTGCGCAGTCCAATCGGGGCGGCTTCCAGCTTGTGAAATCCGAGCGGCTCGGAGACGCCGCAGATCGCGTTAAAGAACGACGACGCGTCGGAGGCGAGGTCCTCGTCGCGCGTCATGTAGCCGACGTCGGTGTAAACGCGAGCGGTCTTTTCATTGTAGTTGCCGGTGCCGAAGTGCATGTAGCGCGCGAGGCCGGCCGCCTCGCGGCGGACGACGATGCAGACCTTGGCGTGGGTTTTCAAGCCTCGCACGCCGTAGATCACCTGCGCCCCGGTCTCTTCAAGCCGCCGCGCCCACTCGATGTTCTGCGCCTCGTCGAAGCGCGCCTTGAGCTCCACGATGGCGGTGACATGTTTGCCGCGTTCGGCCGCGCGCCGCAGGGCCGCGACGATGGGGCTGTTTGAGCTTGTGCGATAGAGGGTCTGCTTGATGGCAAGCACGGCCGGGTCGCTGGCGGCCTCCTCCAGCAGGCGCACGACCGGTTCGAAGCTGTCGAAAGGATGGGAGAGCAGCAGGCTCTTTTGCGACAGCTCGGTGAAGATGCTCCGGCGCCGGTCAAGCCCCGGCAGATCCTGCGGCGGCCAGGGCGGAAAGTGAAGTTCCTCGAAGCCGGGAAGGGCGGCGAGGCGGCGGAAAGCTGAAAGGTCGAGCGGCCCTGGCACCCTGTAGATATCGCGCTCCGGGACGCCAATCGCCTTGCGCAGGAAGGCGACCATCAGCCGGGAGGCCTGCGCTGAGATTTCAAGGCGCACGCAGTCGCCCGAGCGGCGCCGCGACAGCACGGTCTCCATCTCCGCAAGCAGGTCGGGGGCGACGTCTTCCTGCAGCGCCAGGTCCGCATTGCGCGTGATGCGGAACACCACGGTCTCGGCGATCTGTTCGCTGGGGAAGTAGCGCTGCACGAAATGCGCGAGAATGTCCTCGAGCAGCGCATAGGCGTAGCGCTCGTCGGAGGGCACGGGCACAAAGCGGTCCAGGCTGCCGCCGAGGGGAATGACGGCGAAGCGCGGGCCGGCCCGGCCGGGATGCTTAAGGCGGATGGCCATGTTGAGACCCAGGTTGGCCAGCAGCGGGAAATCCCCGCGCGGGTGGAGGCCGGAGGGCGTGAGGACGGGGAACACGGTCTTCTCAAAGAACTGGGCGAGGTGCTCCGCCTGCGCGGGACTGAAGTCGCGCGGGGCCAGGCGGACGAACCCCTGTGGCCGCAGGTCCGGCTCAACCGCTCCCAGGAAGCACGCGTACTGCGCGTCCACCATCTGCCGCGCGCGGCGATAGACGAGGTCAAGCTGCTGCGCCGGGGGCAGGCCGGAGGGATCCGTCTTCAGGATGCCTTCGCCGCTCAGGATCTGGAGGCCGCTCACGCGCACCATGAAGAACTCATCCAGGTTGGAGGCGGTGATGCCCAGGAAGCTCAGGCGCTCGAGGAGCGGCACCGACCTGTCGCCGGCTTCGGTGAGCACGCGCTGGTTGAACTCCAGCCAGCTGAGTTCCCGGTTGAAAAAGTGTGTCTTGGTGTTTCCCATGCCGCTACTCGCTTTCCAGGGCCACCTGCATTCCGTAGACCTGCTCGAAGAGCTGGGCCTTCTCGCGGAGCTGCAGCTTCTCGAGCGTGAGATCCTCGCTGCGCCGGCTGCGGATGACGAGCCGGTCGTTCTCGAGGAGGATGGTTGCATTCCGCAGGCGCTGGCGCCGCCCGGAGTCCATCGCGTCGGCGACGCGCAGGATCGCCGCCAGCTTGGAGACCCGGATGCGGTCCTCGCGATCCAGGTCGGCGTAGTGTTCGTGGATCGGGTTCGGGTGAGCCCGGCGGTGGTAGCGGGCCACAAGCGCGGTGAGAAGAATTTCTTCCGAGCCGAGCCCGAAGAGGTCGCTGTTGAGGATGATATACATCGAGTGCTTGTGATGGCTGCTGCGGCTGACGAACTGGCCGGTCTCATGCAGGAGGGCGGCGGCGTGGAGCAGGATGCCGTAGCGCGGGTCCAGGCGGTGCTCAGGCTGCAGCACGGTAAAGAGCCGCCCGGCCAGGTCGGCGACATAGCCGGCGTGGTGCGGATCCACCTCGTACCGGCGGCCCAGGGTCAGGGCGGAGTTGATGATTTGCTCCTGGAACTCCCTGGTCCATGCGCCCCCCGAGGCCATCTCCGCCAGCACGCCGTAGCGAAGGCTCGCGTCGCACACGTGAATGTGTCGAAGCGAGAGCGCGCGGGCAAGGCGCGCATAGACGAGCAGCGCGGGGCCCGCGGTCTCGGCGTCGGGGTACGTCATCTCGTACTGGCGCACCAGTTCGTCCGTCGAGTGCTTCAGCACGTCGTGGGTCAGGCGCACGAGGGGCGCCACGGCGAGACGGGTGAGGCTTCTGCGGTCCCAGCCGGGGCTCACCCACGCGCAGGCGAAACGCGCGTCGCCACCCAGCGCGAGCAGGGCGGGCTTGCGCACGGGCGAGATGCTCGCCATGATCTGCTCCACGGTCTCGTTGACGTGCCCGTCCAGCACCGTCTGGACGCGTTCCTCGCTGACGCGGTAGTCGGCGAGCATGCGGCGCAGCCGCAGGGACCCCAGCCGATACATGTGGGCGCTGCCGACGCGGCCGCGGCGAAACATGAGCGCCTCCGTGCTTCCGCCGCCCACCTCAATGACCAGCGTGTCAGACGCCTGCAGGCTGCGCTCGGACTCCAGGACCGGCTTGACGGCCAGGTACGTGTACCGGTTGATTGCCGCCTGGTCGATCACCTGCAGCGCGAGCCCGGTGCCGATATAGATTCGGTCGACAAAGGCTTCCCGGTTGGTGGCTTCCCGCACCGCGCTCGTCGCGATGGCGCGAACATCATTCTCGTCGCGGATGCCGTACTCCTCGAGAACGCGCTGGAAGCTGCGGAGCGCCTTGACGCAGGTCTCAATCGTTGGCCGGTCGATGAACCCCCGGGTGAACGTGTCCTTGCCGAGCGCGACCGGCTGCTGCAGCGAGTCCAGGACCTTGAGCGGGCATTGCGCGCCGATTTCAGCCACGAGCATGCGGATCGAAGTGGTTCCAATCTCCACGACGGCAACCGGCCTGCGCGGGTCGGAAGCGCGTTCCGCGGCCGGGGCCGGCCGGCTCTTTTCCGGTTTGCGTCGCATGGGTTACATCTTCCCGTCCAAGCGGTCGCGCGCCCACACGGCGGCGCCGGTGGCGTTGGCGTAGTCGCCGAGCTTCGCGATGCGGACCTTGAACGTGCTGAGGAAAGCCTCCATGACGCGGCCTTGGGCCGCGGCCTGCACCTCCTCGCGGAACAGGGCCGGCATTGCTTCCACCAGGCCGCCGCCGAGCACCACAACATCCGGCGCGAGCAGGTTCACGACGGTGGCCGCCCCGATGCCGATCCAGTGCGCCGCGTCGCGGACGATCCGCTCCACGGTGGGGTCACGTTCCCGAATCGCCCGCGCGAGGGCGGAGCTGCGGATGGCGGCGAGGTCCGTGCCTGCCTCACGGGCGATGGAGGGCGCCTCGCCGCGGTACACGGCGGCCGCCACGGCGGCGGAGATGGCAAGGCGGCTCGCCACCGCCTCGAGGCAGCCGCGCTTGCCGCAGCCGCACAGCGGGCCGTCGGGCTGCACCTGGATATGCCCGATTTCAAAGCAGGAGCTCGTCGCGCCGCGGATCATATGCCCGTCATAGATGCAGCTTCCGCCGATGCCCGTGCCCGGAAAGATGCCCACCGCGCAGCGCGCGCCCTGGGCCACGCCCTGGCGGTACTCGCCATACAGGCCCGCATCGGCATCATTAAGCACGAAGGCCGGGCAGCCGAACGCCTTGACGATGCCAGCCCTGAGTTGCAGGCGTCCCCAGCCCAGGTTGGGAGTGTCGAGCAGGATGCCGCGCTCAAGGTCGAGCGGCCCGGGGCTGCCGACGCCTATGCCTGCAAGGTTCGCCTTTGGAATGCCGGCATCCTCGAGCGCCATGGAGATGGTGCTGACAATGCGGGGCAGCCCCTTTTCCGATCCGGTGCTCGGGCGCGTCTTACGCCTGCGCTCGCCGATACGACGAAACCTGTCGTCGAATACCACGGCGAGCATCTTGGTGCCGCCGAGGTCGAACCCCACCCATACGTTCCGTTTGCCGCGCTTCGCCATGAGTCCGTGCTCCGCCGCCGGCCAGGTGCCTGCCCTGGATCCGGGAGCTTATCCACATAAAGAATATACGACGTGCTTGACCGCGTTGGGATGATGCAGTACTTATCCGCACAATATCAAGAAAGTTGTTCAAGATGCATGTAGGGCGTTCCATGCGACTGCGGTGGTGTAGCGTGTCTTTGCTTGCGGCTCTGGCGCCCGCGGCATGCGCGCTGCAAATCGAGCTGGGCGTCCCGTGGGATCAAGTGTTGGCCGCTCACGGCAAGCCGTCGCGCGAGATCATGACCGACAACGGGTCGCTGGCCTTCTACGGGTCGCTGATGGTTGGCGTAGAACACGGCATCGTGCGTTTCCTGAGTCGCGGGCTGGCTGTGGACGGGGCAGCGGCGCTTGTGTTGAAGGACGCGCGGCCGGGGCGGCCGAGCCCGGCGCGCTCGAAAAGCCCGGGCGCGGCGGGTCGCGTCGTCGCGGCACAGCCTGTTGTTACGCGGAGCTGGATCGAGGAGTCGCACTCTGCGCAGGCCATGATTCTTGCCGAACGAATGCGGCGTTGCCTTGCGTTGGAAGTCAGCGGCCGGATCCTTGCGCAGACCTCCCGGAGCCGGTATTACGATGGACGGCACTCCAGCTACGACGGAAGCAGCACGTTCGAACGTTGTCTGCACCCGTCCGACAACGATCGGCCGGCCGGCGTGGGAGACGGTGTCACGCTGCTCGACCTGAGGGATTCGCAGAGCGTGCGCATCACAGGCCACGGTACCGAGGTCGCAATGCATGACCGGTTCGTCGCAGTGCAGCAGTCCTTGTTCTCCCCGTAAAGGCAGCTCGCGCCGACCGATCTGACGGAGCGATTCTTTTGTATTTTTTTATTGTTTCACGCGTTTCCCTTAAATATATTTGCCCGCATTGCAGTCAAGTGGGCGTCAGTTTTCTGATTGGGAAGAGCAGCGACTCGGGGTAGTTTGCGACGATCAGAAGCCCGCGATACCGCTCGGAAAGCAGCGGGAAAGTGGCTGTGAAAGCAGAAAGGTTGGGCGAGATGGGAACGCGGCTGTATGTTGGGAATCTGCCTTTCGGTATCATGGAAGGCGAACTGCAGGATATGTTTGGTCAGGCTGGGAAGGTTTTGAATTGCAACGTCATTACCGACAAGTTCACGGGCAAATCTCGTGGTTTCGCTTTCGTCGAGATGGCTGATCAGGAAGGCGCGAACAAGGCGATTTCCATGTTCAACGACAAGGAAAGCGGCGGCCGCACTCTGACGGTCAATGAAGCGCGTCCCCGCGAAGAGCGGCCGCGTAGTGGCGGCGGCGGCGACGACTTTGGCGGTGGTCGCGGGGGCCGTGGTGGCGGCCGCGATCGCTACTAATTCGACGTTCACTAATCCCGGACCTGCGCTGGCGGGGTGGGAGTGGACTGAGAAGAGACAGAACGCCTGAACAGGAAGCGGGCTCCCGCACCAGTTCAGGCGTTTTCTTTTGTTCCGCGCGGAACAGGGCTCAGCCGTCTGCCCGGGCCCGCTGCTCCATTTCGATCAGTCCCGCGAGCTGCGCGTAGGCGGCGGCGAGATCGCCGTTCACGACCCGGTGCATGTATTCGGGGGCATGTCGCATCTCTTCTGCGGCGTTGCGAAGGCGGCGATCCATTTCCTGCGCAGAATTCTCGTGCCGTCCGGACAGCCGTGCGCGAAGCTCCTCCGGGGATGGCGGCTCAATGAAGATATCGACAAAGCCCCTGCGGAGAGGCCCCCCCGCGGGGGATTCCATGATGGCTTTGCGAATCTGTGCAGCGCCCTGCACGTCGATGTCCATCAGAACGCTGCGACCTGCGGCGAGCGCTTCGACCACGGCGCGGCGCAGCGTTCCGTAGCGGTGGTCATGCACGACGGCGTGCTCCAGAAAGTCGCCGGCCTGCACGTGATGTTCGAACTCGGGCTCGGTGACAAATCGATAGGCCACGCCATCGACCTCGCTGCCGCGTGGCTTGCGCGTGGTGCAGGAGACCGAGTAGGCGATATCGGGCCGCTCTGCAAGCAGCCGGCGGCACAGAGTGGTCTTGCCCGCGCCCGACGGCGCGGACACGACAATCAGGAGCGGAGGAAGGTTCTTCGCGGGCTCCTTATTGGACATTCTGCACCTGTTCGCGGATGCTCTCCAGCTCGGTCTTGAAGTGCACGACCTGGCGCGAAATTGCGGCCTCGTTGGCCTTTGACCCTATGGTGTTGATTTCCCGGAACATCTCCTGGCAAAGAAAGTCGAGCGTGCGCCCGACGGGCTTGTCTTCGTGCAGCATCCCTGCGACGTGCTTCAGGTGGCTGTCGAGGCGGACGATTTCCTCCGAGATGTCCGAGCGGTCGGCCCAGATTGCGATTTCCCGGAGCAGGTTCGGGTCGTTTGCCGAAAGCGGAATGCTGGCCGCGCACAGCCTGGCGTGCAGGGCCTTTCCGTATTTCTTCTGCGCCGCGGGCGCCAGCTTGCGGATGACTCCGAGCTGGCGGCCGAGCGAGGCGAAGCGCTTGCGTATGTCCGCCTCCAGGGTCTGGCCTTCCGTGCGGCGCATGGCGACGAGCCCGTCGGTTGCGCGCGCGAGCGCTCGCTCGAGCAGGCTCCACACGCGCTCCGTCTCTTCCGAAACATCGTGGTACTGCACCACGCCCGGCAGAGCGACCAAGGTGCGCAGGGTCAAATCATCGCTCAGCCCGAGCGCGCGGCCGGCGGCGCGCAGCGCCTTCAGGGAGCTCTCTGCCGCGGCGACGTCCACGCGCACGCCGCCGCCAGCGGAGGCGCCGGCGGAGATTTTGACGGTGCCGGTGACGGCGCCTCGCGCGACGCGTTCGTGGATAATCGAGTTGACCCGGGATTCGAGCGCCTGCACCTGCCGCGGCATGCTGAGCCTGACCTCAAACTGCTTCCGGTTGACGGAGCTCAGCTCCACCTCGACCTTCACGCCACGGGCGGACGCTTCGCCCCGCCCGAAACCTGTCATGCTGATCAGAGCCATAATGCACCAGCCTTCTTGTTTAGAACATGGTTCACGTTGCGCGCGCGGCGGCCGCCTGGAGCGCCGCCGCATCGACTTTCATTGTCTCGCCCGCATGGAGGCGCAGATAGGCCTCGATGAAGGGCTGGATATCCCCGTCAAGCACGGCACCGGTGTTCGACGTCTCGCAGTCCGTGCGGTGGTCCTTGACGAGCGTGTACGGCTGGAGGACGTACGAGCGGATCTGGCTTCCCCATGCGATGTCGCCCTTGTCACCGTAGAACTTCTCCATGGCTTTGCGCTTCTGGTCCATGGTCCATTCGTAGAGCCGCGCGCGCAGCATGCTCATGGCTTTGGAGCGGTTCTTGTGCTGCGAGCGCTCGGCCTGGCACGCGACGATAATGTTGGTCGGCAGGTGGGTGATGCGGATGGCCGAGTCGGTCTTGTTGACATGCTGCCCGCCTGCGCCGCTGGAGCGGTAGGTGTCCACCCGGAGGTCTTTCTCATCGATCTCCACTTCGACGTCGTCCGTAATTTCCGCTACGACGTCCAGCGCGACGAAGGACGTGTGGCGGCGCTTGTTGGAATCGAAGGGGCTGATGCGCACCAGGCGGTGGACGCCGCGCTCGGATTTCATGTAGCCGTACGCGTATTCGCCCTGCACGCCGAAGGTAACGCGCTTGATGCCGGCCTCATCCCCGCCCTGGTAGTCCAGGATCTCGACCTGGAAGGCATGCTCCTCACAGTAGCGGCGGTACATGCGAAAGAGCATGTCCGCCCAGTCGCAGGATTGCGTGCCGCCCGCGCCGGCATGCAGCGTGG
>CAYRKB010000090.1:14568-18365 GCA_964424705.1 uncultured Victivallales bacterium
GACCGAAACTCGATGTCCGTGAAGGTGTGTTCGGCGGCCTTGATGGCGCGCTCCGCCTCCGCCTGCGCCTGCGCCCGCTGGGCTTCGTCGGTCTCGTGCTGACCCAGTTCGATCAGGACGTCCGCGTCCTGCATCGCCCCTTCGAGCTTGAGGTACGGGCCCAGCACGGCCTTGTGCTGGTTGGTTTCGTCGATAATGGCGCGCGCCTTGTTCTGCTCGTTCCAGAATCCTGGCGTGGTCGCGATCGCTTCAAGCTCCGTCAGGCGGCGTGTTCGGTTTGCGACGTCAAAGATAACCTCGCATTTCCTTGACGCGCTCGCGCAGCGATTGAACTCGCTCCGTCAATTCCTCAAACATTGCGCATTTCTCCTCAGGGTCATCCATCCGATTGCCACCGCCGCAGCGATGCCGCAGGGCAGCGCAAACAAAAGGTCACCAAACCGAGTATACAGAGTCAGGGGCATTGCGTCGCCGGGCAGGCGGACCTGCTCTGTGCGATATCCTCCGTCGGTTGCGCCCCCGCTTCTCATGAGCTGCTGAGTCATCGTATCGATCGCGCCGGTTCTGTCAATGAAGCATGTGACGCCGAGGTTGGCGCAGCGGATGGCTGGCACGCGGTTTTCGACGCAGCGGAACACGCTGTGGCTCAGATGCTGCTCGGCGGCTGAGTCGTCGAACCACGCGTCGTTGGTCAGGTTGATGAGCAGCCGGGCGCCGCCGCGGACGCTGTCGCGCGCGAGGGATGCCACCGTGTCTTCGAAGCAGATCAGCGCGGCGAAAGGCGCGATGGCTCCGTCGCGTGCGGCCACGCGGAAGACCGTGGGCGCCTTGCCCGGCGTGCAACTCAAGCCGATCGGGGAGAAGCGCGAAATCCACGGGATCCAGCAGTCGAGGGGAATGTACTCGCCGAAGGGGACGAGATGACGTTTGCGGTATTCCGCGACCAGGGCCGCGTTGGTGCCGACGAGAAACGCGCTGTTGTAGTACGCCACGCGCGTGCCGTCGTCCTCCTCGTCCATGCTGCCGACCAGCATGGGGGCTCCGCGCTGGGCAAGGCTGTTCACGACGGCCTGGATGCCGGGGTCGTAGCGCAGCGCGTACGGGGTGGCCGTCTCGGGCCAGACGACGAGATCGGGGCGCGTGAGCAGCGCCTTTTCAGTCAGATCGGCAAGGCCGTCCTGGATCGTTTGGGCAAATGCGTCGTCCCACTTCAGGCTCTGCGCAATGGCGGGGTTAACCGCCGAGACGCGCAGGACGGTGGACTGGGGGTCAGGCCTCATAAGCCGCACCTTCTTCACGCCGGCAAAGAGGGCGACGAAGCAGAGCGTAAGCCCGAGAATGAGCTCTGCGTTGATGCGATTCCTTCCGCGGCGGCGCACGTATTCGGCAAACCGCAGGGCGGCGAGCGCGACGGCGCAGTTGACGACCGCAAGGATCCATGAGACGGCGTAGACTCCGCCCCATTCGGCGCTCTGGATCAGCGCGAGGTTGCGGTATTGGCTGACGCCCAGCGCGTTCCAGGCGAATCCCGTGAAGAGGGTGGATCGCAAATACTCAAGGCCGATCCAAGCCAGGGGGAGGACGAGCAAAACGCCGATGCCGCGCAGGGGGAGGGGGCTGGCCGAGGGAGGCGTGTCCTCACGCGGGGACGGGCCGCCGTGTGGCATGGCGGCGTTGGCCGCCCTGCGGATCGCAGAGGAGGCGAGCATCGCGAACGCGCCCGTGTAGAGCGCGCAATACGCCGACAGCGCGGCCCAGCCGACGACGACGATGGCGGGCGGCCCGCCTGCGCGAATAAGGCGTAGCAGCCACACGATGGACGTCAGCCAGAACACCAAGCCGGCCAGGAATCCCCACCGGAAAGCCGCCCGCGACGGAGTGTAGGCGCAGAGCAGCAGCAACGGCACGAGCGCGGTCCAGGCGAGTTCGGACACGCCGAAGGGCGGGAACGCGGCGGCCATCAGGAGGCCGCAGGCGACGGCGGCCGCAAGTCGCAGCAGCCGGTCAGGGGAGACGGTGAAACGCGAGCGCGAGCGGTCATGGGTCATCGGCATAGGTCCCGGGTGCGCGCTCTTTACGCCGCTGTCCCACAGCACTTCTTGTACTTCTTGCCGCTGCCGCAGGGGCAGTTATCGTTGCGGCCCACCTTAGGGTCCAGGCGCCGCACGGGCTCGTCCGAAGGCGTGAATGCGCGGCGCGCGCTCATTGCATCCGTGACTGTCGTGGATGTGCTGGAACCGGTGTCGAGCGCATCGCCGCCCGCGGTCTGGCCTGCTCCGAACACCGGAAGTTCCTCGTGCTTCAGCATCGTGCGGGGCATGCGCGAGATGAACTGTTCGAACGTGGGCGCGACCGTCGTGGCGCGGAACAGGGCCGATGCGATATCCTGCTTGATGCTCGTCATCAGCTCGCCGAACATGGTGAACGCCTCGCGCTTGTACTCGATGAGGGGGTCCTGCTGGCCGTAGGCGCGCAGGCCGACGCCCTGCCGCAGGCCGTCCATGGCGCGCAGGTAGTCCTGCCAGTGGGTGTCGATAATGCTGAGCACCACCTGCCGCTCCATCATTGCAACAAGCTGGGGATCCTCGAGGCTCACCTTGATGTCGTAGGCGGATCGCACGCGCTTGAAGATCTCCTCGCCGATAGCCTCTGCGTTCCCCTGCATGGCCGTTAGCTCTGCCGTGCGGATGGCGATGGGGAAGGTCATGCGGACCCAATCCACAAAGATCCCGATCGAGGAGGCGTCGACCTCGGCCATGTCCTCCTCCGCACGGTTCACGACTACGTCGTGGAGGATGTCGTAGACCTGTTCGCGCACGTTCTCGGCGCGGACAATGTCGCCGCGGAACGTGTATACGATCGAGCGCTGTTTATTCATCACGTCGTCGTATTCCAGCGTGCGCTTGCGGATGGAGAAATTGTGCTGCTCCACGCGGCGCTGGGCGGTCTCGATCGAGCGGTTGAGCCAGCGGTGCTCAAGCACCTCGCCTTCCTGCAGCCCGAAGCGGCTCATGATGTTGGCGATCCGGTCAGATCCGAACAGGCGCATCAGGTCGTCTTCCAGGGACACGTAGAAACGGGAAGAGCCCGGGTCGCCCTGGCGGGCGCAGCGACCACGCAGCTGCCGGTCGATGCGCCGGGACTCGTGCCGTTCAGAGGCGATAACGTGCAGCCCGCACGGGTTCTTTTGCAGGAGGCTGCGCAGGGTTTCCCCGCTGACCTTCGAGTCGAGGGAGCGGTCGGAATCGATGATGGAGCGCGGAATGGTCACAACGCCTTCGCCCAGCTTGATGTCCGTGCCGCGGCCGGCCATGTTGGTGGCAATCGTCACCGCGCCGGGGTGCCCGGCCCGCGCCACGATCTCGGCCTCGCGCTCGTGGTTCTTTGCGTTCAGCACGTTGTGGGGAACCTGGACGCGCCGCAGCATGCGGCTGAGCAGCTCCGAGGTGTCCACGCTGATGGTTCCGACGAGCGTGGGCTGGCCGCGCTTGTGGCAGTCGGCGATCTCTTCCACGATGGCCTTAAACTTCTCGCGCTGCGTCTTATAGATCACATCGTTTGAATCCACGCGCCGCACAGGCCGGTTGGTCGGGATGACCATGACGTCGAGTTTGTAGATGTCGTGAAACTCGTTCGCCTCGGTTTCGGCGGTTCCCGTCATGCCCGCGAGCTTGTCATACATGCGGAAGTAGTTCTGGATGGTGATGGTGGCAAGGGTCTGGGTCTCGCGCTCGATCTTGACGCCTTCCTTCGCCTCGACGGCCTGGTGCAGGCCGTCGCTCCAGCGGCGCCCGGGC
>CAYRKB010000091.1:0-18261 GCA_964424705.1 uncultured Victivallales bacterium
GAGGGGGTGCGTGCACCTCTGGATCTCTTCCAACTCAAGGGACCAGTGTTGCACGAATTTCTCATAGGCCTCTGCCCTATGAGAAATTCGTCAACCTCCTCGTGGGAGACGGAAGAGCTAAAGGGGAAACGCCGCTCTCTCGGTGCCTCTTCTTTCTCCAGCGAAGCGGGTGGTCAGTCCTGGCTTTCCGCCTCCCTTCGCGCTCTTTCGCGTCCATTCGCGGTAGATTCCTTCTGATGCTGCCTTTGCGCTTTGCACTTGTCACTTTGCAATTCCGCTCCGATCCCAAGATCCCTGAAACAACAGCGTGCTCTCTCGGCGCATCCTCTTCCTCCAGCGAAGCGGGTGGTGAATCCTGGCTTGCCGCCTGCCCTGCAGCGTGCAACGCACTACGGCTGGGCCTCCGCGTGCGCCCGCTCCCTTCGCGTTCAGCATGCCGCCCGCTTCATCCTTCAGCACTACCCGCTACCACGTCCGCCAGGAACGCCTCATTCTTGGTCACCATTTGCTCCACGAGGAACTCGCGACGCACCAGCTCGCGGCCTGCCTGGCCCAGTCGCCGCGCGAGAGCTGGATCATTCAGGAGCAGGCGCAACTGTTCAGCCAGCGCACGGGCATCACCCGTTTCGAACGTCAGACTGTTCTCGCCATCCCTCAGAATCTCCGCGTGCCCTCCCCCCGTGGTGCTGCTGACCACGGCCAGCCCGCCAGCCATGGCCTCAAGAATCGCGAGAGGAAAGCCCTCGTATGTGGACATGAACACCAACACATCGTGCGACTGATAGACACCCGGCATCTCCTGTCTTGTCTTCGCCCCTTCAAATCGCACCGCATCGCCAAGGCCCAGCCGTTCCACCTGCCGCCTGAGGTCCGCCACATAAGCACGGTCGGCGGCGGAACCCACCAGCGTCAGGCTGACATCACGCAGCCCCATCGCATGCAGAATGCCCAGCGCTTCAATTGCCAGGTGCTGAGCCTTCCGCGGCGACAGGGCGCCGGAAGACAAGAGACGGCGCGGCGGATGATCGGGGGAGACCTGCTCGCATTTTGTCTCAAGAAAAGCATGCGGGACGCACCCGTAGATCACGGGGGCGTCCCCGACCGGCAGGCCGGCCTTCACATGCTCTTGCCTTGTGAATCGACTGATGAATGCAAATCGCTTCCCGTCCTCCGGCAGCATGGAGGCGGGCGCCCAGTACTTGACCCACGGACTGAGCACCCCTCGCAAGAGCCGCATAACAGTGCTCTCTCCGGAGCCCCAATGTATACGCCAGGGATCCTTTCGAAACAGCCAGTTATCATCGATGTGCAGCGTAAAAGGAGTCCCGCCCCCCACGACGGTGTTGATCAGGGACGGCGACAGTCCGAACATATTCCACATCGAAACGACATCGGGACGGAACGCCTTCAGTTCTCTTCGCAGGCGAAGGATGCCGGATAGTTCCCACCACGCCATCCGGAGGAAAGAAGTACCCGGATCGAACGGCTTCCAGCGCGCGGGAAAGATCCGCCGCACCGTCGCGCCCCGCTCAACACGTGACACGCCCCACATGCTCGTGAGCACCCGGACCTCGTGCCCACGCGCTGCCAGCCCGTTCACCACATCCTCGCAGCGCAGCTCGTAGCCGCCCATGCAGTGCGGAGGATAGAGGTTGGAAATGACTAGAATTCGCATACTGACATCCCAGAGATCCTCCCTGGTCTACAATGTTGCTCGCCTTCAGCGAGGCCGCACTCGTTGTGGCTCTCACCCAAGCTTCTGCTTGATCCGCCGCTTCAGTCTGACAAGCGGATGGTTTTCATAGTAAGCAAGCTTTCCCCTGATGTTCCGCAATTCCTTCTCGCGGGCACGCGCTTCCAGATCCGCCACCCGTCCGGCCCCCTGCACAAGCGACTGCAGCACCCCTGAAGAAAAGTCCGGCTGCGCATCGTTGCCCCCATATTCGGCAACGATACGCGTCAGAGTCTTCTGCAACTGGCCCGCCACCATATCCTGCAGGGCAACGGGCCCTTTCAGGACTTGCTCCTGCGCACAGAGGGCCAACAGAAACTCCAGATTAGAATACAACCTTTTCAACGGAGTTCTGATGACAGCGGCTGTGGCCGACCCCGCATGGAATCTGTACCGCAGAAGCCGTTCAGGCAGAAACAGGAACTTCCCCTTCATACCCAGCAGAACCCAATTCACCCAATCCTCGCATTGAAAGAGTTGCGGGAAATGGCGGAAGGATTCGACCAGCACCGCGCGTTTCGCCAGCACCGTGGAATTGCAGATCGGGTCTCGCACCAGGAAATCATCCATTCCCGCAAGCTCATATTCCATCTCGCAATCGGAAAGCATATACGACTCATGGAAGATCTGTTCATCGGCAGGATCATCATAGATCACGCGGATCGCGGAGTGACACATGATGGCCTGCGGGTGCTGCTTCAGAACCTCCACCTGCCGGGCGAGCTTCCCAGGCTCAAACACATCGTCGGCATCCAGGAACCCAACGAACTCGGCGGCCGTGGCGTCAATGGCGAGACGGCGGGATGCTGACACGCCCCGATTCTTCCGATCCGGATGTGTCAGAAGCCGGAGGTTGGGATGCCCGGCGAAATTCTTTCGAAGGAGGTCGAATGACCCGTCGGTTGACCCATCGTCCACCACCACCACATCGAGGGATCCATCGAAGTCTTGGGTCAGGGCAGACTGCACCGCTTCTCCCACATACCGCACCGCGTTATAGCAGGGGATGACGATGGCAACCGAGGTCTTGGAGGCTGACGCCTTCACCACCATTCTTCCCCTTTTTCGATCAGCCTGACGACCGCGCCGAAGTTCGGCATGCGGCGGAGTTTTCGAAGACTTCGAACCTTCACCTCGGGAAAACCTTCTTTCAGGGTGTCGCCCAAAGGCTCCATCATCAGAAATCGTCGAAAGAAGAGCCACGCCACATATCGGCGCACGAGCGCCGGCTCGGGGTCCGTCAGCGGGACTGAGCCGGCCATGAGCGAATCCAGCAACGCGAAGTACTCGCTCTCATCCCGGGGATCGTGCGTGATACCGCGTTCAGCATAGTGGACGTGGGCCGCAGCGATCACAGCCTTGCCCCGCTCAGCGAGTTCCAAACCCAACGTGGATGAATAGACAAGCACGACGCGCGCGCTCTGCCCTAGCTCGTAGGAAGAAAGCGGGTTGCGCGCGGAAACGAGAGTGACGTTCTCCGGCAAAGCCGCATGTCGCTCCCGGACATAGGCCTCAAGAGATTCGTTCGTCCTCCAGGCGCCAGTGAGCATCTCGCCTGGATGGAAGCGGATGATCAGTCTCCATTCCTGATGCGTACGAAAGTGCGCGATGACGCGATCGAGCCACTTGAACTGGTCCGTGAAAACGCGGTCCCGACCAACAACTGATGATTCAAATGTGAGATTAGGGTAGAGGACAGCCATGGGTACGGTCGGCGATGCTGACAGCACGCTGGCGGCGCCGGAAGTGGCCCCCTTATCCCAAAGCCCCCTCCAGAGATCCCCCTGATAACCTCCCCGAGCATGCCAGGCGGCCAGAAGGCGGGACGTGCTTCTTTCCAATGCTCGGGTAGGGTGCCATGCCGGTGCCGGCCTGGTCTTGTCGCACGCCAGAGACTGCGCTCCCGACTGATTGATAGCCGCAAGCAACCGGCCTTGTATGGTGTACTCATGCGTCACAAAGCGGATATCATTTTTTGCCAGGATGAAAGCCGCGATGCCCTCGGCAAAGAACTCGCCATTGAGCATAATCACGCATCGAGGCCGCATGGGCACCACACTTTCCTCAAAATATCTCTGCACCATCAAACCCGCGAGCAGCGCGTCTCGGTACACAGGCACGTCCGCATCGGTCAGGCGGCTGCGCCGCGAGTACCAGACCATGCTGGGCCAGCAGAGCCGCCCCAGCGGGGCGGCGCGCCAGGCGAAGTCCCGGCATTCACCAATAGTTTGAAGAGTCTCGACGGCTGTCTGCGCGTCCTTGTCGAGGTCCCCGGACACGACATCGCAGGGGAAATTCCCATGGATGAGCAGTCTCTTCCGGCGGATGCATTCAGAGCACGGCCGGCGCCGATCGAGGGGTGTGTTGATCGAGTCCATCATGGTGAAAGGAAGCGCGCCTTCGCACGTGATGAAGCGCACGGCAAAGCCGTGCGCGCGGTGCATCGCCGCCAAAAGACATTCCAGAGCAATATGGTTCGGCCATCCACGCAGTGAAAAGAAGAGAATGGTTTCGGCGTTGGCCGGTAGCGGCACGCGACTGGCTTCCGCACTCAGTTCTGCAATCGCTGAAGCCGTAAGCAACTCACGCGCGCGCGTTCGCCCACGAGTGTGGCCCGGAGTCATGAGCAGCAGTCGCCGCCACAACGTCGCCGCTTCCCGCCAGACACCGGGGGTGTACCGCTGCGCAGCTTGTTTCACGCCAGCTAGATAATTAAGGCTCATTGTCGTCTATTCGACGAGCGACCAGTCGAGGGGCGTGCCGCGCGCGACGCAGCGGGAGGCTTTACGCCCCAGCACCCGCTCCAGGTCGCGGGGCGGCAAACCGTAGCCCGGTCGGATCGAACGCACATTCTCCACGGTGAACACGTCTCCCTTCTCGACGTCCGCCACGACGAACAGCGACCGGCGAAAAACCCGGCTGGCCTTCTCGTGCTCCGCAAGATCATAGCTCACCCGGCCGAGCGCACGCTCGGCCACGCGAATGGCCTCCACCATGACCTTGAACTCGTGGGGTTCCAGGGAGAATGCGCTGTCCGGGCCGGGAACGCTGCGAGAGAGGGTGAAGTGTTTTTCCACAATGCAGGCGCCTAGCGCCACCGCCGCCACGGGGACAGCAATGCCGAGCGTGTGATCCGAGAGCCCAACCGGCACGCCGAAGTGCGCCGCCAGGTCCGGAATGGTGCGCAGGTTCATCTCCTCAGGCGGCGCAGGGTACGCGCTGGTGCATTTCAGCAGTGCGAGTTGATGGTTGCCGGCATCACGGATGATTGCGACGGATTCTGCGATCTCCTCCAGTGTTGCCATGCCGGTCGACATAATGATCGGTTTGCCGGTTCGCGCCACGCGCCGCAACAAGCCATGGTCCACGAGTTCGAACGACGCAATCTTGTGCGCCGGCACGGCCATCTTCTCAAGAAAGTCAACGGCGGTGCTGTCAAAAGGTGTCGAAAAGCAGTGCAAGCCAAGCTCGTTCGCGATCTGCTGAAGCTTTGGCTGCCATTCCCAGGGCGTGTAGGCTTCGCCGTACAATTGGTAGAGGTTCTTGCCCTCCCAGAGCGTGCCTGGGCCGATGCGAAAATGCTGGTTGTCGCAGGCGAGGGTCAACGTGTCCGGGGTGTATGTCTGCAACTTGACGGCATCCGCCCCCGCGGCCTTGGCGGCCTTCACGATTTCGACGGCCTGCTCGAAGTTATGGCCGTGATTGGCTGACATTTCGGCAATCACGTAGACGGGAAGACCCGCGCAGATCTTCCTTCCGGCAATCTGGATTTCGTCTGTCATGGTTGTGCGTACGCGACCAGTTCGTGTTTCATCAACTCATTGACCACGCCCTCCACGGCCGCAGGAGAGATGCGGAGCTCGTCCGCAATGTCGGCCACCGAACGCGTGCCGTCGATCAGATACATGATGTTGAACAGCGCCCGGTTCCCCTCGGGATTGGTGTAGAAATCAATATGGATGCCGTAGCGCGAACAAAACACTTCGCCCTTGGTTCTGTTCACGAGCACCCGGTTTTGCTCCAGTTCGTCAATCATGGCCAGTACCAGATCATGCGACTCAGCGAGGCTCTCGATCCTCGCGTTCGCCGGCGTGTCGTCGCTCGAATGATACTCCCGAAACGGCCATTCTGGATGCGAGGGGGGGAGGACCCGCGACAGGGACAGCATGGGCACGCGAACCCCCGGCGCGTTGAACTGGCGTTCGTCGTTGCCGATCACCGTGCGAAAAGCGCCCGTCCAGCCATGCGGGTCGCACCTCTTCAGCGTCCGCGTGAGGCACCGGTCGATTTCGGTGTCTCCGCGGTACGACATCTGGAGCGCGTGCGGGTGAGGCGTGGCCAACATTTCAAGAAACAGGCCGCCTTTCATCTTGGGAATGAGATCCTCGTGGTGACTGAGCCAGGCGACGGAACCGATCGTTTCCGGCAGAATCAGGAACCGGTAGGTGTAGCGAAGATCGGTGCGCTTCAGAAGTTCGCGCATGACCTCCATGCCCACCACTACACCGGCCAAATCATCGTTGACCATGGCCGGATGGTCGAGATGCGCACACAGGATGAACGTCTCATCGCTGCGCCCTGGCGCCACAATCTCGCCCACCTTCAAGGTGGAGCAACTGAACTGGCTTCGAATTACGACCCGGTAGCGCTCGTCGACCAGCGAATCCTTGAGTCGCTGGCTGCAACAAAGGCCCCAATCACGCTCGTAGTACTTGAATTTGAACGGCACAGCACCTGGCAACTTGGGATGAGTGTGAAGATGTGCGAACAGCTCCTCACGTGTGACGTCACCCTCAAACGGCAGCGAATACGACATCACGTGCAGCGGGTTGTCGGCGTACGAGAAAAGCCGTCCGCCGTTCAGCGTCTCAAGGTATGCCTCCCTGCAAGTCCACTTCTCCGGAACCAGCCACGACCAGCAGTGTGTGCCAGTCGGATACTCGTGAATCGTCATCGGCAGTTGTTGCGCCAGCGCCTGAATGGCCGCATCGTATCCGTCCGACACAATGTCGCGCGGCAGCCGCCACAGCGTTTCAAGGACTTCATTTGCCGGAGCGTCGGGCCGCAACACAACCGGTGGCGGGGCTGGTTGCCGCAGGACTGGAGTCCTGCCGGCCTTGCCGGCGGCGGTCAGCAGCCAAGGGTTACGCGACAGTTCCTCGCGGAGGAGCGCAAAGGCGGCCTGCGCCCGCAGGGCCACCACCGCGCCGCGCCCGACGCCAGCCGTGCGGGCCAGGCCGCGCGCTCGCACCAGCGCATCGAACGGCTCGAAGACGGCGACGCTGTCCGCGTTGGACAGATCCTGGCAGAAGAAGATCGCCGCCGTCTTGTGCGCCTGGCCGTTCTCGATAATCTGGCCGGTAAAAAGCTTGTCGTAACGGTAGGGCACGTTGAGCTGTCGTTCGACGTAGTGGATGAACGTCGATCCGGCGTCGCAATTCAGGTTGCACACGATGCCGTCCACAGCGAGAAACCGGTCCCAGAAACTACCGCGCCCGAAACATTCCAGCGGCACGTCGCGCGTCAGTTCATCCGCACGGTCACCCACGGCAGCGACGGAGAAAATCGGATCGCGCGAGCGGCGCGCGAGTGGCAACAGGCGCAGCATCTCGGTAAGCGCTCCGCATGTCGAGGGCGTGTGGGCCGGATCGAACGGCTGCCGTTTACAGAACGAATAGGTGAACGTCGGCACAACCAACATGCCCTCTGGGCCGAGCACATCCTGAAACGCGCCGAGGATCGTGTCGAAGACCGCCTGCGATGTGCGCCCCTCCTCCGGCAGCCCGAAATATCCGATGTTGCTGTGCGAAAACACCACGTCACCGCGGCGCACGCCCACGGCGCGCAGCGCCTCCGCCAGTTGTCGTCGGTTGTAGCTTCCTTGCATGGCCTACGGTTTCACGCCAGTCACGATAAACCAGTCGAGCGTCTCGGTCAGCAGCATGTCATGGGTGCGGCCGACCAACACATCACGGAATTGCTCGCCGAAATACATCTGGATGTAGTTCGGCGCATCAAAGTAGAAATAGACCTGTCCCTTGCGGAAGTCGTCCGCGCGCCCGATCTCATAGCGGTGCCCGCCGAGCGTCTTGCCGTCCTGCAAGATCTTGTGTTCGGGGCCGGTGGTTGAAACGAAGAAGCGGCCGCCGGGTTTGAGCACGCGCTGGTACTCGGCAATGGCGGCGCGCATGTCGGGTTCGGTGTTTTCATAGTGAATTACGTTCCAGGAGACGAGGAAGTCGAATGTGTTGTCCAGGAAGGGGAGCTGACGGTTGGTCCCGACGCGCAAGTCAGCGTCAACACCTACTTGTCTAAATCTGGCGCTGATCATCTCGCAGATCTCCGGCGCGACCTCGGTGCCGGCAAGAGAGAGGCCGAGCGACGCGAGGAAGATCAGGTTGTTCCCATTGCCGAAGCCGACATCGAGGACCTTCTTGCCCGCGTACTGTTTATCCAGGCCAGGGACATAGTTGCCTTTGAAGAGGCGGACCAGCGTTTCACTGGGCCACAGCAACTCCGTGTTGTTGGCGGCCAGCTTTGTGTAGAAGTGGCTTCACATTTCGAATGCTGTCTCGCTCATGGTGTCCTCACGCGTTGGTTTGACGGAGTTCGTTTACCAGCATTGCCAGCCCGCCGATGGTAGGAAACCGGCGATCTTGAAAGTGATGCTCTGTGAAGCGGATACAGAACTGGCTCTCCACGTCGGCGATCAACTCGATCACGCCAAAAGAGTCAATCAACCCCGCTTGGAAGTAGTTCACGGCTAGCTGCTCTTCGCGCGTTGCGCCGGGAACCTGGCCGCGCTTGGCAAACCAGTCCAGCAGCCACTCTGTCAAGTCGGTCATGGCAGGCTTGCCTTTCAGTTCTCGATCGCGATGCAACGCGCTGGCGCACCGTCGGCACCTAGAATGTTCAACGGCAAGACGATCAGTTCAAAGTTTGTTTTACGGAGCCGACGCAAATTCGTCAAGTATTCCAGGAAATAGCAGCCCTGCCCGAGCATGATCTTGTGAACTGGCGAATCTTTCGGGGCATTCCGTCCGTTGTCCGGGTTGTCGGCCTGGGCCGTGTCCATCGCGAGCAGGCGCACGCCGTGGTCGATCAGCCACTGCGCCGCCTCCTCCGCGATGAAGGGCTGTTGCTGGTAGTACTTCATCGTGCCCCAGTAACGGGACCAATCAAACCTCATTACCAGCCGCTGCGGCCGTTCCCGGCCCAGCGCCCGGCGAAAGTCATCGGTCTGCATCTCCTGCTTCGGACGGGCGTGAGAGAAATCCACCAGCCGCGCCGGGCCGGCGAGCAGGTCCATCGGGATCTGGTCAATGGTGCCACCGCCCGGGATGAAATGCAGGGGGGCATCCATATGTGTCCCCGTGTGCGTACCGATCACAAGCTTGCGGGATTCGCGATTCTCAATGCCGTGGCGACCGAGCTGGGTGATCTCCACGACCGGATGCCACGGGGTCGGGTAGGTGGTCATCCCTTCGTGAATCGGATGCGTAAGGTCAATAATCCGTCGCGCCATGGCATGTTCCTTCTAGTTTCGTTTCATTTCGATCAATTCAACCAGCTCTCCATCCGTCCCGCGGAGCAGGCCGATGCGCAATAACTTACCGCCCGTCGTCATTTCGAACAACTCCGTAATATCCGTCGCGCCGGCTTGTTCAGCCTCCGCCATGTCGGCCTCGATCCGGTTGGTCAGCAGGGCCAGGCAGGAGAACCCGGCGTCGTCAAGCAGCGGCAAGGGTCGCGGCTTGCTGTCTTCTGCCAGCACGACCGTCAACGCCCAGGCTGGCACGGGGGACGGAAGTGTCAGCCGCACCCACCCCTGGCCGCGGTCCTGCGTCCGGAAGCCCAAGCCCTTCATCCAAAACGGCTCCGCCTTCGTCAAGTTCCTCACCCAGACCAACACGCCGCGAATGCCGATATCAAGCGGCGCGGCGGTGAATTCCGTGTTGAAGCTCTCCCAACGGCGGGTTTCCGTCGCAGACACCCCGAGCGCGCCGCGCCAGATCCCGGCTTCGGGGCCGCTGGCGACAACTGTGCCCGGCGCGCCCTCCCCCATCACCACCTGATACCCCTGCGAGCCTGCCGTCAAGCTGTTGTCGTGCTGGACCAACTCAATCGCGACCGTCTTGTCCCGCCTGCAATACGCGATGGCATGCCGGGGGGTGTAGCGGCGCAGCAGGGAGACTTTCTCGCGTGAGTTCGGCAGGTTCTTCTCTACGAACTTCGCGCTGTAACCCGCACGCTGCAATTCCGTCACGTCGGCGTCAATATCGGAGGCTGTCAAAGCAACGTGGTCGACGCCGAGGATCATCGGATGAACGCCTCCCGTAGCTGTTGCTTTTGCACCTTGCCGGTCGAGCTTCGCGGGAAATCGTCCATCGAGAACCATTTCGAGGGGACCGCCGCGGGCCTGAGCTTGGCTTTCGCGTATGCTTCGAGCGACGGCCGTGCCGCATCAAGTGTCTGGCCGGGTTTCAAGCGCAATATCGCCGCGACTTCTTCACCGTAGAATTCATGCGGCAGCCCGACGACGGCGGCCTCGGCGACAGCCTCGTGTTCCATCAATATTTCCTCGACGTGGCGGGGGCTGATGTTGATGCCGCCGCGGATGATCAGGTCCTTCTTCCGCCCGGTAATGTAGAGATTGCCTTCCGCGTCGAGATTGCCAAGGTCGCCCGACGGAAACCATTCCGGCACGGCGGCCGCGTCGGGCTGCAGCGTCTTGTAATCGAGATACCCGGACATCATCGTCGGCGTGCGGATGAAGACCTCGCCGTCGTCTCCGATGCGAACCGTGACGCGCGGGAGCACGGGACCGGTGGAACCGGGGTGCCGTCGAGCTTTCAGACAATTCGTCGAGACAAACAGAGTTTCCGACAAGCCGTAGCTTTCCAGCAGTTCAACACCGAATTTCGTCTCGAATTCACGTTTCAGCCTGGCGGGCAGGGGCGCTGTCCCGCAGCAGGCGATTTTCACGCTTTGACGGCAATACTCCGCTCCCGCCACGCTACGGTCGGCGCGCAACAAAGAGGAGAGGATCGTAGGCACGAGCCAGAGGGTGTTGACGCCATATTGCATCGGCGCCTTCCAGAACTCCAGCGCGAGGCGAGCATCGAATGGCCGTGAGACCACAATGCTGGAGCCGGCAAGAAACGGGCAAAGGAGCGTGTTGAGAAAACCGGCCATGTAGGACATCGCGAGCACATGGTAGAATCGGTGCTGCGGTCCGAACTCCAAAGCGCCATTGAAAAGCGCGGCCGCGCTGAAAAGGCTCCCGACGCGGTGCGGGACGCCTTTGGGCAGCCCGGTGGTGCCCGATGTGAACGTGATGGCAAACAGATCGTTCTCTGAAATACTGTCGAGGCTTTCCGTGTCGCGAGGAATGTCGTCAGCAACTTCCGGAAACCGCCACGTCGTCCGGGAATCGTGAGCACTGGATTGATCCATGAGGGGCAAGAGGCAGACAGACGGCACAGGGAGCGTAGCGGGAAGTTGCGCGATTGTGGACGGAGCGTGAACGACCAGCCGCACGCCGGCGTTGTTGAGGATGAACTCAACCTCGCGAGTATGGAGCAGCGGATTGACGGGCACAGCGACTGCACCGCGATACAAGCAGCCGAAATACAGAGCCGCGAACTCGGCAGAGTTGCTGAGCACGAGCGCCACGCGGTCGCCGCGTCCGATGCCGAGGTCCTGCAACTCCCGGGTGACGGTCATTGCGAGGTTATGGAACCGCCCATAACTGAACTGGCGTCCCGTTGCGACCTCGATGAGGTAAGGCCGGGTGGCGTTCTGTTCGACAGTACGGCGGATCTGATTCATGGCTGCTGCCCCTTCCAAGCATCCTGTTCGTGGCCAAAGTACTCGTCGAACTGGTAGCGGGCGGTGACAACTTCGGTGGCAGCGGTCTGTAACTTGGCCGCAAGTCTCTCGACGAGATCGGGGGGGGCATTGACCTTGTCCACCTTCGTGAGCTCGATGATCAACCGGCGCGGGTCCACGCGATACTTGCTGGCGAATTTGCGAATGATGCCCATGTAGCTCGAATGGAACAGCGCCTGCCCGGTCACGATATCGAGGGAGCTGTGCCCCCGGCGGCGGATCAGGGGGCGAATGTATTCCTCGCCGATGTCCATCACCTGCAACGGGTCAAGTCCAAGGTCGTGGCCCATCTTCTGAAGGGCGACGACCAGCATCTCCGTCGCCGCGTTCCCCGCACTGCGTCCGAAGCCCTGAAGCGAACCGTCCACGATGGCCGCGCCGAGTTCGGCCGCGTGCAGTGAATTGGCGATAGCCAACCCGAGGTTGTCGTGGCCGTGAAAGCCGATGGGCAATGTGCAAACGCCCTGGACAGCGCGGACATAGGCCTCGACATCGCCCTCGAGCATTCCACCGGCGGAGTCCACGACATAGAGCACATCCGTTCCGTACTGCTGCGAAAGCAAGGCGGTTTGTGCGAACTCCTGCGGCGACATCGCGTAAGACTTCATGAAGTTGGAGCAAACCATCATGCCGTGTTTCTTGGCGCGGGCGATGAACGGCTCGGATTCGCGGACCTGGGTGACATTGGTGCCGACGCGGATGAAACCCATTCCGAAACCGGCCGCCATGTCAACGTCTTCGAGGCGCGCGATACCGGGAATGCAGAACATGCCGAACTTGGCGCGTTTGATGGACTCGGCGGCGGCTTTCAGGTATGCCTCGTCCTTTTCGGCGGCCTCGCCGTGCCCGGTTTCGGAGGCGTGCAAACCGACGCCGTGTCCGACCTCGATCAGGTCGAAGCCCGCCTTGTCAAGCGCACCGCCAATGATCGCGGTATCAGCGGCGGTGAATTGGAAGTTGATCGCGTAGCTGCCATCCCGGAGCGTCACCTCCATGATCTGCGGCTTCTTCTGGAGCATCGGACTCATGGCTGCACCCACCCTTCTCTGGTCAGCGCCAATTCGATGGCCCGCTGCCCCTTCACCTCAGTTTCACCCACCAGCGTATAGCCAGCCTTCAGGAAGGCGCGGATCGAGGCTTCATTGTCCGGTTTCGTATACGCTCGCAGCCGCGCAATGCCCGGCCGGGCGAATGCGTCTCGGGCCGACGCCGCAATCATCGCCGCCCCATAGCCCTTGCCTCGCGCCGCCGGGTCAAGGCTGACAGAAACCTCCGCTTCCGCGCCCTGAAGTTCGTAACGAATCTGACCGATCTCCTTGTGCTGCCCGTTCTCGGCGATCAGCAACAGGCAGTTGGGATCAGCCAGTTTCGCCTCGAACCACCGCACGTGGCTCTCCCACGGGATCGGCTCGCTCGAAAACGAGACGGCACGGATGGTCGGTTCGTTGGCCCACTTCCAGATCAGACGGCAATCCTCCGGCCTCGCCCGGCGCAACAGGATGCCGCCGTTTGTCATCTCCATGATAACCCGCGCGATGCCATTGCCATCCACGAGTGACCGGCCACGCTGGCTCATCGCGCGGCGGCGTATTTCATCTGACAGCATAGCCCCCACTGCCTCCGCAATGGCAGGGACAGTGACTTCACTGTGCCATCCCAGTGCGATGGCAAGAGCTTCTCGGTGCAGCGCCGTGGCAATGTCTCGTTGATTGTCCGCGAGCGCAATCACCACGCTTGGCAGGCCCATAAACGCCAGCTCCCAACCGGTGGTGCCGCCAGCGGCGATGGCGATATCGGCCCAGACCATCAACTCGGGCATGTTCGCGGCGTCCTCTATGAGGTGGAGGGTGGAGGGCGGAGGGCAGAGATCAGAGGTCGGAAGTCCGAGGTCGGCGATCAGAGGTCGGAAGTCCGGAGCCGTTGTCTCAAGTTCGGCCTTCAATCTGGCCAAGTGCGGGTTGCTGCCTCCCACGACAACCTTTGCTTCCACATCAAGCGTGCGCAGCGCTTCGAAAACGCTGCCGGTCACGTTGTCGGGATCGGCGCCACCGAGGGTGACGAGCACTTTGCGGGCGACGGCGGGGATTTCACGCTGCCAGTCCTTATAGGCGAGAAACTGCCCGCGCAATAGCGCGTAGCGGGTGCCCAGCAGCAGGCGTGTGCTCGGTTCGCGGGCGGCATACAGGTCAGCGCGGGCGGAGAGGTTCTGGTTCAGTACGAGATCCGCGCTGTAATGCTCTGCGTGGCCGTAGTCATCGACCAGCAGCAGACGGAGTCCGGCATCCTTGATCGCACGCTGGTATGCGGCATCAAAGAGGTAGCCGTCGGCGACGAGCCAGGAGGGGGGAGCAGAGGTCGGAGGTCGGAGGTCTGTGGTCCGTGGTCTGTGGTCCGTGGTCTGTGGTCCGTGGTCTGAGGTCGGAGAGCGGAGAGCGGACGGAGAAGAAGCCTTCAGTAAATGAATTGTCTGTTCGGCATCCGAGGCCGAGCCCGGTTGAGCGGTCAGATGCTGCACCGCAAAGCCTTCAGACTCTAGGCGCGCTTCGAGCGACGGAGTGATTTCGGCGCAGGCAAACTGCACCTCGCCGCCCGCACGTTGCCACGCCTGCGCCAGCGCCAGGCAGCGCATGACGTGGCCTGTCCCCGTGCGAGGGGAGGCATCGGCGCGGATCAGCAACAGGTCGTTACACTTGACCATAACGCAATCCTAGTCACGCTTTTCAAACAAGAACCAAGTCAGATCATCTTGAGGGAAGTTGGGGTCGCGGCGGTATGCGAACCCGTAATCAATCAACGTGACTGAAGGAAATCGTTCTATAAAGTCCCCAGCGAAATCCCGCTTGAACAGTCTGCCGGAATGGCCGCGGTAGCTGATCTCGACAGGTGATGGATTGTAGTACTCTGCCATCACCACGTAACGGCGCGAAGCGGCATGAAGCCGGTCATAAACAGCGGGAAGGTGGTCGGGGTTGATGTGAATCAGAACGCCCTTGGTAAACGCGAGGTCAAACTGTTGTGTCACTTCGTAGTCGAGGATCGACACTTCACTCACCCGGGCGCACCCACCCCATTCGCGAAGGGCTGCCGCGGCGGCGTGGTTGATCTCCACCGCCTCAAGATCGGCGTCGGGCACAAGTTGACGGAGCGCGTGCAGGTTTATGCCTATGTTGGCGCCAAACTCGATGACTGAGCGGACCCCGCGAGTGCGGTTCAAGATGCGGCAGAAGAGAGCTGTGCTGGAAGAGACCAAGCCCGCGCCGCTGTTTCGGCGCATATATTCGTTACCAAAGTCTCCGGCCCAGAAGGACTCCTGTTCGGTTCTAAAGTTCAAGGGACACATTCCTTTCCTCGGCTGACTTCTGGCGTGTGAGGAACGTCATCCGTCATTCTTAAGACCTGCCACATCTTCTCGGCGACCTCCCAGTCTTCTGGCGTGTCGATGTCCTGGACGAAATAGCGCGGAATCATGATCGGGACAGCATCCCCGGAGAAGATCCGGCCTTCGACCTTGTATTTCGCCACGTCAACCCAATAGAACTGTCCCGCATCGTAATAAGCTTCCGGCAAATCCTGCGAACGCGTAAGCCGGTGCTCTGGCCAGAACATTTCCACCCGCTGCCGCGTGTTGATCTTAAGCGCCCGGAAGGCTGAATAGCCGAACGATGTTACGGTGAAGGCCGAAGTCGACTCACGCTCCCGCAACAGCGCCAGACCGTCCCTGAGATACCGGGATTGCACGAACGGTGCCGTTGCATACAGGCAACACGCGTAGTCCACAGGCCCGTGATGCAACTCCGCGCATCCCACGGCATGCAGAAACACCTCATCGGTGGTCGCATGGTCGTTCGCCAACTCGGCCGGCCGACGGAAGGGCACCTCGGCGCCGTGGGCCTGCGCCACCGCAGCGATCTCGTCATCATCGGTTGACACGATGATGCGGTCAAACACCCCGCTCGTCCGCGCCGCTTCGATGGACCATGCGATCATGGGCTTGCCGCAGAACGACTTGACGTTCTTCCGCGGAATGCGCTTGCTCCCGCCGCGGGCGGGGATGATGCACACGACGCCCGGAGGGAGCGTGCGGGAGTGCGGGACTATTGGAGTATGGGAGTGTGAGGGTATGGGAGTGTCGGAGTTGGGTTGTGTCGGAGTCTGGGTGTCGGAATTCATGTCATCCATAGAACGTCAGATTGCTGCGCACTGTCCGCCGCAATGAAATGCAGTCCGTTATACGGGATGGCCATGCGTTACAACTCCATCTCATCGCGAAGAAATCTCAAGAACCGTCGCAATTACGCGATCAACGTCGCTGTCCGTCATCCCTGGAAAGATGGGAAGCGAAAGGATGCGTTCATAGGCGGCCTCTGCGACCGGACACAAGCCCGGCCCGGTTCCGAATCGTTGGCGATAGTACGGATGCAAGTGGACTGGGATATAGTGGACCTGAGTGCCGATGCCGCAGCTCCGCAAGTCGGCCATGGCCCGGACACGTGTCATGCCGTGTCGCTCGAAGTCCACCCTGATCACGTAGAGATGGTATCCATGCGACACGTCGTCTCGCACAGCCAACGGGCTGATGGCTGGCCTCCCAGCAAACGCCTCGTTGTACCGGCGGGCGATCTCCTGCCGGCGAAGTACCCACCCGGGAAGTTTACGAAGTTGGCTGATTCCAAGCGCACACTGGAAATCAGAGATACGATAATTGAATCCCAGATCGACCATTTCGTAGAACCACGTGCCTTGTTGTTCGCGCTGCCTGTGCTCGGTGGTGATGCCATGGTTGCGGAACACCCGCATACGCTGCGCAAAATCAGCGTTATCGGTGGTCACCATACCGCCCTCCCCGGTCGTCATCGACTTGACAGGATGGAAGCTGAACGTATTAAGGTCGGCAAGAGTCCCGACATTGCGACTGCGATACTGCCCACCAACCGCGTGACAAGCGTCATCCACCAACAGGAGACCATGTCTGTTGGCAATGCGACGCAGTGCGTCGTAATTGCACGGATGTCCCGCGTAGTCCACCGCAATGATCGCCTTCGTGCGCGGCGTGATCTTCGCCTCCACCTGCGCTGCATCGATCAGCAGCGTCTCCGCCTCCACGTCCGCGAAGACGGGTGTACCGCCGCAATAGACAATGCAGTTGGCACTGGCAGCAAAAGTCATGGGGGGCACGATGACCTCATCGCCGGCCCCGATCCCGGCGGCCACCATCGAAGCGTGCAGGGCTGCCGTGCCGTTGCTAATGGCTACGGCGTGACGCGCCCCAACGAACTCCGCAAACAGGCGCTCGAACTCCTCGACCTTGGGCCCAGTCGTGAGCCAGTTGGAATGCAACGTCTCAACCACGGCGGCGATGTCAGCCTCGTCAATGGATTGGCGGCCGTATGGGAGTATGGGGGTGTGGGCGTATGGGGGTGTGGGCGTTGGGGAGTCCATAGTTAGCGACACCACTTATCGGCAGCGTTGATCATCGTGATAAGTTGCGAGATGATGTGTTCGTAGCGTTCGTCGCATGCCGTGTAATTGGCCGCCTTCATGTAGGACAACTTGATCGCCACATCCAGCCAGCTTTGCATTTCTCCAGCTTCCGTTTCCGCGTCGCTGAGTTTCGAGATGAAGGCGGCTTTGTATCTCCGTTTCCGCCATGCCTCGGCGATGTTTGAGCACACAGAGCGCGATGCTCGTCGCATTTGATCGGCCAGCGCATATTTCTCCTCTGGAGGAAGCTTCTTGCAGAACTCATGAATCTCCACGGCCAATTGTAGAGCACTCTGATAGACCTCCAGATCCCGAAACGTCTCTGCAAACGCGCCCATCCCGTCACTCCGTTACGCGGACACCCCGTTACCCAGCTACGCCCCTACGCCCCTACGCCCCTACGCCCACACGCCCCTACGCCCCCACCCCCTTACTCCCCAACGCCCCCACGCCCCCACGCCTCACGTGGCTATGCCACGCTCGGCCGCCCACTCCTTCGCCTCGGGCAGGTCCAGAGCCGCGATTATCGCCGCAAGTTGTTTGTCCGCCACCCACGCTGTATTGTTGTCGCTGCCAAAGCAGAAGTTGTCCGGGCAGGGCCGGCCGCCCTTCTCGCTGTGCCAGTCGGCGCCCCACCAGGGAAAAGCCGGCTTGATGATGAAGTGATCTCGAAACTGTAGGGTCAGGCGCCCGTCATCCACGGGGATCATGACTTCGTGCAGTTTCTCGCCGGGACGTATCCCCACGATCTCCTGCCGGCAGTCGGGCGCAATGACCCGGGCCAGATCCGTCATGCGCATGCTGGGAATCTTCGGTACCCAAACCTCCCCCCCCTTCATCTCCCGCAGCGCGTTCAGCACCAAGGCGGCTCCCTGCTCCAGCGTGATCCAGAAGCGCGTCATGAGCGGATCGGTAATTGGCAAAACGCCTTGCTTGCGTTTCGACAGGAAGAATGGGATCACGCTGCCCCGGCTGCCGACTACATTGCCGTAGCGGACGACGCTGAATCTGGTCTGCCGGTTCGGTCCGACGTAACTGTTGCCGGAGACGAAGAGCTTGTCGGAGCAGAGCTTGGTTGCGCCGTAGAGGTTGATCGGGTTGGCGGCCTTGTCGGTACTGAGGGCGACCACGTGTTTGACATTGTTGTCGAGGGCCGC
>CAYRKB010000092.1:0-17917 GCA_964424705.1 uncultured Victivallales bacterium
GCGTCGCTGTTACCACCACTGGCAGCGACTATGAGCCTGCGACAACTCGCCGATTCATGACAACGCCCCTGCGCACGGCACAGCCGTCGGCCTGGGACGAGGAAATTCGCACCTTATGGCGTCACAGTACTACTCCGCCGCTCCCCTTGACGTCAACACGATCCAGCGGTGAGGGCAGACAAGTGAAGTGAGAAGGGCAGCCCCTGACCCTCCCATCCCACGACTGCGCCTACGTGGGGAGCTCGGAATGCAAGCCTTGCGGGCTGCCAGAGCAGCGCCGCCGCCCCAGAAACGCCTGGCCTCTCGGTTATTCAGTCGACCTGGGCAGCCGGATTCCTCTACGCTGCGCGGCTTTTGGTTAAGCCATCGAGGAGGTCCTCCATGATCACTGCGCTGCGTCGTGTCTGTCTGGCAGTTCTTGTGGGCGTGTTCGCAATGCCGCGTCCGACCCGGGGCGCGGATGCACCGATCGAGGCCCTTCGTTCGGCCGTGGAGGACTTGATTTCGACCTTTGGTGATCGTTACGCTGGGGGGCAGGCGGTCCTTAAGGAATTGGACGACCTAAAGGCACGTTCTCCAAGCGGCGCAGCCGACCCGGCTGCGCTTCTGGCGCTTCAGCGGCGGGCTCTGCTGGCCAACCCGCTGGTGTCGGGGCAGCCGCTGCTCTATGTAGTGCGGGCCCAGTACGCGGGCGATCACCATAACTCCGAGACGATGTTTCAGACCGGGGAGTGCAACACCGGGAGCTTCCGCGGCCCCGGCGCCCTGAGGACGATCGACCTGGCTACGGGCCGCACAAACGTTCTGGTGGATGTGCCGCAGGGAATCGTGCGGGACCCGGAGGTGCGGTGGGACGGCAAAAAGATCCTCTTCTCTATGCGCAGGGACGCCCAGGATGACCATCATCTCTACGAAATCAATCCGGATGGGACCGGGCTGAAGCAACTGACCTTCGGGATCGGGATCACGGATATCGACCCTTTCTACCTGGCCGATGGCCGGATTGCCTTCTCCTCTACCCGCGAGCCAAAGTACTGCATGTGCAACATCCACATCATGTGTAACCTCCACGTCATGGATGCCGACGGGGCCAACATCCACCAGATCAGCAAGAACACGCTGCACGACGCGCACGGCTCGCTCCTGGAGGACGGACGGATTCTCTACGACCGCTGGGAGTACATTGACCGCAACTTCGGCGACGCCCAGGCGCTCTGGACGTGCAATCCCGACGGAACGCAGCACCTCACCTACTACGGCAACAACACGCCCGCCCCGGGCGGCACCATCGATGCGCGGCAAATTCCCGGCACCGAACGCGTCCTGGCCATCCTGGGCTCGTGCCATGACCGGCCGTGGGGAGCCCTCGCGATCCTCGACCGCGGCTACGGCGTGGACGGCCGGACGCCGGTAGTCCGGACATGGCCGGCCGCCGCAGCGGATCTGGTGCGGGATCCGGGAACGGCCAACGGTGCCTGGGACCAGTTCGGCGGCGCCCATCCGAAGTACGAGGATCCATTCCCGCTCAGCGCGAAGTATTTTCTCGTTTCGCGCGAGACCGGCAACGGCGAACAGATGGGCATTTACCTTCTGGACATCTTCGGCAACGAAACTCTGGTGCACGTTGAGGATCCCGGCTGCTACGACCCGAAGCCCGTCGCCTCCCGGCGCGCCCCGCAGGTGATGCCCGCCCGCCGCAACTTCGAGAACAAGGACGGGGCGTTCTATGTATATGACGTCTACGATGGGACGCACATGGCCGGCGTGAAGAGGGGAGCCGTCAAGTTTCTGCGCGTCATTGAATCCGGCGAGAAGCGGAACTGGACCGTGCCGGCCTGGAACGGGCAGGGCGTCGAGCGACCCGCCATGAACTGGCATGACTTCTCGAACAAGCGCATCCTGGGCACGGTGCCAGTGGAGGCCGACGGCAGCGCGTATTTCGCGGTCCCGTCCGACCGGTTCATCTACTTTCAGCTCCTGGACGACAAGGGTATGATGATTCAGTCGATGCGTAGCGGCACGGTCGCGCAGTCCGGCGAGCGCACCGGCTGCATCGGGTGTCACGAGAACCGTCTCTCGGCCCCGCCGCCGGCGACCTCGCGCATGCCGCTTGCGCTGCAGCGGCCGCCCAGCCCTCTCGCCGGATGGCGCGGGCCGGCGCGCTTCTTCAATTATCTGACAGAAATGCAGCCGGTCTGGGACCGCAACTGCATCCAGTGCCACGACCTCGGCAAGGAAGGTGCGAAGAAGATCGTTCTGGCCGGCGACAAGAACGCCGCATTCAACATGTCCTATACGGCGCTCTGGCAGAGCGGGCAACTGCACGTGGTGGGCGCCGGCCCCGCGGAGACGCAGCAGGCCTACAGCTGGGGATCGCACGCTTCGCCCCTCGTGCAAACCATTCTCAAGGGACACCACGACGTCAAGATGAGCGACGAGGACTTCGACAGAATGGTGACGTGGGTGGACCTTAACGCGCCCTACTACCCCACGTACGACACCAGCTTCCCGGACGGCAACTATGGGCGTTCGCCTGGCGGAGTGCCCGGGCTCAACGATCTTGAGATCTGCTATGACCGGCCCGAGATGAGCCCCGGGCTGGCGGGCCTGAAGAACGATCCCGTAAAGTACGATGCCGCTCTGGCGGCGATCCGCACCGCCAAGGCCGTGCTGGAGAAGACCCCGCGAGCCGACATGCCGGGTTTTGTGCCCTGTCCCACGGATCAGGCGCGGCTTGCAAAGTACGACGAGCGGCGTCGGCTCGAAGGGAAGAGCCGGCAGGCCATTCGCGAAGGCAAGAAGTTCTATGAGGCGACCGAGGCAACAGGAACGAACGCCGCGACGGCCATCACACAGAAGTAGGGCGCTTTCGAAAATCAACATGCGTGGGGACCGGGCCACTGCAGCGGCCGGTTCCCGGTCTCTCCGCCAGTGGGGCGGAATGAGGCAGATTGAACGGTCGGCGATGGCTGGGCTTTGGCACTATCGCCAGCGGCTCAAGATTGAACTCGCCAATCGCGAAGCAGTTGGGGAACATACAAGATTTCACAAAACACCGTCTGCGCAAGACAGCGAACTGAGCGTGGGCTGGGAGAAAGAGAAAGTGCGATGACGAAGCTCATGAGCGGCGGCAGCCTGCCTGGCGGGGCGCTGGGGTTGGCAGGACTTCTGGGCGTGGTGCTGTTCGGGGGAACGGCAGAGGCCGGGGCCAGAAGGGAGCCCGCGTACCACTCGCCCGCAGCCGTCATCGCGGATGCCGCCGGCACCGGCGTATTCGTGGCCGAGTATTTCGCGAAGCAGGTGGTCCACGTGACGCTGTCGGACGGGCAGGTGCAGCGCCTCGCCTCGCTCGACGCTCCCCCGTCGGGCCTGGCGCTCGATGCCAAGGCCGGCCGGCTGTACGTGACCCTGGATGCGCCGGACGGCCAGGTTGAGGTTCTGGACGCCAGGTCGGGAAAGAAGCAGTTCGCGATGGACGTGGGCCACTCGCCGCTCAGCCCCGCCCTAACGGCCGATGGCCGGCTTCTGGCGGTCTGCAACCGGTTCAATAACAGCGTAAGCCTGGTGGAGGTTGGGACCCGCAAGGAACTCGGCCGCGTGCCGGTGCCGCGCGAACCAGTGGCCGCGGTCTTTTCGCCGGATGGCAAGTGGCTGCTGGTCGCCAACCATCTGCCGGCGATGCCTGCGAACGGGGACTACGCAACGTCGGCGGTCAGCCTCATCAATCCCACCTCCCGGTCTGTCGTCACCAACCTGATGCTGCCCAGCGGCTCAACCTCGCTGCGCGGGATATGCGTATCGCCTGACGGCCACTTTGCGTACGTCACTCACATTCTCGGTCACTACCAGCTGCCGACGACGCAGCTCGAGCGGGGATGGATGAACACAAGCGCGCTGAGCATTATCGACCTAGTCGGCACCAACGCGCCGGCGACCGTGCTGCTGGACGACGTGGATCTCGGCGCAGCGAACCCCTGGGGTGTCGCGTGCTCGGCCGACGGCCGGCGGCTGGTGGTAGCCCATTCCGGCACGCGCGAGATCAGCGTGATCGACCGGCCGGCGCTGCATGATCGGCTCGCCCGCGTGGCCAAGGGCGAAAAGGCGGGCGTTTCGACATCCCTGACCGACGTGCCCAACGACCTGAGTTTTCTGGTGGGCATTCGCGAACGGGTGCGGCTGACAGGCGACGGGCCGCGGGCGCTGTGTCTCGCCGGCGACACGGCCGTGACCGGCATGTACTTCAGCGATGATCTGGCGGCCGTCGCCCTGAACGACAAGGGTATGCAAGCCCGGACGGTGGCGCTGGGAGACAAACTGCCGCTGTCCCTGACGCGGACGGGGGAAATGTATTTCAGCGGCGCCCAGTTCTGCTTCCAGAGCTGGCAGAGCTGTTCGTCGTGCCACCCCGACGGACGGGCGGACGGGCTCAACTGGGATCTTCTCAACGACGGCATCGGCAACCCCAAGAACACGCGCAGCATGCTGCTGTGCTTCCAGACGCCCCCGTCCATGAGCCTGGGCATCCGCGAAAGCGCGGCTCTGGCGGTGCGCGCGGGCCTGAAGTACATCCAATTCTGCGTGCGTCCGGAAGAGGATGCGCGGACCATCGATGCGTACTTGCAGAGCATGCAGCCCGTTCCGAGCCCCCACATGGCCAGGGGCAAACTCAGCGATTCCGCCCGCCGGGGACAGAAGATCTTCGGCCGCGCGGGATGCGCGGAGTGCCATCCGGCGCCGCTATACACGAACCTGAAGGAGTACGACCTGGAGTTGGGCGAAGGGCAGGACAAGGGTAGAGCCTTCGACACTCCTACGCTGGTGGAGGTCTGGCGCACAGCACCTTATCTGCACGACGGTCGCGCCTACGACCTGAAGGATCTCTTCACCCGGTACAACCCGAGAGATCTGCACGGGCGCACCGGAATGCTGCCTCCGCAGGACTTGGAAGATTTGTTGGAATACGTGAAATCGCTGTGAGGAGCAGAGCATGACCCGCACCTGCGCAGACGTCGCCACGCATAGCCGGCCGGTAAGACAGGGCGTCGGCTCAAGTTCGTTCCTCGGGTTGCAGAGGACCGGGGACGACCCACTGGCCATCTTTCGCGGCTTTCCGCCGGACCCCGCGCATGTTGCGGCGCAGCTGGTCTTCGGCGGCTGCGCCTACCATGCGGAGGCCTTGGCAATGATGGGTGGCGTGCGCTGGCCGCTGATGTGGCTACAAGGCGATTCCTGCGACGGCAAGCACGTGGCCGCCACACAGGCCCTGATGATGCCCGGCGCGGACATCCGGCGCCTGGAAAGCAACGGGCGCGTCATCGGCTCCTGCTGGTCCGACGCCGATGCCGACTACTGCTGCCTGGCCGGAATCATGCCCGCGAACCTCGCGGCACCGCGGCCGGAGCAGGCGCGCCAAGTCTTCGAAAGCCTCGATCGGGCCCTCGCCCAGGCAGGGATGCGCTTCCGCGACGTTGTGAGGACGTGGCTCTTTCTCGACCACCTGCTCGAGTGGTACGGCGACTTCAACGCGGTTCGCGCGGCATTCTTTCGCGAGCACGATGTCTTCACGCATCTCGTGCCGGCCAGCACGGGGATTGGCGCGGCCAATCCAGCCGGCGCCGCCGTGGCCGCCGGCGCCCTTGCCATCCGGCCCAAGCATGCCGGGGTGACGATCGGCGCCGTGGCGTCCCCCTTGCAGTGCCCGGCGCTGGACTACAGCAGTTCGTTCAGCCGCGCCGTCGAAATAGGCCTGCCTTCCCGACGGCACCTGATGGTTTCCGGCACGGCCAGCATCGCCCCGGACGGTTCCTCACTGCACCGTAACGACGTGCCTGCCCAGATCGATCTGACCATGCGGGTGGTGCAGGCCATTTTGGCATCGCGCGGCATGGACTGGGACGCGGCGGTACGGGGCATTGCCTACTTTCAGCACATGAGCGACGCGCCGCTGCTGGAGGAGTATTGCCGGGCACACGGCATCCCCAACCTGCCGGTGATCCATGCCCACGCTACGGTATGCCGTGACGACCTGCTGTTTGAAATCGAGTTGGATGCCATCGGGGCCGTCCCATGAGAATTGCTGCACTGTGCGCCATCCTCGCGATTTGCTGCACGGCCACTGCGGAAGTGGCGGCGCTGAAGCCGCTGGCGGGGTACCTCACGTCGGACGGCGTGATCTGCAACACTCCGGAGACTCTGCGGCTCGCGCTGGAGGACCTCATCGCCACTTTCGGCGACCGGTATCCGCGCGGTCAGGAATTCCTGGAACGGCTCGGGAAGATGGGCGGAACGAACGCGCCGGCGGCAGAACTGGAATCGCTATCCGCCGAGGCATTGCTGGCGAATCCCCTTTTGGATTTCGACAAGCTGCTGCTCATCCGGCGGAATCCGGCGAACCTCGGTCTGCCCCAGAACTGGCAGGGCAATTGCGCTCTGGCGCGCGATGGCTTTGACAATGAAATCGCCGTGCTCTCCCCGGTGCGTCCGGCGGGCGCCCTGACCACGCTGTACAAGCCCGCAGGGGGGAAGTTCGTGGGCGATGTGGACCTGCACTTCAACGCCGACCGGCTGCTCTTCTCGATGCCGGATGACCAGCAGCGGTTCCAGGTATGGGAGCTGAAGGCCGACGGCACGGGGCTGCGCCAGATCACGAAGTCCGAGCCGGACGTGGACAACTACGACGCCTGCTACCTGCCCGGCGGCAGGATCGTCTACGACTCCACGGCGATCATGCAAGGCGTGCCCTGCGTCGGCGGCGGGAACACGGTGGCCAATCTGTTTCTGACCGACGCGGACGGATCGACGCGGCGCAGGCTGTGCTTCGATCAGGACCATGACTGGTGCCCGACCGTGCTGCCCGACGGCCGGGTGATGTATACGCGCTGGGAATACTCGGACGTGCCGCACTACTTTTCGCGGCTGTTGTTCAAGATGAATCCGGACGGCACCGGCCAGTCCGAACTGTACGGCAGCAACTCGTGCTGGCCGAACTCGACGTTCTATGCGCGCCCGATCCCGGGCTCGGCGAGCAAAATGGTGGCGATTGTCAGCGGGCACCACGGCGTGCCGCGCATGGGCGAACTCGTCCTTTTCGATGTCTCACGCGGGCAGCGTGAAAACGAGGGCGTCATCCAGCGCATCCCGGGCCGGGGCCGCCCGGTGCAGGCAATCATCGGCGATGCCATCGTCGATGCCTCCGACCCGAAGTTCCTTCACCCGTACCCTCTCAGCGAGAAATACTTCCTGGTCAGCGCCAATGTGCGGAACCAGTGGGGCATCTATCTCGTGGATGTGTTTGACAACCTCGTGCCGGTGCACTCCGTCGACGGCGCCGCGCTGCTTGAGCCGGTGCCGCTGCGCCGCGTACCGTGCCCGCCGGTGATCCCCGACCGGATGGATGCGCGCCGCAAGGATGCCGACGTATACATCTCCGATGTGTACGCAGGCGAAGGGATGCGCGGCGTGCCGCGCGGCACGGTCAAAGCCCTGCGGGTCTACTCGTTCGGCTTTGCGGCGCCGGGCATGGGCGGGCATAATGAGATCGGCCTCGACGGCCCGTGGGACGCCCGCCGCATCCTCGGCACCGTTCCGGTGCGCGCGGACGGCTCGGCGGCCTTCGTTGTGCCGGCCAACACGCCACTGGCGGTGCAGCCGCTTGACGACGAGGGCAAGGCGGTGCAGTTGATGCGGAGCTGGTTCACGGCCATGCCCGGCGAACGGGTCTCCTGCGTGGGCTGTCACGAGCGCCAGCCGAATGCGCCGCCTGCCCGGCGGCCCAGCGCCTTCACGCAGCCCCCTGTTCCCATCCTGCCGTGGTACGGCCCGGCGCGCGGTTTCAGCTTCGCCCGGGAGGTGCAGCCCGTCCTGAACAAGTACTGCATAAGCTGCCACAACGGCGGCTTGAAGGTTCCCAATCTGCTCGCAAGCGGCCGGGACTTCAGCACCGCCTACCGGGACCTCCACCGCTTTGTGCACCGCCCCGGCCCCGAGAGCGACTACCATATTCTGAATCCGATGGAGTATCACGCCGACACAAGCGAGCTGGTCCAGATGCTCCAGCAGGGCCATCAGGGTGTCCAGCTTGACGTCCAATCGTGGGACCGTCTGATCACGTGGATTGACCTCAACGTGCCGTTCTTCGGATCCTGGAGGGAGAAGGCAGGGGACCGTCCCGTGCTCAAACGCCGCCAGGAACTCGACGCCGCCATCGCCGGCATCGAGACCGATTTCGAGACCTTGCCCGCCCTCGATGTCAAGCTGGGAGACGCACCTCCGGGTGCGCCGGCCCCGGCGTCCGCGGAGCCGGTCGCCTGCCCCGGCTGGCCGTTCGCCGCGAAGGCAGTCCCGGCGCAGGCGCTGGACTTGGGCGACGGCGCAAGACTGGAAATGTCACTCATCCCGGCTGGTGAATTCGTCATGGGCAACGCCCGCACGAAGGTCGAAGCACCGTTCTGGATGGCAAAGCACGAGATCAGCAACCAGCTCTATGCCCTGTTCGATGCGCAGCATGACAGCCGGTACTTTAACCCCATGGGCAAGGACCAGAGCAGTCGAGGCATCCCCATGAACGGACCCCGGCAGCCCGTCGTGCGCGTGAGCTGGCAGCGCGTCACGGAGTTTTGCGCCTGGCTGTCTGCAAAGACCGGCCGCCGCTTCACGTTGCCGACCGAGGCCCAGTGGGAATGGGCTTGCCGGGCCGGCAGCGCCGAGCCCTTCTGGTTTGGCGCGGCGGGCACCGACTACGGGCAGTTCGCCAACCTCGCCGACGCCACATTGGGCAGCTTCGCGGGCGGCCAGGCGCCACCGAACTGGCGTCCTGCGGACACCGGCGTCAACGACGGCGCGCTCGTCTCCGTGCCGGTGGGAACGTACCAGCCCAATCCGTGGGGGTTGTTTGACATGCACGGAAACGCCGCCGAATGGACCAGCACTCCCTCCGGCAGTGCTGGCAAACGAATCGTTCGCGGCGGCTCCTTCTATGATCGCGCCGGTCGCGCCACGGCCAGCAGTTGGCTCGCGTACCCCGAATGGGCCGGCGTCCACGACGTCGGCTTCCGGGTGGCGTGTGAAGCGGATCCGGGCCAGGCCGGGGCTGCCGGCGCTAGTGCGCGGGCGGAATAGACGCAGACTTTTACGTAGAGACCTATTGCCTGGCGTACTTCTTCCAGATCTTCTCTTCGTAGAGCATCTGCATGAACACGCCGCCGATGATGGGGCGTCCGGTAAATCCGGCTTTTGTGGCTGTCTTTGTCTGGTAAAAGTCCGTCAAAGGCGAGCGGTCCGGCGTTTCGTTGATGAACGCGTAAACCGGGTCAACGATGGCCTCGAAGTCCGTTCGGTTCTGCGTGAGCGTGGCGGCCCACAGCGTCCAGTCAAGCTTGGTGTAGGTGTCCCTGCTGTCGAGGGGGAGCCCGTATCTGTTCTGAACCTGCCTGTAGTAGGCCATTTCTTTCGCGGCGACATCGGCGGGGAAGAGATTCAGGCCGAGGACGCGGTCCCAGACCAGGTTGTATTTCTGGCTCCACGTATCGGGATGATCATACCTGTGACGCCGTGCTACCGGCTTCCAATGCGGTCATCGCAGGAGTCTCTCTCGCAGTCTGTTCCATGCTGCGCCTGCCAAGCTAGACACGTCTACCACTTCAATACTCAAAGGACGCCTCCACATCCGTCGCGCGTTGCCTCAAAGCGTCTATAGCGATTGCGGCGAACCGGTCGGGATGGCCCGCAGGACCTGGATACCACGTTGATCTCCCACGACCAGCGCGTCATCTGTGCTTGCGGCTTGAATATCGTAGCCGGTCCGGCGTCGGTCGTTCGGGGCGACAGGCGTCTTCTGGGTCCGGAGCAAGGCGCCCGTGTCCCGGTCGAAGACGTCCAGATACACATACGGATTTTGGTAGCCGCCTGTGATGTGTGTTGGTGAGTACATGTTCGGTTTGTCGGGATGGATGACGTACCAGTATTCGGCAGCGACCTCGGCTCCGACCCGGTCGTTCGGCCCAAGGCCGCCCGGGCCACCATTCCAGGAGATGCCGAGACTTGCAGCCTTGCGCCCGGGGCCTGTGCCAGCCGATGCATCAACGATCTGTATTCCGGAGACTTCTGTCATGGAATAGTTCAGCGTGAATACATCGCCGGTAACTCCCGCGAATTTGACGTAGTTGACTCCCTCGACAAACGTTGTCCGGTGCGTCGGGTTCTTGACGTCAAATCCCGTACACGTTTGCCGATTTGTTCCATTGATTGTGGCCCAGGCGACTGGCGCGTACAAGAAAACGTCGTAATGGGTCCACCCGAGACTTTCGATACCGGTCATGGTCATCTTCTGATCGTAGTAGGCCTCGACTGCCGATCCATCCAAGAAAGTGGCTACCGGTGTCGTTCCGGCCTCGGGAATCCCTCTCATCGGCCAATAGTTCTGCGCCCCCGCACCACGCCCTTCGAGGAACTGGATCGTGACGTCGCCAACACCGGTGTCGTCCTTCAGGCCGCCAAATGTGTACAGTCGGGGGTCGCTGCTCGGGGGCGGAGGCGGCTCAGCCGACACGGCCGTCACCGTATTTGTGGTTTCCCACAATTCCAGAAGCAGGCATGGTGCCTTCTCACCGGTTTCGCGCGACAGCTTGCAGGTGATCTCTCGCTTCGCTGTCGGATCATAGAAGAAGATATCGTTCAACTGCTTGACATACATTCCGGTCGGCGTGGTGCCGATCCCGAGCGCGCCAGCGTATTTGTCTGCCTGCTGCAAATCCAATACGCGCTTCCAATCTGGTGCCAGCTCCGTGCCCGGCCCGCGCGGAAAGAACCGAGCCCTGTTCTCTTTGTCAAGCCACGCCACTTCCTCCCGGTTGAATCCGAGGCGATGCGTCGGGAAGAAGAATGGCTGTTTGCGCGTGTATGTCCGCGCGGTGTCACCAAAGGCTATGCGCTCAGGCCAGAGCGGTTCGTCACCCAGGAACGGACGGATAGCGCGAACACTTCCGGTCAGCGCATCAATCTCCACCTCTGCAGGACATTGGCCGCCCTTGTCGAGTGCCGCGTTCTTCAAGTAGAGCAGCATCGTCGGCGTACCATCCGGAGTTGGCCGCATGGAAATCCAGCCGGGTTGACTCCCGGCAAGCCGCGCCTCCCTGCCGAACATGCGGCGCCACAACAGCGCGCCGGTGCAAGCGTCAAGGGCGATCACCTTTCCGTCCGCGCCCAGGTCGCTTACAACAATAACCCGGTCATCACCGGCAACGAGCCTTGAATCAAACGGGAGCCGATAGGTCCATGCTATCGCGCCGCTCGCCACATTAAGGGCTGTCAGCAGCCGGCCGCGGGCGACGACCACGTGTTTGCCGTGGAACCCGACCGAATCAACGCCGTCGCGGAGCCGGGCCTGCCATGCAATGGCGCATTTGGGACTGGTCGTCACGCACGAGAAGTTCCGACCCGAAAGTATGCCGAAGGTGTTCTTCGGGCCCTGGCTTGCGGGTGGCATCACGAGCAGTGGATTGGCACATGCGTAGGTCCAATCGTTCGTTACTGGCACCACAGGAATGCCGGTGCCGCCTGCCATGCTGCCTGCCGGACCAGGTGCGACCTCCTGGCTGACTTCTACCAGCGTACCATTCGGCAGGAGTAGTTGATCGCAGCCAACAGTCAGGGCGCAACGCGTCTCTTCGGTTGTTTCGCCACTAGCTACGGAGATTCGCACCAGCTTCTCCCGGGAAACGACAACCACGTCCGTCCCGGCGATCAATGCTCGTGACCCGTTGGCTTCAATTCCCAGATTCCGCGACCAACTTTCTTTTCCGGTAGTCACGTCAAGGGCGGCCAGGCCATCACGACCGCGCAGCAGGAGCCTCGTGCCCGCGATGCCGATGATCTGGTCGGAGGGCGCAGAGGCGACCTCCCACAACAGGGAACCCGTCGCGCGACTGAGCGCGAGCACGCCGCCATGGTCGCGAGGCGCAACAATCACCCGGTCCGCTGTGACGAGCGGCGGGGTGCCCTCACGACGGAACTGGTCGGAGAGCCGTCCATTACGGACCGTGCTGGCATAGGTCCAGACCCATTCGACCGTACCGTCATGTGCATTGCAGCGTGCGACCAGGCCGGCATTTGCGGACACATAGACAGCTTCATGGAAGATGGTGACTGCGCTACCCAGGCGAGTCAGCTCGCGCAGTTCGCCCTCTATGGCAGCCTTGCCCAGCAACTTCTTCCAGGCCGTCTTGCCGGTCACGCCATCCATGCAGACCAGATAGACCGGGCAGGCAGGGCCGCCGCCATCATCGCACGCTGTGACGTAGACAAAGCCGCCAGAGACCGCAGGTTCGCTTATAGGTTCAAGGCCGGCCCACTCGGCCTGGTCGCGGGTGTGCCACATTATCTTGCCGCTCAGTGCATCAAATGCAGCCACATCTGCCAATGTGCCCTGTCGCAGATTGTAGCGCAGCAGGGAGTAGAGCATCGGGGGGGATGTTGTCGCCTGGCCGGGAACCATGACGGCGCGAGACCATGCGGTGCCCATTGAGACGGGGCGCCATGCTGGTTCGGGCCAGGCGCCATCATCAATTGACGCCGGCACTATGAGGCTAGTGTCAATGGAGGGGTTGCCTGCAGTTGCCCAGCGGAGTGACAGGTCGTTCGCGTTGTAGCAGGCCACATGGCCGGATCCCATGACAAAGAGCAGATCACCGGCGGTCTCGATGCGACAGATTGGCCAGGGACCGAGACCCCGTGGCGCTGGAAACAGGCCGAGGGGAACCGGCTCATCCGCGGCAAGACTGGCCGGGAGCATGAGCTTTAATTGACGCAACTTCGTTGCGGCTGGCGTTGATTGAGTGTCGGCTGGAGCCCGGACCCCAATAGCCTGTTTTATTTCTATTGCGGGGACATTACTGCCGCGCCATGGCAGCAGGGCGGTGTCAGGTGCCGCGGCCATGGATTCGACGGGGACTGTTTCGCCTGCATCGGATGCCGAGGCAATCGTCAGCCACAAGCCGACACAGGCCTGTGCGATCACGGCTGGCTCGACGCTGTAGGCGAGTGCGCTCTGGAATGCCCACTGCGCCTGGTTCCATTTCCCTTCCCGCAGCGCGGCCTCTCCGAACGCGATCAGCACCTCATGCATGCTTGGGGCCCATGGATAGCGCTGGAATACGTGCATCACTTCCTGCGCGTCCGACGATGGAGACAGTTGCCTTACCAGGGCGCCGCCGCTTCGCTCCTGCAGGTCGCGCAGCGGCACGAGTTCCTGCGGCTTCAGATTTCTGAGCATTTCGTCCACGGCCAGCCAGCAGGAGACTCGCTCCGCCGGGCTGACGTTCCACATGGTGGGCCTGTCGGCGATCATCTTCAGCGTTTCCTGCACCATCTCCGGATGGCTGACCGCCGCGTCCGCGCCCGCGTCTTTTCCGAGGATCAGGACTCCCATTCGTGTCGCCAGTTCCAACGACGCGCTCTTGCCCACGCCGTCCAGATCGACCGGCCGAATACGCCCGGGCGGCTCAGCGCCCGGCAGGGCCTTGGTGGTGGCCTCGGGGCCGCTGCTGTAGTATTCGTCAGGCGCGGGTATCCAGTCGCCCTTGAGTTCAGATGGCGCGCCGGCAGCCGATGCGTCCGCCGACAAAGCGGGGAGGGGTGCTGTGGCGAAGCAAGCAGCCATCAGGAGAAGGAGCACGCCCGGCCTGACGATCGGCGCGCTGCTTTGAAGAGATAGCATCCGTTGAAAGATGTTCTGAATCGAACGCTCCCGGTTAGATCAAGGCCGTTGCAAATACCACTTATGCCGCAGGTCTGCAAGGGCCAGTGCAGTTGACTGCCAGTTTTCAGTAGCAGGCGAAGAGCCGCGATGGTACAAGACAGCGCTTTCGTTCGCCGTGTACAATCTTGGAACCCCGTCCACTTCGTTGTTAGGTGTTCTGACGGGAGTCGGGCTCGCATCTTCGTGGGAGAACTGAAGAGAATGAATGCGGAAGAGAAGCCGGTCGTGCCCGGCATTCGGCGGGAGAATATGCAACTGTACCTGCTGACGTACGACCACGCCGTAGGCTGCCCTACGATTCAGGACGAAGCGCGCAAGACCATCGAATTGCTGGAGCAGAATCCGGAATGGAAGACTGGCGCGCAGATCGAAGGCTGGACATTGGATTGGCTGGCCAAGAACGATCCGGCCTTTATCAAGGAGATGCGAGAATGGATCACCCGCTTCACGGGCCGGTGGTTGCCGACGGGCGCCTCGTACGGCCAGCCGCATTTCACGTTTGTGTCGGAGGAATCCACGATCCGGCAGATATTCTACGGGACTCGCGCCCTCAAGGAACACCTGGGTTTCGAAAACGACATCTATGTCTACAGCGAACACGAGACTATGCCGCAGATGCCGCAGGTTCTCGCGGGCATGGGCTATCGCGGCGCCTACTTCCGCACGCACATGCAGTACGGCGGCGACGGTCCGGCAAGGGATGCCGACTGGGTGCTGTGGACCGGCCCTGACGGGTCCTCTATTCCTGCGATCCCGGCCTACAGCGGGAAGGAACAGTGCGATGCCAACATGTGGCTCATGACCGGCTATGGGGAGAGGGTACATTGGGCGGATATGGAGGAGTTTTCAGCCGAAATGCGGTCGCGAGGCGTGCAGCATCCGCTCGTCTCGCGTTGCGACGACTGGGGAACCCGCCCCAAGCCCGAACTGCTGCGGGACGTCAAAGAGCACGGGAAGATCGCCCGCTGGGTAACGGCGCCGGAATATTTCGACATCATTGAGCGTTCAGGCATCAAGCCGGTGCTGTTTCCGGTCGGGCCGAACGATTTCTTCCCTGATCGGCCCTGGGGCCTCAGCGGCAACCGCGCGTGGAACGGCACGCGTATCGCCGCAAGCTGCGCGCTGACCGCCGAGGCGCTCGCCGCCACCGCGATCCTGAACGGATTCCCTTGGACCCCGGCGCACCAGACGCGCCTGGACGATGCGTGGAAGAACCTGCTCATGGGCGAGCACCATGACGCCGACCTATTCAACGAAGCGCGCGATTTCACGGATCCCTCGCAGAAGCTTTCCCTCGACTTGTCCGAGGAGGAGGCGGAGTTCATCGCGAAAAGGACTGCCGCGCAAGGCGACGCCGTGCTGGTGTTCAATCCCACAGGTCATCCGCGTACCGAAGCCGTCTTCCTGAAGGCCCCTGGATCGCTTCGGGTGATCGCGCCGGATGGGACGGCCGCGGCGGCGCAGCAAGGACCGGACGGCGCCTGCTTCATAGCCCGCGACGTTCCAGCGCTGGGTTACAAGGTCTATCGCATGGAGCCCGGCGAGCCGATCGCGGCTCCGCCGGCGCCTGCGGACCCGCGGCTGCTCGAAACAGACAGGTACCAGGTCGCCTTCGCTTCCGAGGGCGGACTCGTCCGGCTGCGAGACAAATTGAAGCAGAAAGACATCATCAAGGAGGGTGTCCGAACCGGCTTCCTTGAAGGCATGATCGGTTCGCGAATGGAAACGTCGCGCGGGAGCGTGCGGCAGACCTATGCCGGGCCCGGGCTGTGGCGTGTGGTCGAGACAGGCGTGGTGGGGTGCATCTCCTATGAGATGATCTACACGTTCGTGGGCGACAGCGACCGCATTGACCTTGATATCCACATGGACGTCCCCGGGGAAACCTATATTGGCGACGCGGACCCGAAGATTCCAGGCGCGCCGCGCCCGGGGGGCGAGGCCGATAATGGAGCCAAGTTGCGGTACGTCTTCCAGGCGGAACTCGAGCGGATCACGATCCAGGACGGCTCGCCGCCGACGCGCTTCGCGGGGCCACGTGGCGTGCGCCATCAGCCGATGATCATTCAGACCGCACCGCAGGGGGACGAGACCCTTGATGTCGTCCTATGGGCAGCGGTCGAGACAGACCGATCCGGCCTGGCCATCACCAATTGCGGCACGATGGGATACCGCGCCGTCGGTTCATCGCTTGAGCCGGTCCTGGCCTATAGCGGCAAGTACTCATGGGGCTGCCAGCGGTTCATGCGGAAGGGAAGCTACACGAACCGTCTTGCGATCGTCCCGTACGGAGGCTACTCGCTCTGGTCGTACGGCATGTATCACAAGTACGGCGGAATCGCGGAGCGTGGCAAGGTCCATAGGCACGCCGTCGAGCGGGATCGTCCGCTCTACGTCCTTGAATTCAAGGGCCAGGGCGGCAAACTGCCGCTTCAGGGGGCGGCGGTGGAACTGCCGAAGGTGGAGGATGCGGTCACCGTGCAGGCGCTCTTCCCGCAGGACGGCAAACTGTTCCTTCGCTTGTGCAACATGGGCGAGAAGCCCGTGTCGGTTTCTACAGACAGAGAACTAGCTTCCGTCAACCTCGCTTTGACTCAACGAAATCCGGCGGCATTGCCGCTGTTGCTCCACCCCTGGCGGGCGCAGACGTACGAGATTGGTAGTGCGAGAAAGTGAGCGTCCTCCTGAAAGGACAACTACCAGAGAGGTGACAAGCTGAGTCGATCCAAGATGAGCGGGTTGCTTCTTACGGTTGCGGTACTGGCGCTCACGATGGGACTGCCCAGAAAGGAATGGCTCAAGTGTTGACGGAAAAAATGAAGGCGCTCCTGAAGAAGAATGCTTCCTTCGGCCTGACGAACTACCCGGTTAGCATCTGGAACTATGTGAATCTAAAGCAGTACGGCGAGCACTTCACCGAAAAGGAAATGGACTCCCTGCTGGATGCCGGCAGCCCGACAAGGATTGCACTCCGGTCTGGATCTGGCTCGCGCCGGGACAGGAGTTTGTCTGCCGGATCGAGTTCCAGAAGTGATTCTGCTGTAGGCCGTGCGGATATGTTGGCTTCAACCGTGTAGTCAACCAGCGGAACGATGAGCAGTGGCCGTGGAAAAGGAATAGGTTTCTCGCGTTTGGATTTTGGTACAGAGCATTAAGGTTGTTGGAAGTGTCGATTTTGGCAAGAGGTCGCAAACAAAGTGACAACGTTAGTTGCGAAGGGAACTTCAGAATGAGAAGAACGGAATTACTATTAAGTCTGGCTCTTGTTGTGGTGTCGCTGGCCTGGCAGCGTGCTTCGGCGTACGAGGCCCTCGGCCCGGGAAACGCGTTCCTGTTGGGTTGCGACCTGACCGACCCGGAAGACGACATCGCCGCGTCCGAGCCGCCCCCTCCCGAAGCGAGGAGGGATGAGCTCAAGCCGAAGAATGCTGACTGGGTCAAGATGACCTTTGAGCCCTGCAGTCCTCCGGGCGCGGTTCCGCATCAGGACTCTCCCTATACGAGTTGGGTTGGTACACCAGCGGTGTCGGTCTTTCTTAACGATCCCGATAACAAAAAGTGGTATGTGTCCTACTGCGATGGCGGACAAGGCGGCCCGACAGAAGCGAAGCCGTATCTTATCGCCGTCCAGCTCAAGCACCCCTACACCCTCACACATTTCACGATAGCCTCCAGCACAGACAAGCCTGAGCGCGACCCGAAGGCGTGGGCCATCCAGGGCTCCGATACGGGCAAGGACGGCGATTGGACGGACATCTACCGCTGTAATGCCACCAGCCGCGAAGACAGCCCTTTCCGTGTGTATCCCCGCAGCGAGATAATGCTCTATACCTCGTTCACGTCTGAGGAGATGTACAAGACCGTTACTGCCGAGGACGTGAAGAGTCTGGCGGCCAAGCTGAAGGGCAAGACCATTAAGAAGGCCGACTTTGCCACGCCGAAACCCTACACATGGTTCCGTTTTGTAAGCACGGCGGCTTTCAACGGCAACACGATGGAAGTGCCCGATCCTAGCAATCCTGCCGGATTCTCGCTGGGCCAGCTCGAGTTCTTCGGCACAACGACCGAGAAGGTCGACGCCGTCGTGAAGGCAGGCGCCAAGGCCGGCAGCGGCGGGCGGGGCTGGACCAATGCGCCCCCCAAGATCGTTCCGGCCACGACGGT
>CAYRKB010000093.1:0-17753 GCA_964424705.1 uncultured Victivallales bacterium
CGTGATCGTGCAGTTCGGCGGGCAGACCCCGCTCAACATCGCGGCGGAGCTGGAAGCGGCGGGCGTGAAGATCATGGGGACGACCGTGCACGCCATTGCGCTGGCCGAGGACCGCGACCTTTTCCGGAAGATGATGGACAAGGCGGGCATCCCGATGCCCGAGTCGGGCATGGCAAGCACCGTCGCGGAGGCGCTGGTTGTGGCGACCAAGATCGGGTACCCCGTCATGGTGCGGCCCTCGTTCGTTCTCGGCGGGCGCGGCATGGAAGTGATCCATGACGAGGCCATGCTTCAGGAATATGTGGCCGCCGCCGTAGACGTGACGCCGGAGCGCCCGCTCCTGATCGACCGCTTCCTGTGCGACGCGCTCGAGGCGGAAGCCGATGCGCTCTCGGACGGGAAGGACGTGTTCGTGCCGGCTGTGATGGAGCATATCGAGCAGGCCGGAATCCACTCGGGCGATTCCGCGTGCGTGATTCCCCCGGTCAGCATTGCCCAGAAGCACCTGGACACGATCACCGCATACACGAAGGCCATCGCGCGGGAGCTGAAGGTGGTGGGGCTGATGAACATGCAGTACGCCATCGAGAACGACAAGGTGTACGTTCTCGAGGCGAACCCGCGCGCATCGCGCACCGTGCCCCTGGTCTCGAAGGTGTGCAATATTCAAATGGCAAGGATTGCGACGCAGCTCATGCTGGGCGCAAAGCTGTCGGACATGAAGCTGGTGGCGCGCACCGTCCCGCATTTTGGCGTCAAGGAATCCGTATTTCCCTTCGGCATGTTCCCGGAAGTGGATCCGGTGCTTGGCCCGGAGATGCGGTCGACGGGCGAGGTGATGGGGCTGGCCGATTCGTTTGGACTCGCCTTCTTCAAGGCGCAGGAGGCGGCCAAGCCGCCGCTGCCGCTTTCCGGCACGGTGCTGCTCAGTGTGACGGAGAAGAATGCGAACCTTGAGCGCGTTGGCAAGGAGTTTCAGCGGCTTGGGTTCCGCATCGTCGCGACCGGCGGCACGCATGACTTCCTGGCGCGCTGCGGCGTGACGTCGGAGCGCATCCTGAAGCAGCACGAAGGCCGCCCGAACATCACCGACGCCATCACGAACAAGCAGGTCCAGATCGTGGTCAACACCCCGGTCGGCCGCCGCGGGCAGCAGGACGACGCTTACATCCGCAAGACGGCGATCAAGCACAAGGTGCCCTACGTGACCACGCTGTCGGCGGCGTGGGCTTCGGTCGCAGGCATCGCGGCGGCTTCGACGCAGTCTGCGGACGTGAAGTCGCTCCAAGCCTACCATGGCGATATTGGAAGCAATTGAAGTAGGAAGAATAGGAAGACGGAAGATGGAGAAGAATATGAGGCGATTGGCTATGGCATTTGCGGTTGCATGCTTGGCGCTCGCCGCCGGCGCGGCGCGCGGCGAGGACTGGCCTGCGTGGCGCGGGGCAGACGGGAGCGGGATCTCAAAGGAAAAGGCGTGGAACCCCAAGGCGCTGGAAGGCGTGAAAGCGAAGTGGCGCGTTGACCTGGGCGAGGGGTATTCCGCGGTGGCGGTACAAGGCGAACGCGTCTACACGATGGGCAACGACAAGGACCAGGATATTGTGTACTGCCTGGCCGCCGATACGGGCAAGGAGCTTTGGAGGCACGCCTACGCCTGTCCCAAGGGTTCGTACGCCGGGCCGCGCGCCACCCCGCTGGTGGACGATGGCTGCGTGTATACGTTCAGCCGTGAAGGGAATGTGTTTTGCCTCGATGCGGCCGATGGCAAAATCAAATGGCAGCGCTCGGTCATGGAGAATCCCGGAGCGAAGAACATCAAGTGGGGTCTTACGAGTTCGCCGCGCGCGGCGGGCAAACTCCTGCTCCTGAATGCCGGTAAGTCGGGTCTGGCCCTGAACAAGGCGGATGGCGCCGTAGTCTGGTCCTCGGGCGAAGGGCCCGGCGCGTACGCCGCGGCCGTGGTGTTCAAGGCCGGCGGCACAGAGTGCGTTGCCGTCTTCGGCGAGAAGGCGATCTACGGCGCGCAGCTGGCGGACGGGAAGGTTCTTTGGTCCTACCCGTGGGAAACAAGCTACGATGTCAACGCGGCGGACCCGATCGTGGACGGCAGCGAGGTCTTCATCGCCTCCGGCTATGGGAAGGGCTGTGCGCTGCTACAGATCGAGGGCGGCGAGGCAAAGAAAGTGTGGCAGAATGAATTGCTGCGCGCCCACTTCAGCAGCGCCGTGCTGATTGGCGGCCATATCTACGGCATGGACGGCAACGCCGGCGGCGGATCTCTGCGCTGTATCGAGTGGAAGACGGGCGCGGAAAAGTGGTCGAAGGAACTGGGCTTCGGATCGCTGATGGCCGCCGACGGCAAGCTGATCGTCTTGAATGAGAGTGGCCGGCTCTTTGTTGCGGAGGCGAGCACCGCCGGCTATGCGGAGCTGGCCCAGTGCGAGGTCGCCACGCCGCCGGCGAAGGGCAAGTGGTGGACCATGCCGGTCCTGGCCAACGGCACGATCTATTGCCGGAACAGCGACGGGACGCTGGTGGCCCTGCCCGTGGGCAAGTGAGGGGCCGCATGCGAAGCGAAAGCCTCACAATTCGAATCGCAGGGGCGTGTGCCGCCCTCTGCCTGAGCGGTCATGCCGGCGAGCCCGACGCGGGCGCGCCCACGTCCTCCGTGCCGGAGATCGTCGTGACCGCCACTCGGCTAAATACGCCGCGCGATGCGGTGCCCGCGAGCGTGAGCATCGTAGACCGGCAGACGCTGGAGCTGGCGCCCGGGCGCAACGTGGATGACGAGCTGCGCCGGCTCAGCGGCGTGAGCGTGGTGCGCAGCTACGGCATGGGCGCCGGCATTCCGAGCCAGGTCAACCTGCGCGGCGTGCCCGGCCTGCACGGAGTTCTGCTCCTGCTCGACGGCGAGCCGCTTACCGAAGCGGCGAGCGGGTTCCAGAGCGTGAACGAGGTGCCGGATGCCGCGATCCGCCGCGTCGAAGTGGTGCGCGGGCCCTATTCCGCCCTGTACGGCGCGGACGCTTTCGCGGGCGTGGTTCAGCTGCTTACGGATGATCCTGGCGCGCCCGCGGGGACGGAGGTGTCGGGCGGCGCGGGGAATGAGGGCTACCGGCAGGGCTCGGCGTCCAGCCGCGGGCGGATGGGCGGGACGGACTACCTGGTGGCCGTGGACGCCCGCAGCATTGACAACTATCTCGCCACGGACGAGACCCTTGAATCGAAATTCGACCCCGCGTCCGGCAGCATGCAGAAGATCCGCCGCCCGGCCGGGAACTACGATTACGCCGACGCGCGCGCCCTGGCGCGCCTCAGCCGCCCGGTGGGCGAGGCGTCGCGCCTGACGGTGCACGGGCGGCTCTACGACGGGCACATGGGCTACGGCCAGACCGACTACCGGCCGGCCTACGCGGCGTTCGGCGACAACAAGGCGGATACGCAGACCCAGGCCGCCGGCGCCCGCCTGGATACCGCGTGGTCGGATGAGGTCGACAGCCGTTTCTCGGCGGCATACCGCCGCCAGGAACGAGGGATGACCGGCCTGAGCATCGGCGGCATGCAGCGCGAGCAGCCCGTGTTCGTGACCACATTCTCGGAGACCGACACCGATGACTGGCGCGCGAGCGGCCAGGTGAGCGCCGGCCTTTCGAAGGGAAACCGGCTGACCGCCGGCGCGGATGTTGAGCAGACCATAAGCAGATTCCATCCGGCCGTCGATGCGGCCCTTGGCGTGCCCCTTCAGCCGGGCGGGGCCGTGCGTGCCGACGTGTGGAATGCAGGGCTCTTTGCGCAGGACGAGGCGGAGGTGCTGCGCGGGCTATCGCTCGTGACCGGCGCGCGGCTGGACTCGCACTCCGAGTTCGGCGAGGTGCTTTCGCCCAAGGCGGCGCTGCTCTACCGCGCGGGGGAGAACACGCTGGCGCGCGCCTCCGTCGGGCGGGCGTACCGTGCGCCCTCTCTGCTTGAGCTCTTCCAGCCGGACGTGTCGTACGGAAACTACGTGTTCCATGCCAACCCGGCCCTGAAGCCCGAGTATATCCTTTCCTCCGACGCCGGCGTGGAACAGCGGTTTGCGAAGAGGGTGCGCGCGCATCTCGACGTGTTCTACAATGACATGAGCGGCCTGATCGCGCGGCGGACGACGGGCTCCGTGATCACGTTCGAGAACGTGGACGAGGCCTGGTCGGCCGGGGCGGAGGCGGGGGCGGATGTTGTTGTCAGCGAGGGGATGACGGTCTTCGCCAACTACACGCGCCAGCGGAGCGAGGACCGGGCCACCGGGCTCGACCTGGCGTATATCCCGGAGAATCTGGCCAACGCCGGCGTGCGCGGGCTTCTGTGGCGCACGGGTGCGGTGCGGCTGGAAGGCATGCTGGCGGAGCAATATATCGGCGCGCGCGGCTTCGTGGACGAAGCGACCGGGCTGTGGCGCGAACTCGCCGCCTATTGGCGCACGGATGCCTCGCTGCGCGTAACCTGGCGCGAACGGATCTGGGTTGGCGCCGGGGCGCAGAACCTGACCGACGCGGAGTACCAGGAAGCCTCCACGCTCAACCCCGCGCCGCGCCGCCTGTGGCAGGCGGAGGCCGGCGTCCGGTGGTGACGCCGACCGGACCTTGAGGAGATGCCCGCGACGAACACAGATATCGTGCGCTCCCTGCGGCTTGCCGACTACTACGTCATCGAGGCGCTGAACTCGCTGGGAAGCCAGCTGGTGGGGATCGGCATCTATTTCTGGGCCGTGCAGAAGCTCGGGTTCGGGCCCGTCGCCAATCTGCTGATGGGAACGCTGGCAGGCTTCCTGTACATTGTGTTCTCGTTCATCGGCGGCCGCGTTGCCGGGCGGTTTGGCCGCACCCGCGTGCTGGTCCTGGCCTTCGCAGGCATGTCCTGCAGCCTGTTCGGGCTGATGCTGCATCCTGCCCAATGGGCCGCCTTCGCCTTCCTCGGGTTGTATACGGCCTGCATCTCCATGACGTGGCCGGCCATGGAGGCGGACGTGGTGCTCGTCCCCGGGCGCCTGTCGATGCCGGTGCGGCTGGCCCTGTACAACGCCGTGTGGGCATGGGCTGCTGTTCTGAGCGTGTTGGCAGGCGGATTCCTGCTGGGGGTCGATCCCGACCTGCTGCTGTGGTCGGCCGCTGCGGTGCCCCTGGCGCAGATCGCGTGGGTTGCGCTGCGCTTTCGCGCCCGCACGCAGAGCGGCCGGACTGCGATGGAGATACCGCACCGCGGATCGGAAGTCCCGCGCGCTCTGAAGAATCGTTTTCTGTTCTTTGCCTGGATCTCGAACTCGGTCTGCTACCTGATGATCGCGGCGTTCAGCGCCCTCGCGCCATACGTGGGGCAGGGGCTGGGGCTCAGTCCTCAAAAGGCGATGTGGCTCGTGGGCGTGCCGTTCCTCGCCCGGGCGGCGGCCTTCGTGGTTCTTTTGCGGTGGCACGGCTGGCAGTACCGCTCGCGCTGGAGCGTGCTGGCCCTGCTGCTTGCGGTCAGCATGCTGGGCTGCGTATTCCTGGGAACTTCCCTGCTGGCCGTGTTTGTCGCGCTGGTGGCCTTCGGTCTATGCCTCGGCCTGGTGTATTCTACTTCAATCTACTACTCGCTCGATGTGGGCGAGAACAAGGGCGAGCACGGAGGCCTGCACGAAGCCATCCTGGGCACCGGCATCTTCCTTGGGCCGCTTGTCGGCTCGGCGGGCGGGTTGCTCCTGGGCGGCTCGCGCGGCGCGGAGATCTGCGTGCTGGGCGTGGCGGCGTCCGCGGCTGCGTGCGCCACGGCGTGGATGCTGCGCGGAGCGCCTGTTTCCCGCCGGGCCGACGTGTCGAAAACCTGAAGCGCCCTGTGCTTACGTCACTCACGGCGAGCGACATCGTAGGCGTTTTTGTAGGCGATATCGTATGCGTCGCGAGCCTCCGAGTGGGCTTTGCGGGCGACGGCGATGGCCGCCGGGTTGGCGTTGATGTCGGCGAGGACTGTCACATACGCGGACCGGGCCTCAAAGAGGGCTGCGGCGCGCGCGGCAACCTGCGCGACACCATCGTCACCCTTTCTCCCCTGCGGATGGTGCTGGTCTTCAGATGCAGTCATCGTCAACTCTCTCCTGTGTCATCTCTGGCTATACCCCCCGAATATATTGGAGATTCTCCGTCTGATCGGCCAGGTGCAGATAACGCTAGAAAGGCGCATCCGTTGCGCTGGCCTGTGCGCCTGCTCCGTCGTCGATTCCGTCGTCGTTGCGGAGTGAGCGGCGTGCGTCCCGGGCAGCACGCTGGGCAACGATCGCGAGAACTGCTTTGCGGTTGGCGGCGGCGGTGCGCTCGATCCGGCTCTCGTCCATGGTGGCCATGGATGCTGCGTAGGCATCTTCGTAGGCGGCATCGTAGGCGTCGCGGGCCTCCGCGTGGGCTTTGCGGGCGGCGGCGATGGCTGCCGGGCTGGCGTCGGTGTTGGCGAGGACTGTCACATGCGCGTACCGGGCATCAAAGAGGGCTGCAGCGTGCGCGTCAACCAGCGGGGCCGCATGCGCCGCTTCGTGTGCGGCACTATCGTCAGCCCTTTTCGCTTTCGGGCGTTGCCTGTCTTCAGATGCAGCCATCGCAACATCCTCCTCCGCCTACGCGGCTACCGGCTTCCGCTTTGAACGTTGTGCGCGCAGCTTCTACAGCCAATCAACGAAACTAGGGCGCACCAATCATCACTGTGGGGTAGGCTAGCGTGACGGCCAAAATCTATCTATTGGACCTTGGCCTAATGGCAGGAAGGCGGGTTGCTCTTTGTTTGCGCCGACGCAAACAGGTCGGGTCGGCTTATGTCGCAGACTTGACGCCGACGCGTTCGGTCAGCCGGGTCAGTTCGGCAACAGAGCCGATGCCGAGCTTCTGGAAGACGCGGGCGCGGTGGACTTTGATAGTCTTTTCCGTAGTACCCAGAGTCACAGCGGTCTGTTTGTTGAGTTTGCCGGCAATGACGTGGGTCATCACTTCGTGCTCGCGCGGCGTGAGCAGAGCCAGCCTCTCAAGAGCCGCCGCATCTTCAGCATGCTTCCGGTGGATGGCATCGTTGTGTTTCAGGGCCCTGTCAATTGCGCTGAGAAGGTCATCGTTGCTCGCCGGTTTGACAAGAAAGTCCGACGCGCCGCGTCTCATGGCCCGTACGCACATCGGGATGTCGCCGTGGCCGGTCAGAAATATGATGGGCAGCCGGCTGCCGTTTGCCGCCAGCGCCTTCTGGAGGTCCAGGCCGTTCATGTTGGGCATGACGACGTCGAGAACAAGGCAGCCCGGCGCGGCGGGGTTATACTGCTTGAGAAAATCCTCTGCCGAACAAAACACTGCATGCCGGAGACCTGCCTGCTGCATCAGGCGCGCCAGCGCCCGGAGCACGTCGGAAGAATCATCGACGATGAAAACGGTGGGCGGCGAAGTCATTGGAGTTAGGTCAAGCATGGGCTCTTTCATTTGGCAATGTGCGAAGAGCCGAGCCTCCGCGCCCTGCGCATTTGCCCCACGGGTAGGGGCGTGCGAGCATCGCTGTAGCTGCGGATCAGTGGAGCTGCCCTTTCGCGGGTCACTCGGCTATGCCCTGCGTTCATTCTAAGTGTACCGTCTGGTCGGAGAGAAAACTGTTGAGTCGCGGTGCTTCGGGGAAGATAGCGTGACGGCCAAAATCAATCTATTGGACCTAGGTCTAATGGCAGGCAGGCGGGTTGCCGTTTGTTTGCGCCGCCGCGATCCGATCGGGGCGGCCTAGGTCGCGAACTGGACGCCGACGTGTTCGGCCAGCCGGGTCAACTCGGCAACAGATCCGATGCCGAGCTTTTGGAAGACGCGGGCACGGTGGACTTTGATGGTCTTTTCCGTAGTACCCAGGTCGGCGGCCGTCTGCTTGTTGAGTTTACCGGCAATGACGTGGGTCATCACTTCGCGCTCGCGCGGCGTGAGCAGAGCCAGCCTCTCAAGAGCCGCTGCACTTTCAGCCTGCTTCCGGCGGGTGGTACGGTCGCGTTTCAGGGCCCTGTCAATGGCGCTGAGCAGGTCCTCGTCGCTCGCCGGCTTGAGAAGAAAGTCCGACGCGCCGTGTTTCATGGCCTGCACGCACATCTGGATGTCGCCGCGGCCGGTCAGGAATACGATGGGCAGTTGGCTGCCTTTTGCGTCCAGCGCCTTCTGGAGGTCCAGGCCGTTCATGCCGGGCATGGCGACGTCGAGAACAAGGCAGCCCGGCTCGGCAGGGTCATGCTGCTTGAGAAACTCCTGTGCCGAACAAAACGCCGCGTGCCGGAGACTGGCCGACTGCATCAGGCGCGCCAGCGCCCGGAGCACGGAGGAAGAATCATCGACGATGAAGATTGTGGGATGCGAAGTCATCAGTACCCCGTTGATCGGTTTACCGGCAAGATGAAATGAAACGAGGCGCCGCGCTCTGCGTTGTTGACCGCCCAGATCCTGCCGCCGTGCGCTGAGACAATGGTGCGGCATATCGAGAGGCCGAGCCCGAGCCCATCTTGTTTGGTGCTGTGAAAAGGGTCGAAGATCTTGTCTTGCATCGCCGGTTCGATCCCGCGCCCCTCGTCCGTCACACTGATCTGTATGTAACCATTCTCCGCCAGGGCCGTCCGTATGGCGACGCGTCGATCGGGCGCGGCCACATGGGTCACCGCGTCGCAAGCGTTCAATACCAGGTTGGTCAGCACGTGAATCAACTGAACGCCGTCAGCCTGAATAATGGGCAGATCCGGCGCGAGCGAGGTCTCCAGAATAGCGCCGTGGTGTGCCATTGCGTTGCCCGTCAATTGGGCCGCCTCGAGTACGATGGAGTTGGCATCCACGGCAGCACAATCTACGTGTCCCGTCTTGAACAGCTGGCGCATTTTCCGGATGATCTCAGCTGCGTGCCTGACATCAGCGACGATGTCGTTGATTATTGCCCGCAGGTCCCGCGTGTCTACGCTCTCACTGTCGAAAAACCGTTGCGCGGCCGAGGCGTTGTAGAAAATGGCCGTCAACGGTTGGTTCAGTTCATGCGCAATGGAACAGGTCAGTTCTTTCAGCACCGCGGCGCGGGACAGCTGGGCCTGCGCTTGGCGCATGTGGTCCAATTCTGCCAAGCTCTTTAGCCGCGCTTCCGTTTCCGCCTGCAGCTTCCGGTTGCTTTCGTGCAGTTCCCGCGTTCGCTGCTCTACGGTTCTTTCCAGCGCGTCCTGCGCCTGCAGCAGCAGCAGCTCGGTCCGCCTGCGCTCGGAGATGTCTCGGCACAGGGCGACGATCCGGGGCGTTCCTCCTATTGTCACGACCGTTGCATTGATTTCGATGGGAGTGATCTGCCCACGCTGATTGCTGTAATCGACCTCCAGATTCCTGACGTATCCACCCCTGGCGCACTTGGCGACGGCCTCGATGTTCTTGTTCTTTTCATGAGCAGCGGTCCACTCGGTGACGGACCGGCCGCGTATCTCATTCAGACCCTCGTGCCCGGAAAGGCGGACGTATTCCGCATTGGCATCCAGAACCTTGCCTGCGGTGTCGAGGATCGCATAGCCGGTGCCCGTCGTTTCAATAAGCGACCTGTGCAGGGCCTCGCTCTCTCCCAGCGTCTCCTCTGCCCGCTTTCGCTCGGTGATGTCGACGATCGTCCCGACCATTCGCATCGGCGCGCCGGTCTGGTCGCGCTCCACAACCTGGCCGACGGCACTCATCCACTTGTACTCGCCCGATTTCATCCGCATGCGATATTCGAATCTCGAGTCGCGGCACTTTCCCTGAAAATGCGCTGCCATGGTATTGGCAACCGTCGGAAGATCATCCGGATGGACCGAGCTCTCAAAGAACGCCCGGTTTGGCTGAATCTCACCTTCCCTGTAGCCGATCAGTTCATAGTACATCGGGCTCAGATAGGCTTCATCGCGGGCCATGTTCCAGTCCCACAATCCTTGCCTGGAATTCCGAAGCGCCAGATCAAGCCGCTCTTCACTCTCAAGCAGGGATTTCGCGGCGCGCCTAGCGGCCGGACTGCTCGGCCCGCCCCGTGCGGCGGCGGCACCTTTCGATGGTTTTCTGTGCTTAGTTTGCAATGGCTTTTGATTCTATGCAATGACACGGAAGAGGGGAAGAAAGAAAGACTTATGACTTTGCTACAGCGAGTAGCTGCGTCGGCGGCAGCCGCAACGCAGCGGCGGGGTCAGTCCGTCTCGTAGTAGCAGACGAAGCGCTGCTCGAGCGCGTCGGCCGCGAACTTCACGCGGCGTCCGCCCGTGGCACGCGGGACGTCGATGACGCGCACGGTGGATGCCCATTCCCCCGCGCCGGGCACGAGCTCCAGCAGCGAGTTGGGCGCGGATTCGAAGAATGCGGAGTCGATAAAGTTGTCGCCCTGCCGCGGGAAGAGCGCGATGTAGAGCATGTCCATCTCCACCAGCTCGTTCAGGAAATGCGTGCCCAGCGAGACGTCCGGGATCAGGTCCTCGCGCATGGCGACAATTTCGCAGAGCACCGCGGCGCGCTGGATGTCGGCGAAGGCCACGGGGATTCCGAGCTCCGGGCTGCTTGTGCCCCAGCGGCCCGGCCCGAGCAACATAACGGTTTCCGGCGGGTCGGTGCGCAGGGCGCGGTTGATCTCGCCAAGAAGGGTCGCCACATCGTGGCGGCGCCGCAGGGGCAGGGCGGCGTAGGCGGCAGGCACCACATACACGAATCGGTCGATGCCGACGATCCGCCCCTGGCCTACGACGGCGCTGCGCGCGGCGATGATCCGGTCTTTCTGCGCGATGTGAAGGTCATCCACACACACGGCTTCCCCGCCCTTGGCCTGGAGCGGGCGGCACTGCACCAGGTTGAACTGGTGGGACCGCTCGTCGGAGAAGTTTGCGGTGAACTCGATGTCCACGGGGTGCGCATAGGCGTCTTGCAGGATGCGGTGGATGTCGCGCAGGTCGCGCACAAACTCGGTTTCCTGAAGGAGGGGCTCGAACGTCAGGATCTGGTTGCGCGAGGGCGGCCTGCCGTCGCGCTCCGCCGTGCGGTCTTCCGAGGCGAGCAGGTCGAGGGGGAGGTCGCCGCAGTGGCGGATTACCTCGTCGAAGTCGAGGGAGACGAGCTGATTGGCGTCCAGGTCGATGCAGTCCACGCGCCGCTGCGTATACTGGCGCACTTCGTCGAAGTTCGCCTCCGGGCGCCGCTCGGGCGCGTTGAGCGCCACGATGCGCGTGTAGTCGTCGTCCGAGCGGTTCACGGCGCGCGTGCCGAGGCCGAAGACGAGCCGCACGACGCCCGCATGCGGATCAATATCGCGGCTCCAGACATAGGGGTTGAACGAGAACCCGACGCCCGCCACCGGCGGGTAGAAGTAGTGCCCGTAGCGCGAGCCTGAGACGCGCATGATCAGCAGCGCCATCTGCTCGTCGCGGTCCAGCATGCCGCGCTGCGCCCGGTAGCGCAGCGCCCGCTCGCTCATGGAGCTGGCGTAGATGGTTCGCACGGCGGCGAGGAAGTCGTCGAGCCGCCGCTCGCGCGGCCCCTGGTTGGCGCAGAAGACGCTGTCGTACTTGCCCGCGAACGAGTTGCCGAAGTTGTCCTCCAGCAGCGAGCTGGAGCGCACGATGAAAGGGGACTGTCCGAAGTAGTCCAGCATCTCCTCCAGCTGCTTGATCGTGTAGGCGGGAAAGGTGCCGGTCAGGATGCGCTGGCGGGCCTGGTCGGAGCCTTCCAGGAACGTGGCCGGGTCGTGCTGCTTCTGGTACATCCACCAGGCCCCGTTGCGGACGAGGAAGGTGTAGAACACGTCCGACCCCATGAAGAACGAATCGTGCGGCTCAATGAGGTCCGCGAAGCGCGGGTCGGCGTCGCGGAGGATTGCGCGCGCCAAGAGCATGCCGACCGTCTTGCCGCCGATCAGGCCGGTGCCGATCATGCGCCGCCGGATCTCGAAGACGTCCTCGACGTTCATGTGCTTGCCGAGGAGCTCCAGCATGCCATCGTCCCTCGACACCACCATGCGCGCGAGGCGCGCAAACAGGTCGCGCTCGGCATCCGGCGGTGCGTTGCCGGCACGGATCTGCGCGAGCTGCTCCTGCGCGTCCAGGAACGTGCGTTCGAGAAAGCCGGGGCGCCGTTCCTTCTGAAGGCCTCCCCACTTGACGGCGCTCATGATATGCGAGATCACGCTGCTCGACGTGACGGGCCGGAACTCCTCACCCTCCCAGACGTGCAGCATGTTCATCGTCGCGGAATAGCGGTGCAGCACCTTGGTGGGATGAACGTGCAGCCTGCCCTTGTGGCGGTACACTTCCAGGAAGAGCTGGGTGGTTTCTGAGATCGGAACGATGGAGTGGAACGAGTGCCGGTCGCGAAAGATGGCAAAGTAGGCGACGGTTTCAAGGTCGAAGAGGTACGGGCAGGTCAGCACGAAGAAGTTGCCCAGCATCTGGTCGGAATACCAGTCCGCCGCAAGCTCCGAGAGGGAGTCGAATACGTAGAATGCGCCGCGCCCGGCGCCCTCGATCACCTGGTGGATCTGCTTGATGAACTGCTCGAACCCACGCTCGGGGTGCAGGACGTGCACTTCCGCGCCGCAGCCGGCCGGCACGAGTGGCGCATGGTCGGCGAAGCGGAAGTAAACCAGCCGCCGGCCGCTCGCGAGCGCGCTTTGCGCGTAGGGCGCCACGAACTCCATGTAGTCCTCGATCGCATCCACCTGCCACACGATGTTGTCGCCGGGGAGAACGCCCTTGAGCACGCGGTCAAGGCTGGGTAGCCCGGTTGTGAATAGCGAAGACATTGAAGGAAGCATAGTCGGTCCGGCGTGAAGTGTGAACAGGAAAACACGATTTCAAGTCCTTGTCTCGCGTCCCCTTATGAGGGTACGGCCCACGCTCAGGCACCTCTGGAATCACGGCGGTTTCGTCCGGTGGGGGAGCACTTATTATCGCTGCCACTAAACAGTTGCGTTGACGAAGGAACGGTTCCCTGCCGCCTTGCGCGGCAGGAGCCTGAATTTTGGCTCCTGCGCCGCAAGGGCGCAGGGAGCCCCATTCTCAGGTATCGACCACTATTGAATGGCGCGGGCCGTAAGAGCGGAGAGAGCGACACAGCACGACTTCCTGCCGACGAGATGCTGCAGCGGCTGGAGTCCTCCGGCTTTAGGGGTGTGCTGGTCTATAAAAAGAGAGACGTGTGGGTCGGAGAAGCGAAGAGGAACGTCGACAAATTCATCAAAGAGGCGAAGCGCTTGGCCTACAGGAACTCAGTGACACACACGGGAAGTCTCTGGTCTTCTTCATCGGAACTGCTGCCAAGTCGTAAAAGTCCCCTCTGCGGCGGACCGGCCGAGCGCCGCAGCCCACTCACCGGGGGTTCGGTTCCGACATATCGCGCGCGCGTTGTTCACCTCCTGGGTGGGCCTGTGGCCGGGCGGCTGGGTGAACCTGCGCGCCGCTCACGTCATGTCTTCCAGAATCTCTGCGGCTTCCCGCACTAATCGAGGACAAACGGAACCGAAAAGGCCCTTGTCTTTTGCCTCTTCCAGGCCCGCCATGGTCGAGATGTCGCATCCCAGCAGGTCCCGACAGGCATCCGACGGGTGGAGTGCCTGAAACCGCGCCGCGAACTCCCGGACCAACCGATAGGTGTTCTCTTTGGCGACCTTGTCGTTGGCGTCAGTCGCGCCGTGCTTCAGGCCGATGACGAGATAGGCCCCGGTCACCGCGCCGCAAGTGTGGGCCATCCGCCCCATGCCGCCCCCGAACCCGCTTGCCAGTTTCGCCGCCTTGGCGGAATCCATCCCCGATTCCCCGGCGAACGCCATCAGCACAGCCTGTGAACAATTGAACCCGCTCTCGAAGAGCGCCACCGCTTTTTCAGAGTGCTTCATCACTTGTTTCTCCGCCCGGCCGGTTTCCATGCAGCGATATCCAGGCTCGTCACAAAGACTCCAAGTGTCACGCCCCTGGGCAGGCGCTTTAGAATGCCGCGATACAGCGGATCATTCCAGTCCACCATGTTCTCGACGTACCCGGGCTTGGGAGTCAGCGCGATCTTGGTCAGCCCTGCAGCCTTCGCCATGCCCCGCGTCTCGTCCACCAACACCGCGCCGGCTACGCACCCCACCAGCGCCTCGACGGATTCCAGCACCTTTTTCGGCAGGGACTTTAGCAAGGCCAGGTCGGATACCGCCACGCGGCCGCCGGGCTTGAGCACGCGCGCTATCTCCCGCCACACCTGCGCCTTGTCCGGGGAGAGGTTGATAACGCAGTTGGAAATCACCACATCCACGCTGGCGTCCTCCACCGGTAGATGTTCGATCTCGCCCAGCCGGAACTCGACGTTGTCCAGCTTCGTGCGCTTCCGGAAGTCCTCCGCGTTCTTCCTGGCCTTGCCCAGCATCTCCGGCGTCATGTCTACGCCTATCGCGCGGCCCTTCGGTCCCACCTTCTGCGCCGCGAGAAAGATGTCGAACCCCGCGCCGCTGCCCAGGTCGAGCACGACCTCGCGCGGCTTGAGCGCGGCGATCGCCCCGGGGTTGCCGCACGACAGCCCCATGTTCGCGCCCTCGGGCAGCGTCGCCAGGTCCGCGTCGGAATACCCGACGGCCCTGGCCACGCCCGCGGCCTCCCCGGCTGCGCAGCAACTTCTGGCCGGCCCGCAACAGCTGCCGCCGCCCTTGGCGATGGCGGAATACCCCTTGCGCACGTTCTCGCGCACCAATCTTCCGTGTTTCGTCGCCATCGTTCCCTTTCTTCCTATGTCCGCCTGGCCGTGTAGATCAGGTAAAGCCCGCCAAGCAGCACCAGGGCGCCGCAAGCCTTTTTCAGGATCAAGGCGCCCTTCGATCGCTCGTTCCAGTTCAGGTAGTGCTGCACAACCTCCGTGAATGTGCCCGCCAGCACAATCACCGAGCAGTGCCCCGCGCCGTATAGCACGAGGAGGAGGATTCCATACGGAAGGTTCGTCGCGGCGAACCGGAACGTCACCGCCAGCATCGGCGCCATGAAGGCAAAGGTGCAGGGGCCCAGCGCAACTCCGAACACCAGCCCGAGGATGAAGGCCGCCAGCATGCCCCTTCGTTTCATCCCGGGCTGGGCGGCGCCTGGCAGGGACAGTCGGATCGCATCAAGCATGTAGAGCCCGACCGCGAAAAAGATGCCCGCCACCCCGTAGTTGCCCCACGGTCCCACGTCGCCCATCATCCACCCCGCCGCCGCCGTAGCGCCTCCGATCACGCCAATTGTGATCAGAATGCCCACCGCAAAGAGAAGCGAGATCGTGAAGGCGCGCCGCGTTGTGATCCGGCCCTGCTTGTCAATGAACCCCACGATCAAGGGAAGGCTCGCCAGATGGCAGGGGCTCAGCAGGATGCTGAGAACGCCCCACGCGAAGGCGGCGCCCAGCGCCAGCCCGGCCGAGCCTTCCACAGCGCGGGAGAGAGTTGTGAAGAGGCCCTCAATCACCCGGGTTCCCGCCTTGCTGATTCTGCGGCAAATCCACGCCGAATTCCTTCCACTTCGCCAGGATATCGTCTTTCGCGAGAAAGCCCTCGTGCCGGAAGAGTTCCTTGCCGTCTGCGCCGTAGAAGATTTGCGTGGGAATCAGGTTGATCCCGTACGTCTTCCCGGCGTCCTCGTTCTCCCAAACGTCGATGAACTGGACGTCGAGTTTTCCAGCATAGGTCTTCTTGAGTTCTTCCAGGATGGGCGCCATCAACTTGCAGGGAACGCATTTCGTGGCCCCGAGGTCAACCAGTCGGGGAAGGGCCTTCTCCTGAGTAGCCGTCGCAGGTGCGGCCGGCATGGCGCCGGCCGCCTTGACAGCGGCGGGCGGCTCTCTTCCTGTCGCCGCGCTCGAAGAAACGTCCTTCTTGCCTGCGTTCCTGGCGAGTAGCACCCCCACAACGCCTGCAGCCAGAGCAATCCAGATCCACTTGCCCGACCTGCCACAACAGCTCCCTCCGCCGCACCCACAGGCGTCGCCCTTGTCTTTCGTGTCGTTCGTCATGTAATCCTCGGTTTCCGTGTTTAGCGGCGGACGGGCTACGACAGCAGTTTCTTGATGTCTTCCACGCCCAGGACCTTCCCCGGACTCTTCACCTGACCATCGAGAACCAGCGCCGGCGTCATCATCACGCTGAACTTCATGATGTCGGCGATCTTCTCAACCTTTTCGACGGTCGCTTCAATGCCCAGCGCCTTCACGGCAGCTTCCGCGTTGGCCGTCAGCGCTTTGCACTTGGAGCAACCCGTCCCCAGAACCTGTATCTTCATCATTGACGGCTCCTACATGATTGCGTTGAACACATAACCGACGATCAGAATGCCCATGGTCACGACGCCGAAGAAAGTCAGAAGCAGCCGCATCGTCAGGACCTTTCGAAGGATCACGGCCTCGGGAAGGGACAGGCCGATTACGGCCATCATGAAGGCCAACACCGTGCCCAAGGCTGCCCCTTTCCCGAGCAACGCCTGAACCACGGGAATGATTCCGGCGGCGTTCGAGTACATCGGCACACCCAACAGCACGGCCGCCGGTACCGCCCACCATGCGCTCTTGCCCATGAAGGAGGCCAGGAATCCTTCCGGGACATATCCGTGGATTCCCGCCCCGACCGCAATGCCCAGCACGACGTAGATCCACACCTTCCCGACAATGTCCCGGATGGCATCCAATCCGCACCGCACCCGCGCCGGCCAGTCCACGTGGCCATGGTCTTCGACCGAGCCGACCTTCGTCTCATAGACCCACGGCTCCACCCACTTTTCCAGACGCAACCGTCCGAGGGTCCAGCCGGCTGTCATTGCGATCAGCAGGCCCGTGCCCGCGTAGATTGCGGCCACCTTCCAGCCGAAGAGCCCGAAGAGGAGCACCAGGGCGACCTCGTTGATCATGGGTGACGCAATCAGGAACGAGAACGTGACGCCAAGCGGAACCCCGGCCGTCACGAACCCGATAAACAAGGGCACCGCCGAACAGGAGCAGAAGGGGGTAACGATCCCCAGAAGCGCCGCCAGAACGCTGCCCACAGACTCCCGCTTGCCCGCCAGGATTCGGCGGGTGCGTTCCGGTGTCACGAACGACCGTACGATCCCCACGCCGAATACGACCATCGTGAGCAGCAACAGCACCTTCGGGGTCTCGAAAAGAAAGAACTCCATGGCCCGGCTGAGGCGTTCTCCTCGCTGCAGATGGAAGAGCCCGTAGGTCACCCAACCGGCGGCGGCGGGGAGAAGGTTGTACGCGGTGATCCACGCGACAAGTCCGAGCGCCAGCCGTCCGTTCATGGTTCGCGTGTCATTCACCGCAACGCTCCGTCACTTCTTCAGCAGTCGTACCTGCTCGTTGGCTGTCGTTCTCAGCACTTTCTCGGCACAGATCAGGAATGCCGAAACACACGGGCACCTCAAGTCGTAGATGACCTGGGACCCGCGCTTCTTGCCGTCCACAATGCCGGCGTTCTTGAGCACCGACAGGTGCTTCGACACCGTCGAAAGATCCGAGCCGACGAGTGCCCGCAGATCGCACACGCACAGGGGCTGCTTCGCCAGTTCATCCACAATCAGCAGTCGCGCCGGGTGCGCCAGAGCCTTGACGATCCGCGCCCGCGCCTCATACATCGCCTTCTGCTTCCGGTCCATGCGCCCGCTCCTTTCACAAAGACTTGGCAAGTATGCCAAATGACCAACAGGTGGCCAAGCCAATACTTCATGTGGTTGAAGAAGGCGGGAGCCGCACTGAAGGTGCCGAGGCCCGTTCACACAAAAA
>CAYRKB010000094.1:0-17626 GCA_964424705.1 uncultured Victivallales bacterium
TCGCCAAGTTCTACGCAGCGTGAGGCCCGGCGGAAGGCCCCGAGGAAACATGTCAGCCATTCGCATTATGGCGCTTATCCCGTGCCTGGCCCGCGTAAAGCGGGCTCTACCTAGATAATTGCCTCAGTAGAGCCCTCTTTACCCAGGCGACTGCCGAAACAGGCGTACGATGCGTGGGTGAACGGCAATCTCGCAGCATTGAGGCGCAACGGACAGCTCGCAAAAGTCAGGGCGCAGAAGTCCCGCTGCCCGGTTGCAGAGCGCTTTCAGCTGGCGTAGGCCGCGCTTACTCCGCCGCCCGGCCTTCGTCCAGATGCTTCAGCGCCTCCTCGACGAACCCCCAAGCCTTGGAGTTCAGAAGGATTTCGTTGAGTTCGATCACCACCGCATCCTTCCCGAACACGTCCCGCTCCCAGTCGATCTTTGCCTTCTCAAGAGGCATGACTTTCCCCGACGGATAGGAACGGTGCTTGGAGAAGTAGTAGTAGTAATCCAGTAAATCCGTTGTCCCGTAACCGTTCATCAGGGCCGTCAGGCCTTCCGCGAAGCTATCGCCCACCAGCAGCAGGCTGGGGCGCAGGGCGGCCACGCCCGGGTCGGCATGCAGCTTCGGGCGCGGCACGCGCAGGCTCCATCGCGGGGGCACCCACACGTTCATCACGGCCGCCAGATCGGCCTCGCCCTGCCTCCACGACACAGCGTCGGCGGCGACGCCCTCGCAGGAGATTCTTGCCAGGGGGCGGCCCAGCTGGGACTCGAGCTCCCCGGTCATCCGCTCCAGTACCTGCCAGGCCCCGTACGCCTGCCAGTGAATGCCGCCCGGCGGGAAAAGAAGCCACGGCTCGCGGAGCTTCTGCTCCAGGAAGAGGGAGTGCCCGTCCACCAGATGCACCCCCTCCTTGCGAAGAAACGGAAGCAGCTGCTGATAGGCGCTTTTGTTAGCGCGCGTGGTCGGCGACAGGAAGCGGGACGGAATGAATTCCGGGTACACCTCCGCCTTGCTCGGCGCAATCACGAAGACAAACGCCTTGCCCCTTTTCTGAAGGCCGTCCTGGAGACGGCGCAGGTCCCGGGCGAACTCCGCAGCGGATGCCGCCTGGCTCCCATTCCTGCGATTATACTCCTCCAGGTAAGCCTGCGCATAAAGGATGCCTTCCTTCCCCACAATCGGCCGGTCCGCCGTCTTGATCGCTGACTCATTGAAAAGCGTGAGATTGATCTGACTGTCCGTCCGGATCCCTGCTGCACGGAACCCGATGCTCTCCTGCAGCCAGCGGTCAAAGCGCTTCTGATACGCGCCGCTCGTCCACGTGTGCCAGGTAAGGGGCCGTAGGCCCGAACCGGATGTAAACCCCACCAGCTTCGGCTCCGGCACAAGGCGCCACTTCATCTGCAGCACCGGCGCGGCCAGGATCACGCCGAACAGCCCAATGATCAACATGCGCAGGCTTCTCATGTCACCTCAAAAACGAAAATAGATGAAGGGGTTGAAGCTGGCGCCAGCCAGCGCGCAGGCCGACAGCACGAGCAGCGCAAGGGCCAGCGCGTATCCGGCGGCGGACAGCCCCGCCTTCTCCCTGGTTTCCAACCGCGCCATAAGCCGCCCGACGGCAGGGATCGCGGGCGCAAAGCAAAGCGCCGCCGCGAGGATCAGCACAAAGGCGGCCCGGTGGCTGATTACGTTCGCCCAGGTCGGCGACGGCAGCCACGCCTGGGTCGCCCCGAACATGCGGAGAAGATAGGCCTGAGCCTGCACGAGATCCGGGGAGCGGAAGAAGACCCACCCGATCATTACCAGCAGGAATGTCGGCGGAATGGCGACCCACCTGGGCAGCCGGTCCGCCGCGCGGAGCCAGAACATCTTGTCGAGCGTCAGGAACAGGCCATGGTACGCCCCCCAGATGATGAACGGCCACGCCGCGCCATGCCAGAATCCGGAGAGCAGGAACACAATCCACAGGTTCAGGTACGCCCGCCCGGGCGACGTCCGGTTCCCTCCCAGTGGGATGTAGAGGTACTCCCGCATGAAGTTCGACAGCGAGATGTGCCACCGGCGCCAGAACTCCGTGAAACTTCCCGCGAGGTACGGCTTGTTGAAGTTCTCCAGGAACTCGATGCCCGCCATGCGGCCCAGCCCGATCGCCATGTCCGAGTAGCCGGAGAAGTCGAAGTAGAGCTGAAACGTGTAGGCTGTGATGCCGATCCAGGCGTGGGCCGGGGCAAGCGCTCCGAGCCGGGTGCCGAACGCGAAGTCCGCCACCTCGGCAAGCGAGTTTGCGATCAGCACCTTCTTGCCAAGCCCCACGCAGAAGCGGCAGACACCCGACAAGAAGCGGCCGGCGGTGTGGCTCCGGCACTCCAGCTGCGCGGCCACGTCGTGATACCGGATGATGGGTCCGGCGATGAGCTGCGGGAAGAAAAGCAGGTAGAGCAGATACGCGCTGAACCGTTCCGCCGGGGCCGTCGCCCCGCGGTACACGTCCACGATGTAGCTGATCTTGTGGAAGGTAAAGAAAGAGATTCCGATCGGCAGGGCCACCCGGGCCCAGGCCACCTGAGACAGCCCCAGCGCGCCCAAGACCGCGTTCAGCTGGTCCACCCCGAAGTTCGCGTACTTGAAAAAGGCCAGCAGCCCGAGGTTGATAGCCAGCGAGAGGCCCAGCCAGAGCTTCCGCCGGCGGGCAGCCCGCTCCCGGTGGACAAGTCGGCCCAGGTTGAAGTCGATGACCGCACACCCGAGGAGCACAAAGAGGAAGTTCGGCGCGCCCCAGGCGTAAAACAGCATGCTCGCCAGCGCGGCCGTCACGTTCCGATACCGGTTCGGCGTCAGGTAGTACGCCAGCAGGAACGCGGGCAGGAAAACAAAGAGAAAGAGAATTGAGCTAAAGACCATCGCAGCGTATTGAGTAACAGCGTTTACACGGCCGTGGGTCCAGCACGAAGTCTCCGCGAACAGGCCCTGGCCCACTCGCCTGAAGGCCTGAATCAGTACCCTATTGCTCGCCAGAAGGTGCCCGAACCCCGGCACAAAAGCAAGCGCACGGGCGGAATGCACCTCCGCGCCACGGGGGCATATACAGCGGCGGGGGGCGTCCTCCTTCTCGCTTTCCATGGTTCCCGCGACGAGGGCGGCGCGGCCCCAGAGGAGAGAAGCAAAAACGCAATCGGCGCACGCGAAGGCCAGCGCCTCCGGCCATCCGGCTTCGTTGGCGGCGTGGCCCTACGCGGCGGCGGAGCATTCGCCGGGTTTGCGATAGGAACCGTTTCCGGTCACACCCTCTTGCTATCCACAACCGGAGTTCCGCAAATCCCGGCCAGCCACTCTTCTCGGGATGATGACTCTTGCTACCATGGATTTGACGGATTCATCTTCCAGGCATCGAGACGCCGCACGGTGGCACTGCCGCCGCGCGCAAAGAGCGCGACGCCCATACTGTCCGCCCGGTCTGGATAGATTCGCTGGGTCACACACTGCCGGCTGTTGGCAAAGACCTCAAGAATCGAACGGTCCAGGAATATCCGCAGCTTCAGCGGCTCGCCTTGCTTCAGTTCGAACGGCGCAACCTGAACGCGTACGTCCTGCCGCCCTTCCGTGAGGGGATTGTCGGCGTAGAACGCCATGTAGGTGTGCGGGAACGGCTGGATCACCTCCTTGCTGAGCGTCGTCCGCGTCGTGTCCACCGTCAGGGTCTTCGCCGCCGGATCGCACACGATGGAGGTCTGCTCCTGGCCGTCCGGCGAGCACCGCACCTTGATGCCGAATGCCTTTGCTCCAGCCATGTCGACCTCGAGGCAGAGCTCAAGGCAATCCCCTCTCACGTCGTTCAGCACCAGTTCGGAATCGGCGACGATCTTGACCTGCTCGTGCCGGCGGTGATCGTAGCGCAGCACGCTCAGTTCATCCGGGGGATCAATCAGCAGGGAATCGTCTTCCGCCAGGGACAGCACGCGCGGCAAGGAGTAGATCCCGGACCAGCCGCTGAGCAGAATCCGTTGCCGCGTTCTCTGATCCGGCACCCAAGCCCACATGATGCGCCGGCCTTTGTCGTCCACCAGGCTCTCCTGGGCGAAGAACGAGCCGCCCGGCCAGTTCATGCGGCCATGCTGTTCCGGGTGGAACTTCTCGTTCTCGTAGCGCCCGATGTAGTACTGGCATCCGCGCGCATGGCTGATGAACATGAGCATATGCTTCTTGCCGATCGGGAAGAAGTCCGGGCAGGAGCAATCCTCCTCGATGCCGGTCCAGCGCCGGTCCGATTTGTAGAATTTGTGCAGGAACTCCCAGTGAACGAGGTCGCGCGACCTGAACACCCAGGCCACGTCGCCGTCTTCCTTCGTATTGCCGCCGCTGAGGCAATAGTGAAACTCGCCGTCCACCCAGCCGCACAAGTCCCACATCACGTATTTGCCGAACTCAGGGGATCCTTCCTTCGGAATCGGAATGACCGGGTTGGCCGGAGACTTTGTCCAGTTCTCCAGCTTGTCATCGGTACACGTGGCAACGCAGGCGCCGGCCTCGAGTCCGTTGTAGATGAGGGTTGGCACACCGTTCAGGTTCACCAGCGCCCCGCCGGCGAACGCGTTCCGGTCAGGGTCCCCGGGCGCAATCGTTATCGCCGTCTTGTGGCAATGCCAGTGCACCAGATCGGTGCTGGACAAATGCCCCCAGAAGTTCACCCCGCCGGGGAAGAAGGGATAGAAGATATGGTACCGGCCTTTCCAGAAGATCAGCCCGTGCGGGTCAAAGGCGCAGTTGTAGTCCTCCGGCCCCATCAGGTGGTACGTGGGCCGGTGCGGGTCCAGCTGCAGCTTCTCGCGCAGCTCGCGCGCGCTCACGATCAGCTTGCCAACGTGTTCGATCTCCTTCACCGTCTTGTCTGCTTCGGCCTGATTATCACTCATGTCTCACGATCCTCCTTCTTTTTCAGTGCAAAAGACGCGGCAGCACAATTTTCGCGAATTCCTCTTCTTCAAATGCGTCTGCGCCAAGATTCACCCTTTCGAGCCGGAGGTAGATGCCCCAGGCCTTGCCGCAGTTGGAGCCCAGTGCCACCAAAATGCTGTGAACCCCGGCCGTGGCTTGAATAGCAGCCCTGCCCTTGCCTGCCGTCGCCGGATTGATGCCATCCGGATCATGGAGGCATTCCTTCCCGTCGATCCACATCTTCACGGGGCCGTCGTAGCCCAGGAGAGCCGCCAGTTCCATCGGCTCGGAACACTCGAATCGGCAGGCGTAGTAGACGAGCTGGTCTTCCGGCTCCCGCGCGCCCAGTTCGTCGTGCAGGTTGCAGAAATCGCCCTCGAAGGTCCGCGGCTTGAGGTCAAGTCCAGCCATGTCGGACGGATACGTCAGGCCGTGCAGTTTGCCGGCGCCGGGCAGGAGGTCGCTCACCATCATGTTCACAATGAACGGCGTGATCGCACGGTACTTAACGCGCGGGATCAGCCGCTTCGCCGATTCCGGCGCAGGTTCCACATTGGACATCGCGCCGGGGAACGCATACCAGTAAGCGGCCGCAATGTAGTCCAGCTTCACGGGTTCCCACGAATGAATCTCCATGTCCATCTCGAGCAAGTGTCCGAACGTGATGCCGTCGAGATTCCGGGTCCGGGTGAGCACGTTGTGCCCCTGTGTGCGGGATTCATCCATGCGGACGTGGCTGGCGAATGGAAGGTTGAAGGTCGGCTTCGGCGCCCAGGAGAAATTGTAATAGTCCTCAGTGCCGGTACCCATGTGGGAGGGACGTTTGTCGTCGTCCACCCAGATCTTCTCCGTGCCCTCGCCGTACCATGACGGGAGCGGATTGAAAACCGTGAGCGTATCGCCCACGTAGATGCCCTTGCCCTTGATGGTGATGTAGTTCCAGTCAATCCACGGCGGCACCTGGATACCCGCCTGGAAATGCCAGCTCGCGTGAAAATGCATTGAGAGGCAGTCCCACTTCCACGGGCTCGCCACGATCTTCGCCTGCACGCCCACCGGGCGGCCCGAGAGATTGTGAAACGTGATCGTCGCGGACTTGGCGTAGGGCATAACCCAGCGGCAGACCATCTGGCCGTCGCCCCTCACGTTGCGGTACCAGCTCTGAACGATGCTCAGGCCGGGGCCTGCTCCGAAGAAGTCGCCCAGCGGACACCAGATCGTCTGTGCGCCGTCGAACTCCGCCGAGATCACGACGGAACGGAATGCCTGGGCCAGTTCCTTCGCGTCTTGAGCCTGAAGGCGGACAGAAAGTTCACGCACTGCGGCCGGCCCGTCCGTCAGCTGCACAGCGGCGGCTTGCCCCGAGGCGAGCGTCTGGTCCACGGCTTGCGGGGACCCACAGACAAACCCCGGCGGCGCAGCCAGAAGGCGGTTGGTCCGGCGGATCGCGCCCCGCGCGCGGGTCAGGACATCGGCGCTGAGAGTCTCGACGCCCGTGCCTTCCGCATAGGTCCGGTAATTGATCTGGTAGCAGACCGTGGGCGTCGCGGGTCCGCCGTCGGGCTCTTCCCAGGTCACTTTGCAGTTCCTGGCATAGGGAACGGGCAGATACGAGACCGTCCCCCCGAACTTGTCGGCCTCATAGCAGGGCTGCGTCGTCGTGAGCGGGGCGCCGGGATTGAAAGTGCCCTGCAGCAGGTCGAGCGCCCGGTATTCCAGCACCGGCGCGGGAGAGCCGTCGAGGTGGATCCGCAGCGTGCCCGGCTTTCCGCAATGCGAAGTCACAAAGAAACGGACCATGGCCCCGGGGCCCTCCGCGTCCATGAGGACATGCACCTTGCGCTTGCCGGCCACCTCCACGCGGATGAAGTTCTCGCAGGATTTCTCGAACCAGTCCGGCTTATCCGGCGCCACTCGGCGCCGGTCCATGCTGTCCGCCTGCTTGCAGGTGTAGGACGGATCGGGCCACCGGGCCACGGACTCGAAGGTCAACATTTCCTCAAGCAGCGATTCAAGGCAGATCGGCGCGCGCGTGGATGGCATTTATGACTCCTGGCAGTTCAGCATGCGCACACTGTCTGCAGCGGCGGGATCAAGCGGCTCGAGCCGCAGATAGATGCCCCACGCCTTGCCGCAGTTGGATCCCAGCGCGACAAGCACACTGTGCGCGCCCGCGGCGACATCGACCGCCGCACGCCCCTTGTCGATCAACGCCGGGTTGACGCCGTCAGGGTCGTGAAAGCATGCCTTGCCGTCGACCCACATCTTGACGGGGCCGTCATAGCCGAGCAGCACGGCGATCGTCATGGCTGCATCGCATTCAAAGCGGCATGAATAATAGACCAGCAGGTCTTCGGGCGCACGCGCCCCGAGCTCGGCGTGCAGGTCACAGAACGATTCGAAGGTTCGGGGCTTGAAGTCCAGCTCAGCCATGTCGGCCGGGTACATCAGGCCGCCAAGCTTGCCCGCGGATGGCAGGAACTTGCTTACCATCACCTTCACTATGAGAGGCTTGATATTCCGGTAGGTCCGCGTTGCGGCTTCCGGCATCGGATGAACATTCGACGACGCGCCCGGGACGGCATACCAATACGTCGTGGCGGCATACGTCAGGTGCGTCTCCTGCCACGGCATCAGCTCGATATCGAATTGAAGGGATCGCTCGAACGGAATACCGTCCAGGTTTCGCGTCCGCGTCAGGACATTGTGGCCCTGAGTCATCGCCTCATCGATCCTGACCTCGCTGGCGAACGGAGTCTGGAACACCGGCTTCGGCGCCCACGAGAAGTTGTAGTAGTCCTCCGTGCCGGTCCCGATGTGGGACGGAAACGGCTCGCCGTCCACCCAGATCTTCTCATTCCCTTCCCCGTACCAGGTGGGCACCGGGTTGAAAAGCGCCAGTGTGTCGCCCATGTAGATGCCCCGCCCCTTGGTCCGGATGTAATTCCAGTCGACGAAGGGCGGCGTCTTCATATCGGCCTCGAAGTGCCAGTTGGCGCGGAAGTGCATCGAGAGCACATCCCACGCCCACGGCCCTGTCCGCACCTGGAGGTCGACCTTCACCGGCGCCTTGCCGAAATTGTGCAGCGTGACGCGGGCCCCCGTGCGGTACGGCATGACCCAGCGGCAGGACATCAGGCCATCCTTCTCCACCGTGCGATACCAGCTTCGCAGTTCGTTCACCCCGTACCCACTGCCAAAGAAATCGCTCACGGGGCACCACACCGTCGCCTCGCCGTCACACGTCATCTCGAGGACCAGCGCCCGCGCGGCCCGCTCCAGGGCGCCTGCATCCCCCGCGCCGAGGCGCACGTGCAGTTCCCGCACCGCCGCGGGACCGCCGGGCAGATCGACGAAGGCGTTCCCGCCCGGGGCGATCGCCCGGCCTAACTTCGCATCACGGCCGCCCGTGAATGCCGGCGGCTTCAGGAGATCCAGGTTCACGCGGTCCAGAATCGCCTCCGCCTCATGCAAAGCCTCCATGGAGAAGGTCGCCACCTTCGTGTCGGCCGCGTAAGACCGGTAGTTGATCGCATAGAAGCGGGGACCGGTGATGTCGCCGCCATCGGCTTCCTCCCAGGTGATCCTGCAGTGCCGCGCGTACGGGATCGGCAGGTACAGCGTGTTGCCGCCGTTGCCGTCGCGCGAGTACCCGGGGTGGGCCGTGGCCAGCGCGGGCCCGGCGTCAAAACTGCCCGAAAGAAGATCGTACGCCGGAAACTCAATAACAGGCTTGGCGGCGCCATCCAGATAGATCCGCAGGAATCCCGTCTTCTTCTCGCCGGTGGTAAGCCAGAACCGCACCACCGCGCCGGGCCCGTCGGCATCCATAAGCACGTACTGCTTGCGGCCGTTCTGCTCCAGCACCTGGTCGAACTGTGAGCTGTCGTTGTTGGCGAACCAGTCGGGCTGATCGGGCCCCTTCCGGCGTCGGTCGTAGCTGCTGGCCTGCCTGCAGGTGTAGGCCGGTTCGGGCCAGCGCGCGACAGACTCGCTGTTTACCATTTCTTCCAAGAGAGTTCCGAGGCTCACCGCTATGTTCTTGGTCGTCATATTGGGCCTCAGCGCGATTCCGGAGAGAGCTCCCCGACTGTGATAACCACGTCAGCGAACTGACGGGTCTTTCCTATGACCCCGGCATTGACCTCGTCGCTGCCGGTCGACCAGCGGACGGCCTCTTCGCGCGTGTTGCCGTGCCCCAGCCGCCTCTGGACCAGGCGTTCGATCCGCAAGGCATCGTCCACGTCCACGTACCAGCTTTCATCCAGGAGCTCGCGCACCCCGCCCCAGCTGTCCCTCGGATGGAGAAGGTAGTTGCCCTCGGTGATCACGAGATCCACGTCGGTCGAAACAACGCCCTCGGCCGCGATGGATTCCTCGATCTCGCGATGGAATACGGGGTAGTAGATGACTGAGTGCGTTTCGTTCCGGATTCGCTTGAGAAGCATGGTGTAGCCGAGAGCGTCAAACGTATCGACCGCCCCCTTGCGCCCGGCGCGGCCGAGCTCTCGCAGCACCTGGTTGCTGAAGTGGTATCCATCCATCGGCACGACTCGCGCCTTCGCGCCCAGCCGGGCGGCGACGAGTTTTGCCAGCGTGGATTTGCCGCTGCCGGGCTTGCCGACAAGGCCCAGAATCTTGCGTCCTTTGCCCATCAGCCGCTGCGCGTGCGCCACGGCTGCATCCAGCGAGTGCAGGGATTCTGCCATTGTTACTCCTTCGATTTGAGGACCCAACGGGCCCCGCGGCGGCTCGCGGCTACCGGTTCCTACTTCGTTGTCTTGGCCTTGGGCTTGTTCCTGTCGCTCGCCCTCGGCACGGGCATGAGGGTCTTCCTTGGCGGCGGAACGATCTTCGGCGGCAGAACCATCGACGCGCCGGGCTTCACCGCGCCGCCGAATAGCTCCACCTGGCCCAGCGCAAATCCCGGAGGATGATTGAAGTCCGCATACGTCAGGGAATTGGGATTGAAGCAGGAGTAACAGACAAAGCGCAGCCACTTGTAAGCCTTGGGCTGCACGGGGAAATCCGCCTTCGTGACATTTCCGTCCCCTGGCTTCGCCGTGGGCTTCCCGGCGACAAGTTTCGCCGTTGGCTTCCCAGCGACAAGTTTCGCCGTTGACTTCCCAGCGACAAGTTTCGCCGTTGACTTCACCTCGGCAAGTTTGGCCGTGATCTTACGGGCGTCTTCCGCCCCGCACCATTTCGCCATGGTGGCCGTCGTAAAAGAGGTGAAGAGGTATGTGGTCGTGCGGCCATCCTCCTTGAATACGGCATCGCTCCTGTTCGTGGGGTCGCACACGTAGATGTCCGTCCACTCGCCATCCTTGCCCGTCATCGATCCCTGGATGGCCCACTTCTTCGGGTCGCGGTCGGGCATGTCGGGCGACGTCGTGATCGTGAAGTGAGTCAGCGCGACCTCATTCGTCAGCTCCACCGCACAGTAGTAGGGCGCCGCCTCGGTCGGCCCGCCGTTGCCGCCGTCGAGGAATCCGAGGTACCACTTCCGGCTCTCGGGATGGTTCAGGAAGATCGAGCAGGGCGGGCAGTTCTGCCAGTCCTGGTACGCGTGCATTTGGAGCGGCTTGTCCTTCGTGTTGGGAGATGACTTCATCGTGACCCAGTTGCCATTCGCCGGACGCATGTATTCTTCGGAATTTCCCGCGCCGTAGTTTGCGCTGTCCACCACGTCGTCCTCCGGATCGGTCAGGTCGCCCCCCAGCAGAGAGGCGCTGCCTTTGCCAAGATTCACCTCTGCGCAAGCCGGCTGGAGGCAACTGGCTACGGCCCACATCGCAAAACTCACGACCGAACCCGTCACGATCTTCTTCATCCCCTTGCCCCCGAAGTAACGACCTGTCCCGGAACGTGCGGTTGCACCACTCGCCCGTAGCGCGGGGGGGGGGTATTACAGTCTTGCCCTCAAGGAAATGCAACTTGAAACTAATCTTTTCGCAAGCTGCGCGCCGCCCTGGCAAAACGCCGGCCGAGTTCCACCGCACCCATCGTACTGTAGTGCATGTCATCGCCGCAGAAAGGCAGGTCCGTGGCGTCAAAGATCGCCGTCCGCGGCACCGCCTCGCACACTCGCGACTGCGCCTCACGCACCTTGTCCGCATACACCCAGACCGGGGACGCGGAAATCTTCCCTATGACAAACCCCAGCGAGGGAGCCTTCAGATCACGGCGAAGGCTCGCGATGAAGAGCGCAAGGTTCTGCTCGTACGAATCTGCCTTGACGGGATCGTTGTGGGCGTCCCCTTCCCCCTGCATCCAGAGCATGCCGGCCAGTTTCGCGCCGGGCCGTGTGGAGAGGGCATCGGTTACCAGTTTGATGAACGCGCCATAATGCGGCCCCGCCTGCCCTCTGCCCGCATTGGGCGACCGCCAGTCATCGTAGAGGTTGCCGAGACCGAACCCGGCCTTCACCAGCAGAAGACGGGCGCCAGGCATCGCTTTGGCCATCTCGTGCCCAAAGCCGATTTCCGGACCGAACATCCCGTCGCCGGGCTGTAGGGCCCGCCAGGCCTCGCCGCCGTACATCAGGACGCCCGGCAGTGGCCGCTTCAGGTCGTCGGGCAGTTCGGACCCCTTGGGGCCAAACCCGATCATGTTGGACTGGCCTGCAAGCAGCCACACGTCCTCTGGCATCACGGGCTCCACGCTCCCGACAAACACCGTGCCCTCGCCGACGGCCACGCCGGAGGCGGCATCCGCGACCGCCTGCGCAAAGGTCTCCAACATGGGCTGCTCCCCGGCTTGCGTCATGCTCGCACTCATCGCGCCCTTGCTCATCTTTCTTAACAGCTTCGCCGTGATGGTGCCCTCTATCATCGGGCCGCTGACAACCACAAACTCGATCCCCCTCGTTGCAAAGTCTCCTGCCCGCGACCGCAGCGCCTGCTCGCCAGCATGCTTGCTCGCCGCCACCGGCGCATAAGGCCCCTCCGCCTCATTCCTTGTGCCATGGAAGTGGGCCATATGGCTCGTCACAAAAACAATACGCCCGCCCTTCGCCATCAACGGCAACGCCGCGTCAACCAACGCGACCTGCGCGTCGCAATTAAGCTGCATCGCGTAGTCCGCAGGCTTCCCTCTTTCGAGACCTCCGCTCGCGTTCAATACCAGGATATCCAGCCGCCCGAAGACGCGCCGTATCGCCTCCATCATTCCCGCGACGTCTCCCGGCTTCGTGATGTCCGCCTGCACCAGCAGCGCGGTGCGGCCCATCGCCCTGATGTCGATGGCTACTGCTTCGGCCCGGGCGGCCTTGCTGTGATAGTTGACGGCAATATCCGCACCCCGCGCGGCCAGCATGCACGCAACGGAAGAGCCTACACCCCGGGATGACCCCGTCACCAACGCGATCTTTCCATGAACCTCATTCATTGACATTTCACCTGTGCACCTTGCGTTACAGATCCGGTTCGGGGACTAGTAGCGGCCGTCCGTCCGAGACAGGAGAACGCTGGCACTGAGGCACGCGACAGCGCCAATCCATAGTGTGCACCCAGATGCTGGCAACCGCATGTCGAACTGTCCATATCTGTTCTCCTGCCTGCAGGGCAGGCTCATCATAGCCCAGGCAGAATGCCTGGGACCATGACAGCCCCCCCCCCGTCCCCCGCACGCTGAAGGCGTGCCACATCATCACGCACATGGGCAGCGACGCGTCGATGTTGCACGCCTTCAGCGCGCTCTTCTTCGAGCGCCCACGCCGGCGTTGCACTTGCGGAGCGGGAGCGACGCTAGGCTCCGACGCCCTGTTCGCAGTCACATTTCCGATCACCTTGTGGGGTGACCCTCGTTGTTGTTCAATTGCTCCCGTCGCCACCAGAATGATATTCTGTGCCGCCCAGCGACACAATGTCATCCTTCTCACCCATGTCATCTTGCTTGTTCATACCGCATGACCACACTCTGAAATTGAGTGCGTCATTTGTTTGGACATCAAATCGGTAGGGCAATCCCCACGCGTCGCAAAGGCCGGCATTCGTTGCGTTGGGCCAAAACGCCATGTATGCGAAACGACGTTGGTTGTCTCCGCTGATAACACGGACAAACTCAACGCCTGTCCGCGCTTCCACTTCAGGTAACGTGCCATAATGATCAAAGTAGGCCATCAGCGCTGACAAAATCGTCTGTGTGTCGTCCTTGGCCGTGAGTTGGGCTTCCGCGTCGGCAGTATCCGACACTTGGTTCGCAGTTCTGGCCTGAATCAGTCTTCCATCATGCCAGTTCTCGATCCTTCGAATGCTGCCCCGTTCATCAAAGTAGGTCCATTTGCCAGCCTTGTGTCCAAGGCGATAGAACCCTTGTGAATACTTCTGGTTGCGGCCTGGATACCAGGTCGTCCATCCACCGATGTAGTTTGCAGGTTCGGTATCGATGGTTGTGTAGTGTTCCGGCATAGGAGCGTTGCCAAGTCGCACATGGAAACGGAGGTCCCCCTGTGTGACGGTTAGTGGCTCGTACCGCACCTCGCACTTTCGACACCAAGCTTCTGGAGAGATGAGAATCTTATCCACTCTGCCGGATGACATTTGAATGTCGCCTATCGATGTGTGCAGCACGGCATTACCGTCGATCTTTCCCTGCACGTAAACGGATAGGCTTCCTGCAAAAAGAGTATGGTAGCGATCCGTAAAGGTGCGTTGCCAGGGTGTCGTTACATCAGGGAGGTCGGCAAATCGACTTCCTCTTGTCGTTTTGACGAGAGTCGCGCCGATGACGCCCGCCATGACAATTGCAGCAAGAGCGCCTCTTTTCATTCTATCCGCCGAACAAGGCTATTGGATCTTTTCCTGTACTCTTACGCCCGCATAACATGATGTGAGCGCATCTTGCCGCCACACACCAGGAAAAGCCAGCAAATGCATACCTCTTCTTGCCTGTGGGGCGCATGTGAGTTCCGGCGATCGCCGCCCGGGGAGATGCGGCGAAGCTCGGAGCGAACGCGGTGGGGCACCGCGACTCCAGCGGAACGTCTGATTTCGCTCGTTTCCGTGCTCCTGGAGACGCGACGCCCTCGTCGCGGGGTGCAAGAGGAGGAGCGAGAGAACGCGGCGGGGTCGCCGCATCTCCAGTCGGAGTTGCCCGTTGTCGCTCCCGGCTTGTTCCTGGAGCCGCGATGCCCTCGTCGCGGAGATAAAGAACCGCGCCTGAACGGATACCTCCCCGGAACTCACATGCGCCCTTGCCTGTGTTCCGGCAAATTGTAGTGATTGACCGTTTTCTGCCTTTTCACCCCGGAAAAGAACACAAGCACTCCGAGTCAACACAGCGTGGACTTCGGCAGTAGTCACCCGGCTGGATCCTAGCGGTCGCCACCTAGGGGTTTTCGTATTGGGAAGTAGGGTTCCTCCGCATATGCATCGGGGCTGGAAAAGAAGAAGCTCGCAGTATGCAGGCAATCCCGATGGTCGAAACGGCACGGCAGCAGAAATGAGCATCGTCGACGTGGACCGGGTGGACGAAAGAACTGCTTACCAGGAGGAGCCGCGATGAAGATGACCGCAATCGGGACGATGGCGAAGAAGTTGGGAATTGAGCCAGCGGGAATGAAGAAGGCGCAGCTAGTTCGTTCCATCCAAAAGGCCGAAGGCAACACGGAATGCTACGGCCATTTCGTAGACGCCTGCCCCCACATGGACTGCTGCTTCCGCAGCGACTGCAAGAAGGAACTGTGAACGCAAGGCGGGAAGTGACGCGCGCAGCGCCAGGAACCTGACGCGGCGCGAGAAAGAGGAGACAAACATGAAGGCGAAGACGATGTTGAGCCTGGTGCTGGCAGCGGCGATTGCGGCGGCGGGGTGCCAGACAACACACAGGGCCCACGAGAATGCATAGGAAATTGCGCCGCATGCAGCGCGAAGACTGAAAAGAAGTGCTCGCACTGTGAAATGCCGAATTGAAGGCTGGGCCGGCGACGGCAACGCGGTCACGGCGGCAGCACAATAGGAGCGGCTCAAGGAGGACGCAGAGGAGCCCGTGCTCCAGTGAAACCTGGTTGGCGGCATGGGCCTTGGCGCCGCTCGTTGCCATGGCCGTGACGACAAGGGCAGCGGAGTCGGCAGCCCCGCCGCCAGATGCGCCGGGCGCAGCGCCTGCGTTCACGCTGCCGGCGCTGCCGTACTCGCAGTCGGCGTTGGAACCCTAGATGTCGACAGGGACCATGGGCGAGGTGAGGCGATTCCCCTGCCCCGGTCACGTCAGTTGGATTCCCACAAACGTTGCACGGTGTATAGACGTTTATACAAGCCATCCCGGCCCATAAGCTCCTCGTGGGTGCCGGTCTCCCGAATTCCCTTGTCCTCCAGCACCACGATCTTGTCGGCTCTGCGCACCGTGGATAACCGGTGCGCAATGATGATGGTGGTGCGCCCTTTCATAAGGTGCTCCACAGCCTCCTGAATCAGCGACTCGGTTTCCGTGTCCACAGACGAGGTGGCCTCGTCCATAATCAGTATGGGCGCATCCTTGAGGACCGCACGGGCAATGGACAGCCGCTGCTTCTGCCCGCCGGAGAGCTTGACCCCACGCTCGCCGATCAGCGTGTCGTACCCGCGGGCTAGCTGCATAATGAAGCCGTGAGCGTTGGCGGCTGTGGCCGCAGCGATCATCTCGTCCTCCGTGGCATCCTGGCGGCCGAACAGGATGTTCTCCCGTACTGTTCCATAGAATAAGAACACGTCCTGCAGCACAACGCTGATCTGCCGGCGAAGGGAGTCCAGGCCATAATCACGCAGGTCGCGCCCATCCAGAGTGATTGCCCCGGCACATACATCGTAGAAACGGGGCACCAGTCCGGCCATGGTCGATTTGCCCACGCCCGTCGGCCCCACCAGCGCCACGTCGGTATGGGCTGGTATGTCCAGATTGATTCCCTCCAGCACCGGGGTTCCATGGTCGTACCAGAAGCCCACGTCACGGAACGAGAGCTCCCCTCTGGCCCTACCGACCACGGATACCGATCCCGGCACATTGTGCGGCTCCTCCGCTTCGGTCAGCAGGCTGGAGAGCCTGTCGGATCCGGCCAGAGCGCCCTGCACTGATTCCCAAGCTCCGCTAAGGTTGCGCACCGGCGCGTAGAACATGTCGAGGTAGAGAAAGAAAGCCACCAGATCGGCCACCGGCAGTTGCCCCTGAAGCGCCAGCCGTCCGCCAAAGAGTATCACGATGATTGTGCCCAGCGAGGATGTGAAGTCCACAAACGGCTGAAATGTGGCCATAAGCTTGAGCGCGCCGAGAAGCGACTGACGGTAGCTGTCTATGCGCTGGTGCACGCGCTGCGCCTCGTGGGGCTCACGCGTGAACGCCTTGATTTCCCGAATGCCGGCGAGATTGTCGTTGAGAATCGCGTTAAGATCGCCCAGCTCACGCTGCCGATGGTGGAAAGCCGGCCGCACATACCGGGCATACACACGCAGCGACAGAAGCACCAGGGGGATAGGAATGGTGCTCAGCAGCGCCAGCTCCCAATTCAAGTGGAACAGCACGATGGTGACGCCGACAAAGGTGACGATGTTCACAACCACGTCGGGGATAGCGTGCGAGATCAGCTGTTCAAAGAGCTCGGTGTCGTTGATGACGTTGGACATCAACTGCCCGACCTGCTTGTCGTGGTAGAAGCGAAGCGACAATCGCTGCAGGTGGGTGTAGATGATCTTCCGCACATCGGCCACCACACCCCACCCCGCAATGTGCGCCTGATAGGAGCGCAAGAACTGCAGCCCCGCCCGCAGGCCATACACCACCAGCACGATCACCGTCAGCCGGGTGATCACTTCCATGGATGCCGGGGTGGCGCCTTGCGCGGTGATGGTCTGAATGAGAATCCTGATAATCCAGGGGACCAGCAGTTGCACAGCTACCAGCGCCAGCATGGCGACAGCGGCAACGACCAGGGGAGCCGTGTATCTTCGTGCGCTGACAAAGATGAGCCGAAACGGTTTCATCGTGGGGCTTGCGGTGATGAGGCTAGACCGATTGGAAACCTGACCCGCCAGTCATCAGGACGAAAAGGACGGGGGGGGGCTTCGTTACGGAATGAACCATCCGCAAGGAAGCCCCCGTCGGACTACCTGTACCAAGAGGCCTGCCGCGGCGCCGCGCGCGCATCGAGGAAGTCCCTACCAGCTGCGATTCTACTCCTTGCCAGCGGCATCGCCCGTCTTGCCATCCGGGGCGTGTTCTTTATCACCATGACCCTCGCCGTGTTCGCGCCCTTTTGCGAAAGATGCCTTCATCTCGTCAAGCGTCAGGAACCCGTCGCTGTCGCCGTCCATCTCCGCAAAACGTTTCGCAAGATTCTCCTTCGAGGGAGCCGCGCTGCTTCTCTTCTTGGCGCTGGCTTCGCGGGCCGCGAAGAATTCGTCCTTGGACACCTTCCCGTCGGCATTGGCATCCCACCTCTTGAACACGTCTACGGGCTCCCTGCTCGCGTGCTTCTTGACGCCTTCGTCCACCTTGCCTGCGGCGTCATCCTCAGCCCTTGCATTCGTCCCGATTACCATCGCCGCGGCGAACAATAATCCAGCTGTCAACCGGCCCATCTTATCCATGGCACTCCTCCTCTTGTGTTACTTCTGAAGCTTACTCCCAACCCGTTGAAAGGACAACGAATACACTCCCCTCTATATTGTGAAGGGCGCATGTGAGTTCCGGGGAGTTGTCCGTTCAGGCGCGTTTCCTTATCTCCGC
>CAYRKB010000095.1:0-17442 GCA_964424705.1 uncultured Victivallales bacterium
CTTCCGCCCAGTAGCGCTTTTGTGAAATCCGACGAAAATTAGGCGAGGATTAGGGAAAGGGGTAACCCCTTGACTGGCGTTGGTACAGCCGGTAATGTTGGGCCGTGGATGGCTATCCGAAAACGCTGGCCGAGTTGGAGTCGGAGTTCTCGACCTAGGAGGCGTGCCGCAGGTATTTGGCGCGCCTGAGGTGGCCGGAAAGATATGTTCCCACTGTAGACTAAGGTGCAGGAGGAATCCTTACATGACAAGGCGAACGCTTTCCGTCCTAACAATGGCGCCGTTTCTCTTTCTCTTGGTGTTCGGTTGTGCGCGCCTGCCGGTCCCGGAAGCGAAGACCGCAGCGGGCGTTAGCGTCACAAAGTTGGTTTACTCAACCAATAGCTGGGATGGGGCGCTCCTGCCGGCGTACCCGCGGCAACAGCCTGGCGTTTCCATCCTGCGCATCGTGATTCCTCCGGGCGTGAGACTCCATGCTCACAGCCACCCAGTCATCAATGCCGGGGTAATGATCAGAGGGCAACTGACCGTCGTGACGACAAACGGGGCGACGCTTCACCTGGTCGCAGGTGACCCGATCGTGGAAGTAGTCAATACTCTGCATTACGGGATCAACGAGGGCAAGACTCCTGCAGAGATTATTGTCTTCTACGCGGGTGCAGCCGACCAACCCATCAGCATTATCGCGGACCCGTGATCACAGGCGTGCGTGAGCCGGGTGAGTACGTCGGGGAGCAGGAACGCGAGACGCACGCGGGCGTCCGTCTTTCCGGACGGCTCTTCGCCCAGTCGGGAATCCAGCGCGACCTCCACGGAAATGCCCGCGCCGAATAGGCTCTCCAGGCGTGCCCGCACGGCGCGCGTGTCGATAAGGCGGGCGAGGACGTCCGGGTCGCGCCCGAACAGGCTGACCTGCTGCCCGCAGTGGGAGTTGCCGACATAGTCGACAGGCTCGTAGAGGCGCGTGAACAGGCACCACCGGGACCACGGGGCCGAACTGCTCCCGGTCATATCTTCCTACTGACGGTGCTTCCCCCAGATAGATGCAAGTGGGGGATTATGCAACAATCCCTGCCTTGCGTTTCCACGGCAGAATCAGCCTTCCTTTTTTGCCGCGGGTGGTGCTTGACAAGCAAGTCGCTCCCTGCGTATTGTGTCTGCCTTTTGGCGGTCGGGGAGTCTGAGCCTTAGGCGCGAGAACAAAGGAAGAGTGTCCCATGGAAGCGTATGCCGTGGTAGAGACGGGCGGGAAGCAGTACCTTGTCAAAGTCAATGACAGGCTGAAAATCGAGAAATTGGAAGTGGAAGCGGGGAAGCCGGTCGAATTGACAGAGGTTCTGGCCATTTCCGACGGAACGAAGCTTACGATCGGCAAGCCGATGGTGAAGGGCGCGAAAGTTCTGACCACGTGCCTTGAGCAGACCAAGGGCCCCAAGGTGCGCTCCTTCAAGAAGCGCCGCCGCAAGGGCTATTCGAAGCGTATCGGGCACCGCCAGTTGCTGACTGTGCTCAAGGTGGATGGTATCCAGTAATCTTCGGCTGCCGCACCCGCGGGTGACGGCGCCGTTTCCAGGGAGACGTCGATGGCGACCAAGAAAAGCGGTGGTTCAGGCAAGAATGGCCGGAACAGTTCCGGCCGGCGGCTCGGCATCAAGAATTACGGCGGCCAGACCGTGACGGCGGGATCCATTCTCGTGCGTCAGCGCGGCACGCGGTTTACGCCGGGTCTTAATGTTCGACGCGGGACGGATGACACCTTGTTCGCCTTGGCGGCGGGCCTCGTGAAGTTCGACCGTGACGGCAAGCGGGTCAACGTGATCCAGCCGGCGATGGCTTGAACGCGTGAAAACCCGGACCTTCGTTGATGAAGTGGTCCTGCACGCGACTGCCGGCAATGGCGGCAACGGTTCGGCCAGTTTTCGCCGCGAGAAGTTTGTTCCGCACGGCGGCCCGGACGGCGGCGACGGCGGCCGCGGCGGCCATATCATCCTCGAAGGCAGCCGGGACACAGACTCCCTGATTGGCATCTACTACTCTCCCGTGCGCCGCGCTGAGGATGGCGGCATCGGACGCGGCCAGCAGGCGTCCGGGCGCAATGGGCAGGACCTCGTCATTCTCGTCCCCTGCGGGGCGACGATCTACGACAAAGACAGCGGCGAGCTGCTGGGCGAAATTCTTGAGCACGGGCAGCAGCAGATCATTGCCAGGGGTGGCAAGGGCGGCCGCGGCAACGTGCACTGGAAGACCTCCACGCATCAGGCCCCCACGGAGCACACGCCCGGGGAAACAGGCGAAGAGAAGTCGCTGAAGCTGGTGCTTCGAATCATTGCCAATATTGGCCTCGTGGGGTTCCCCAACGCCGGAAAATCTCTGCTGATCAGCAAGCTCACCGGCGCGCATCCCAAGGTTGCGCCTTACCCGTTCACGACGCTTAACCCCATCATCGGCACCATGGTCTTTGAGGACTATGTGCGCGTCACCGTGGCCGATATTCCCGGCCTGATCGAGGGCGCGCACGAGGGCTTGGGGCTCGGGCATGGATTCCTGCGGCACATCGAGCGGTCCGCGATCCTTGTCTACGTCATCGACATGTCGGGCATTGACGGGCGCAAGCCTTATGAGGACTACCGCAGCCTCAGGAATGAACTCAAGCTTCACAGCGCGGAGATGATCCGCCGGCCGTCGGTCATTGTCGCCAACAAGATGGATGTGCCGGAGGCCGCCGGGAATCTCAAAGAGTTCAAGCGCAAGACTCGGACCCGGCCGATCTCTATTTCCGCCCTGACGGGCGAGGGGACCGCTGCGCTGCGGCAGACCCTTCGTGAGCTCTGGGAGGCGCAGCCGCCGGTTGTCGCCATCGCCCGGGACTGAGGCCAGCCTTCCCGTTGCGGGGACAAAAATGAACCGGTCGATGGCCTGCAGATTGACCGCGAGCTACGCGGGCATGGTATGCATCGCGATTGCCATCAACTTCCTGCCGGTCTTTCTCACCACGCTCAGCGCTGATTTCGGCGGCCCGGCCGGCCTGACCCACGAACAACTCGGCCGGCTTGCGGGGGCGACGTTTGCCGGGGTAGTGGGCGGGCTGCTGCTGGCCGGGCCGCTTGCGGACCGGCTGGGCCCCAAGCCGTTCACGGTGTGCGGAAGCCTGCTGGTCGCGGCGGGGCTGGTGCTGCTGGGCCTGGCGCCGGGCTACGGCACCCTTTGCTGGGCGGCGTTCGTGATGGGGACGGGCGCGGGCGCCCTCGATATGGTGCTGAGCCCGATCGTCTGTGCGCTGCAGCCGGACCGGCGCACAGCCGCGATGAACTGGCTGCATTCCTTTTACGGCACAGGCGCCGTGGCGACGGTGATGGGCTGCTCGCTGGCCCTGCGGACGGGGCTCGGATGGCGCGCGCTTTCTCTCGGGATGGCCGTGATACCGGCGGCTGTGGCCGTGGCGTTCATCTGCCTGTCGGCGCCGTCCCTAGCGCCGGAGGGCGGCGCGCGCACACGAGTGCGTGAGTTGGCGCTGAAGCCGTATTTCCTGGCCGCGCTGGCAGCCATTCTGCTGGCCGGCGCCATGGAGGCATCCCTTGCGCAGTGGCTGCCCGCATATGCGGAAAAAAGCCTGGGCTACTCGCGGTGGACCAGCGGCATGACCCTGGTGTTCTTTTCGCTCGCCATGGCGATCGGCCGCATCACGGTGGGGATGTTTGGAGCCCGGGTGAGCCCGTACACGGTTCTGCTGGCCTGCAGCCTCGGGTCGGCCGCCCTGTTCCCGGTCGCCTGTTTCGCGCCGCTGCCGGCGGCCGCGCTGGCCGCCTGCATGTTGCTCGGTGCGGCGGGAAGCTGTCTGTGGCCGAGCATGCTGGGCGTGGTGGCCGACCGCTATCCGCGGGGCGGCGGGTCCATGTTCGGCCTGCTTGCGGCCTCCGGCAATGTCGGCGGCGTCCTGATGACATGGATTGTTGGCGTTGCATCGGATTCCGCCGGCATGCGGTGGGGCCTGTCCGCCGTTACGTTGTGCCCGATCGCAATGGCCGTGCTGCTGCTCCGGATGCGGAAGCAGGCGGCAGTTCCCGCCTAAAAGGCCTTCCGGCAATTGCCTGTTTACTTTTGAGGATGCATTCCGCAAGCTTATCAACGGAACGTTTTCTGCAGGAGCGCACGGCGGCAAGAAATGAAACGACCCCCTGTTACCCTCGGGCTTGTCCAGATGTCCATGGCGGACAGCAAAGAAGCCAACATCCGCAAGGCAGCCGCGCTGGTCGCGCAGGCCGCCTCCCGGGGCGCGCGGATTGTAGCCCTGCCGGAACTCTTCGCGACGCCCTACTTCTGCCGCGAAGCAGGGAATGCGCGTGCCATGGACCTCTCCGAGCCGATCCCAGGCCCGACCAGCGACACGCTGGGAAGACTCGCGGCGCGTTGCGGGATATGCCTCATCGGGGGATCGATCTTCGAGCGCGCGGCAGATGGCGGATTTTTCAACACCTCCTGCCTCTTTGGGCCTGACGGCGCGATGCTTGGAAGCTACCGCAAGAGTCACATCCCTCACGACCCCGGCTTCTACGAACAGGACTACTTTGCGCCGGGCGACACCGGCATTGTGGTCCACGACGCCGGGCTGGGGAAGATCGCGGTGCTCATTTGTTACGATCAATGGTTCCCCGAAGCGGCCCGGATCGCGGCGCTCAAGGGCGCGGAGCTGATTGTCTATCCCACCGCCATTGGCAAGCCGGCCAGCCTGGCGCCCGTCACTCCCGGCATTCCTGATGACTGGGAGCGGATGTGGCGCGCGGTGCAGGTGGGCCACGCGGCGGCCAACTGCGTGTATGTTGCGGGCGTGAATCGCATGGGGACCGAGGGCGATACGCGGTTCTGGGGCGGGTCCTTCGTGGCGGACCCGGGCGCGACGATTCTGGCTCAGGCGGATGACCGCGAACAGGTGATCCTTGCGACCTGCGACTTTGACCACGTCCATCGCATGCAGGAGTCGTGGCGTTTCTTTGCTGAACGGCGTCCGGAGCTGTATGGTGAACTGACGAAGGCGGAGCCCTGAATCCTATTTTCACCGTGTCTTCCACACCCACTCATACGCAGGCGTCTTCCTCGCTGGGCTATCGCATGCCCGCCGAGTGGGAGCGGCATGCAGCTACGTGGCTGTCGTGGCCATACAATCAGCGGACGTGGGGGGCGCATCTGGCGGGGGCGGAAGAAGCCTTCGTAGCAATCATCAGCGCTTTGGCCGGGCAGGAACAAGTCCACCTCCTCGTCCCTGACGCGACGGTTCTTGCCCGTGCGAAGAAGAAGCTCCGGACGGCTGTGCCAGATGGCGGCCAGCTAACATTCCACACCATCGAGTCGGGCGACGTGTGGATCCGCGATTACGGGCCGATCTTCGTGGCCGGGAACAGCTCTGCAAAACAGCCGCTCGCCTGGACTAAGTGGCGATACAACGCCTACGGCAACAAGTACCCCGACCTGCTGGTCGGCGACGGGGTGCCAGGAAAGATGCCGATCGGGCACCTGCGCAGGTTTGATACGGGCATGGTGCTGGAGGGCGGCTCCCTTGACGTGAATGGCGCGGGCACACTTCTTACCACGGAGAGCTGTCTCCTGAGCCCGGATCGTAATCCACAGTATACGCGCGACCAGATTGAGCGGAAGCTTGAAGACTACCTCGGCGTCACCAACATTCTGTGGCTTTCCGCGGGCATCGCGGGGGACGACACCACCGGTCATGTAGACGACATTACGCGCTTTGTCAGCCGATCCACGGTCGTGACGGCGGCGGAGGATGATTCCGGCGACGCCAACTATGCGCCGCTCAAAGAGAACGCAGAACGCCTCGCCATGATGGTGGACGAGCGCGGGGAGAAACTCACTGTCAAAACACTTCCCATGCCGCTGCCTTTCGTCGTGGAGGGGCGGCGCATGGCCGCTAGCTACTCCAACTTCTACATTGCCAACGGCGTTGTCCTGGTTCCCGTCTATAAGCAGGCGTCTGACGAAAAGGCCCTGCATGTCCTGCGGGAGTGCTTCCCGGACCGGCGCGTCATCGGCATCGACTGCCGTGAGCTGATCTGGGGCTACGGATCCATCCACTGCGTGACGCAGCAGCAGCCGGGGTAGGGGCTTGATCCCATCAGCGGGTCCCGTATCTTCCCTTGGATTCGGCTACTGCGGCGTGCGGCTTGCCACGGGTTGGCTCAAATACCACTTTCACTCGGGCGCCCAGCGCGCTTGCTGCCCTGCGCAACGTGGTTAGCGAATGCCCCTCGTAGGCCGGAGATTCAAGTCGACTGACCTGCTGCTGGGATGTCTTCAGTTTCCGCGCCAGCTGCTTCTGGGACAAGCCGGCTTTTGTGCGAAGAGCTGCCAACTGCAAGGCAACGTCCCAAGACTCGCCTGCCCGCTCGAATCGCTCGGCGAACATGGGATCCATCAACTGTGCCTCAAGATAGGAGTCAAAAGCCGTTGTTTTCATGGCGTGTTCCTTGCCAGCCAGTCTCGCATGCGTTCCAACGCTGTCTTGCGGTCCCTCAGCGGAATTTCCTGGCCTTTGCTGCGAATGCCGTGCACGGCTACGATACGTCGTCCTCGCATGAAGAAATACATGACTCGCGAATTCAACTTCCCAACGTGGCGCAGTTCAAAGAGGTCATGGCCAATGGCCTTTGAAAGGGGTGGCCGGTGATACTGCCTGTTCCTCAGTTTTGCAAGGCCGGCCATGACCGCAGCGAAATCACCCGGATCGGAGGCCTTCAGGTCTTCCAAGAACTCCCTGACAGGACAGTCTCCTGCCGCCGATGTGTAAAACTCTACGCTGAACTCCATGGCTCTGCAACATCAATATTGATGTATTCTCCCGGCAATCCTATTCTTCGCCCCCCGGCGAGACTCTGCCCCGCTGCGTCTTGCGCGCCGAGTGGTGGTGCTTGTCCTCAAGCATCCGCTGCTTCTGGCGGCGCGAACGACGCCGCTTCTGCCTGCGAATCTTCTCCGCCTCGGCCTGCCGCCGGGTGACCTCCCCGGTCACGCGCTCTGCGATGCGGTCGCACAGCTCGCGCCGCGCCATGAACCGGTTCAACTCGCGCGACCGGCCTTGCTGGCACTTGACCTCGATCCCGGTGGGGACGTGGCGCAGATACACGCAGGAGGAGGTCTTGTTCACCTTCTGGCCGCCCTTGCCCGAGCCGAGCACGAACTTCTCCACCAGGTTGCTATCGTTGATTCCGAGGCGGAGCATGCGCGCTTCGAGCGCCTGCTGCTTCGATGGATTTGCCAGGGCCAGAGTCATGGCCGTTCCTCCACGCTGATAAAACACTTTCCGGCCCCTGCGGGCGCTGCTAAAGTGCCACGTATATCAGAAGGCGCCGGGAAACCGGAGAAAAAAGGCGGGCGCAATGGACGTTGCATATTTGGGTCCGGAAGGCACGTATTCGCACTTGGTGGCGGAGAAGAGGTTTGGCGCCGGCGCGCGGCTGATCCCGCTCCCGTCCATACGGGAGGTCTTCACGTTTGTTGCCGCCAAGCCGTCGCGCCGCGGGATTGTGCCCATCGAGAACTCCTCGGGCGGCGCGATCTACGAAACCGTGGACATTCTGCTGGCCAACCAGCCGCCAGCCTGCATCACGGAAGAGCTCTGGCTCGACGTGCGCCTCGCGCTGCTGGGGCACAAGGGCGAGAAGATCAAGACGCTGTATTCGCATTTTGCGCCGCTGGAACACTGCACCACGTGGCTGCGCAAGAACCTGCCCCGCGTCGAAAAACAGGTGGCGGGCAGCACAGCGCTGGCGGCGCAAATGGCCGCGGGGGATCGCCATGCCGCCGCGCTGGGAAGCAGGCGCCTGGCGGCCCTGTGGGGCCTGGACGTGATGGAGTACCCTGTGCAGGCCGACGTTCCCAACCAGACCGTCTTTCTTGCCATTGGCGGACGCCGCGTCATGCAGCCGCGAAGCACCAAGATGACGCTCGCGGTCAGGCTGCCCAACACGCCGGGCTCGCTGTGCACGTTTCTTGAGACGTTTCGCAACGAGAACGTCAACCTCTCGCGGCTGATTTCGAGGCCCATCCGCGGCTGCCCGCGCGAGTACGCATTCCTTGTGGATATCGACGGGTCGCCCACGGAAGCGCACGTGAAGTGGGCGCTGGGCCACGCGCGGAAGGTGAGCGTCGAGCTACGGATTGCCGGCGCGTACCCCGTGCGCAAGCCGTACAGCTCTTAGCCGGCCGCCACCTGCTTGGCTTTCCGGACCGAGCCCGTATAGAGCTCGAACACCAGGAGCCTGCATTCGATCTCGCTGTTGAAGAGGTGAATCTTGCGTTTTGTGCGCAGGCCGACCTTTTTTGCGAGCTCGTAGTTTCCGGTGAAGACGCACCCCTTGTACCCGCCACAGCGCTGCTTGAAGAAGTCCCCGATGCGGCGATACTCCGCCTCCAGGTCCTGCTCCGCGCCCATCCGTTCGCCGTATGCCGGGTTCAGCATCACCAGGCCTGCGCCTTCCGGGACCGGCGTTTCCGCGAAATCGCAGGCCGAGAACTCGATGACCTGCCCGACGCCCGCCGCTTCGGCGTTTTGCTGGGCCGCCTGCAGCGCAGCAGCCGAGACGTCCGTTGCGATGATGCGGGCGCCCGGCGCGGGGCGCTCCTGCGCCCGCGCCGCCTCTTTCAAGGAGTCCCAGGCAGACTTGTTGAACGCCGTGCAGTGCATGAATCCGAAATTGGTGCGCAGGAAGCCGGGAGCGCGGTTGAGCGCGATCAGCGCTGCCTCGATCGCGAGCGTTCCGCTGCCGCACATGGGATTGAGGAAAGGCGTGCGAGGGTCCCATTCGGCGGCCAGCAGGCACGCGGCCGCAAGCGACTCCTGCATCGGCGCCTTCCAGGGGTTGCGGCGATAGCCGCGCCGCGACAGCGGCTCGCCCGAGGTGTCGAGGTAGACGCTGCAGGTGCTCTCATGCCAGTAAAGGAACACCACGGCGCAGTCCTGCTCGGGGCCGGAGTCGGGGCGCCGCCCCGTCCGCCCGCGAATGCGGTCCACGATGGCGTCCTTGCAACGAAGCGCCGCGAAGCGAGAATCCCGGATGGTCGGCGTCCAGATGGAGGTGTTCACGCACACGTAGCGGGCATTCCCGAGAATGTCCTCCCACGGAATGACCTGCACTTCCTTGTAGAGCTTCTCCGGGTCCCCGGCTTCAAAGGTACGCAGGAGAAGCAGGACGCGGTGTCCTGTTCGCACATGCAGGTTCAGTCGCATGGCGTCCCTGAACGTCCCCTCCGTGGTCACGCCCGCAGGCAGCTCCGCCAGCGCACGCAAGCCCAGCGCTTCGATTTCGCGGTGCAAGTACGGCGCCACGCCCTTGGCGCACGTGACCAGCATGCGGTGGATCCTGTCGTTACCTTCGTTATTCATACCGGCTTCCTCATGGCGTGATGGCGCGGGCACGATACCGAACGGTACACCACAATACAATCACCACTATGGCGCATCTGCTCGCGCCGCTTTCGTACTTGTGATTGTGATTGTGATCCGGAGAGGGAGGAGAATTCTGAAGACAGCCGCAAAAAGGGGAGTACAATCCCCCCTTTTCTGCGGAAGACGGGGCGGGTCCGGCTTCTGCCTGAGGAATGACATGACATACACCCAGGCGGTCATCATTGCCATTGTGGAAGGGATTACCGAGTTCCTTCCGATCTCATCCACGGGCCACATGATCATTGTGGAGAAGCTGCTGGGAATGGAGATCGACGGCTTCACGAAGGCGTTCACGGTGAACATCCAGTTCGGCGCCATCCTCTCCGTGGTTGTCCTTTACAGCCGGCGATTTCTGCGGAACTGGACTTTCTATCAGAAGCTGTTCATCGCGTTCCTGCCCGCGGCTGTGATCGGCCTCGCGGCCGGCGACCTTATCGACGGTCTGCTGGGGAGCGTGCCGGTGGTGGCGGCTACCATGTTCCTGGGTGGCCTATTGCTGCTGTTCGTCGACGCATGGTTCAATCGGCCTGAGCAGGACCAGGAAGTCTCCTGGCTCAAGGCGCTGAAGATTGGCGCGTGGCAGTGCGTTGCCATGGTGCCGGGAGTTTCGCGGGCGGCTGCCACCATCGTCGGCGGCATGCAGCAGAAGCTGACCCGCACGAATGCAGCGGAATTCTCCTTCTTCCTGGCCGTGCCCACGATGGCCGCTGCATCCGCGTACAAACTCCTCAAGGACTACAAGCACATCAACGGCGAGAACATCAAACTGCTCCTCGTCGGGAACGTGGTGGCCTTTGTTGTGGGTATGCTTGCTATCAAGACGTTTGTCACCTATCTGCAGAAGCACGGCTTCCGGCTCTTCGGGTGGTATCGTATCTGCGTGGGGGCGGCGCTCATCATTCTGCTGGTTCTGGGGTACGACTTGAAGCTGATCAAGTGATGCCACAATATGGTTGTAGCCAATCAGGGGCTTGCGTAAGGTCTTGCCTTTTCAACAAGAGGAGTAGTGCATGAAATCGTTTAGCGCGTTTCGCGAAGTTCCGTTGGCGGCGGTGGTTCCCGAGGGCTGGCTGCGCCGCTTTCTTGAGGTCCAGCGGCACGGCATCACCGGGCACCTGGAGGCAGCCGGCTTTCCGTTCAACACCCCCGGGTGGGCGACGGTGGAGGTCAAGCACGAGACGGGCACCTATTGGTGGCCCTACGAGCAAACCGCCTACTGGGTCGACAGCCTGGTGCGCTGCGGGCGGCTGATCGGCGACGACTTTCTGGTGGAGAAGGCGCGGAAGCAGATTGACTATGTTCTCAAGACCGTTGACAAGGACGGCTATCTCGGCCCCTCCTTCCTGAAGAACGAAGACCTCACCAAGTCCGGCTGGCAGTACTCGTTCAACCGTTGGCCGCACGTGATCTTCTTCCGGGCCATGATCGCCGAGTTCGGCGCGACGGGCGACCAGCGGCTTGTCCAGGCGATGCACAAGCACTACCTGGCGACGACGCACTCGCACAGCGACCAGCGCGATGCGCTGAACATTGAAATCATGGTTTGGCTGTACCACCAGACGGGCGACCGGCGCATGCTCAAGCTCGCGCTGCGCACGTTTGACGCGATGAACAAGCGGCTTCCCGACCTGGACACGTCGCTGGCGGCCCAGCTGAGCCCCAAGCGCCCCACGGAGCACGGCGTCTCGTACTGCGAAAGCTCCAAGCTGGGGGCCATCCTGTACAGCGCCACGGGGGACAAGAAGTTCCTGAAAGCGTCGATCAACTCCTTTCACAAGATGGACCAGTTCTCCATGCTGGTGGATGGAATTCCGAGCAGCAGCGAAAAGCTGCGGGGCAAGGATCCGCTCGACAGCCACGAGGCCTGCGTCGTAACCGACTTCACGTGGTCCTGCGGGTACCTGCTGCTGGCCACCGGCGAGGCGCGCTACGCCGACATGATCGAGAGGGCCTGCTTCAACGCCGGCCCCGGCACGGTGAAGAAGGACTTCCGGGCCGCGCAGTACTTCTCGTGCCCCAACCAGGTGGTTGCGGACAAGAGCTCGAACCACAACGAGTTCAGCCGCGGACACATCTTCATGCGGTTCGCCCCGAACCCGGCGACTGAATGCTGCGCGGCCAACGTCAACCGCTTCATGCCCAACTTTGCAGCGCGCATGTGGCTGCGTGGCGCGGGCGACGAGATTGTTGCCGCGCTCTACGGCCCCGGCCGGATGACGGCCCTGATTGGCAAGACGCCCGTGACGATTGTGGAAGAGACGTCGTACCCCTTCACGGATCGTGTGGAGTTCCAGGTGCGGACGCCGGAGCCGGTGGAGTTTGCGCTGAAAGTGCGCATTCCGGGCTGGTGCAGGAAGGCCAGCGTGTTGGTGAACGGGCAGCCTTTGAAGCAGCGGCTGTCGCCCGGGACCTTTGTGGCGATTCGCCGCACTTTCACAAACAACGACCGCATCACCGTCGTGTTGCCCATGGAGCTCAAGCTGACTCATTGGCCGCACGGTGGCATCGCCATCGAGCGGGGCCCGCTCGTGTATTCGATGAAGATTCAGGAGCGCTGGGTTGTGGATCCGAGCGAGACCAAGAAGGCGACCCCGGAGTTTCCCGCGTGGGGTGTGTATCCCGAGAGCCCGTGGAACTACGCCCTCGAGCTAGACGAGAAGAACCTGGCGCAGCGCGTTGAGATCGTGGAGACGGGCGCAGTCGGCAATCCGTGGGTGAATCCGCCGATCCAGCTGAGAGTGCCTGCCCGGCGCGTCAAGGGGTGGAAGGTGTTGAAGTCGCGCACAGTGCAGCGCGGCATGGTCGGGGAGACGGTGGAGACGATTCGCGGCGACTTCATGTTGACGCCGCAGCTGCCCGATCCTGCCACGCTGTCCAAGCGGCTGAGCCCGAAGCGCGAGACCATCACGCTCGTTCCGTACGGAAGCACGCACCTGCGGGTCAGCGTGTTCCCGCAGGCGAAGTAGTTGCAGGGGCGAGTGGGGCGGCCGGCGCGGCCGCCCCGTTCCTGTCTACTTTAGATTTCGGTAGATGTAAACAGCCCCGAGGCGGTCGGCCGCGCCGATTGCGAGGCGGGTCCCGTCCGGCGACAGCGCCAGGCAGCACGGCTGGCAACTGCAGGCAACCCCAGCCTTGCTGGTCTCAAACGTGTAGGTCCTTCCCACCTCCCAGAGGCCGTTCACGTCATCGTAGCGGAAGGTGGTGCCCAGGTCCGATTCATCGCCTGCCACTCCGAATGCAAGGGTCTTATCGGCGTTGGTGACGATCTGGTGGACGGGCCCGTTGGGAGCCACGGCGCCGAGAGCGAACGCCTTGCCGAGTTTCGGGTCGACCCGGGCGAGCATCCCATCTTTCGTGCCGATCAACCACTGGCCGTCACTCCACGGCGCACAGCACGAAGGAACCGCGAGATACTGCCTGCCCTGGCGGTGGGGGAGTTTGATGTCCCGCACGGATTGCGGCAGCGCGGCCAGGCCGGACGCTTCCGGGATGGCGGCGTCAGCGGCTTTCGATTGCGCAGCGTCCATGATTTTCAGGGAGCCGTCGGTCGCGCAGAGGAAGCCGCGGTGTTCCTGCGTGCCGCACACTCCGCGGAGAGTCTGGTTGTCGAGCCACTGGATCTTGCTCACGCTCGATTCCGGCGCCGGTACGTGCCGCCAGAGACGGTAGATTGCGGCTTCTTCGTATTGGATCGTGTAGGTGTTCGCAGCCCCGAAAGCGCCACCCTCCTTGCCGGATTGTTCCATGGCCCGGAAAGGCCCCAGATCGGCCGGGTCGCCGGGGTATGCCGCCTCGGCGTCGGCGAGCACTCCGTACGCCATCGGGTCGCGCGACTGCTCGCGCGGCTGGCCTTTCGCCTTCTCCAGCGCGGCGAGGTCGATGCGCAAGATGCCCGGCGGGTCGTCGAGGTGGTTGGTGTCCGTTGCGTAGATCACATCGTTGTGCATGATGATCTCGCTGCAGTACCAGAGCGTGCGATCAGGCGTCCCGAGCAAGCCGACGCGTTCCGGCTGTCCGCCCCGCGTGATGTCCCAGCGCGCGAGGTGGGCCCAAACGCCCATGTAGCCCTGAGCCGCGCCGATGATCGAGTACCAGAGCACGCCACGGCTATCGAACGAGAGCCCGCTGGGGCAGCGCGGATAGTTCCGCTTGTCGATGGGGCCGGGATCTGCGGACCCCAGCACCTCGAGCTTGCCGGTCCTGGTGTCAAGCGCTGCCAGCAGGTCGGACGAGTGGTTGGCCATGTAGAGGCGGCCGTCCGGCCCCGTCGCCCCGAATGCATAATGGTTCCGCCCGACGACGTCGGGCCGGGGCGGCAGCCGGACGTTAAGCTCGACTACCTGCTGCCGATCCACGTCGATCTTGTAAAGCCAGCCGCTGCGCGTGGAGCCGTAGATGTTGCCGTCCGGGCCGAAGGTGAGGCGGAATGCCCCGAACTCGGCCACCTGCCCCATGTCCATGGTCGCGCCGGTGTTCAGGTCGTGCCGGTACAGGTGGCCGCGCCCGAAGCCGATGGCGTAGTACACGTGGCGTATCGCATCGTACACGCCGCCGTAGATGCTCTCGCGCGGAACAGGGATGCCCAGGTTCTTGACGTCATTGGTGGCCGGGTCGTAGATCAGAAGGTGCGAGCCGGGGAAGCCTTCCCAGATGTGTGAGTAGTACGCATCGAACATCCAGTAAGGGTGCCTCGGGGACGGCGCCGTATTGTGCGTGGCCATGATGATCCGCCCGTCAGGCATGACGGAGGCGGAACTGTGAATCTTGCTCGGGGGAATCTGGCGCGAGCTGACCATGCATTCCTTGCGCAAGTCGAAGCAGAGGCGGAAAGCGCGCTCTTTGGGCAGGTACTCGTAGAGCTGGCCCGCCGAGGAATAGTTCCCCTCGGCGCACAGGGCGGCGAAGAACCGTCCGTCCGGCGTGTGGACGAAGTCCCAGATCGAGTTCTGGGGAACTCCCTTGGGGAATATCGTTGCCTGCACTGCGGCCTGGGGGACAAGGTCCATGAATCCCTCGGGCAGTTCACGAAAAGACATCTTTGACATATCGCTTGTTTCTCCTTCTACTTCCACGCCTTCAGCGCGCTGATGGAATTCCGCTGGCTGCCGGGGATCAATCCGATCCTGCCGGTGGCCGGCGCCGGCAGGCTGTAGCATTCGATCAGGACGTCGTCCAGGTAGATCTCAAGAAGCACGCCTTCCAGCACCAGTCTGAACCGAGCAGGTTCGGCGAACCGCATTTCGCGGTCCACGGTCTTGTCCGCCTTGAACCCCGAGCCATCGGCGGCAAGCGATCCGAGTTCGGCTCGCCCGTCGCAGCCGAAGAGGATCGCGGTTCCCGTGCCTTTGCCGTGTTCAATGTACAGGCCGCGCGGCGCTCCGAGCGGCGCGGGCAACTTCAGCTTGCCTTCCAGCACGAGCCCGGCGGAAAGATCAAGCTTGCGGCCGAGCATCTTGATCGGGCCGCTCCCGCCGGCGGCGGGGGCGGGCACCGCGACAGGCTTATGTTTCAGGGCTTCGTTCCCGGGCCACCAGGTCAGCCGCATGGTTCCTTCCGCGTCGAAATGCGTCCCCTTGAGCAGGCCGGCCGAGACCTTTCCGTCGCGGGCGATGGAGTGGTGGCAGACGAGCAGCCCCGAGGGCGACGGAAAGAAGCGCGTAAAATACGTGTGGCCGGCCAGGAAGACCTGGTTCTTCGCAGCGGCCTTGAACGGCCCCTGCGGCTGGTCCGCAACCAGGGCGCGCATGACGGGATAATTCCCGAACAGCATGTAGTACCTGGATCCGACTTTTTCGATTGCGCCGACCTCGCCCTCGACGTCGGGCACGCCCTCGACCTTGGGCGGCTGGAGCGCGGTCCAGGTGATGCCGTCAAGGCTTTCGCCGAAGCCGAACTTGCCGCCGGTCTCCTTCTTCGGCGTGGCCGTCCAGTACCCGTAGAGGCCGCCGCCCGGGCGGGCCATGGACCAGATGCAGTCCCAGCGGCCCTTGGGCTCGTACCAGCGCTCATCCTGGACGAACTCCTTTTCTTTCCCGCACTTGGTCCAGTGAAGGAGGTCGTCGGACTGCGCGAAGAAGATCGTCTGCCGCTCGCCGATCCAGGATGAGTAGTTGATCTGGAATGGCGGCTTCGCTCCGGGAACTGGATTCTTCCATGTCGAACCGGTGCCCATCCATGTCACGCCATCGTCTTTGGTGATCACGGGGCCAACTTCCGTCCAGTGCACGCCGTCAGGGGAGCTGGCCATGGACATGTTGTCCCAGCCCTTGTCGGCGTTGCAGAGGGAGTAGAGGTAGTACGTGCCGCTGTGGTGAATGAGCCACACGTCCCACATGTTTCCGCTCTTGGGATTGGTCGCTTTGTAGAACATGGTCCGCCTCCCGCTAGTTGTTGTTAAGAAGAAACAGCTTGCCTTCGCCCGGTTCCAGCTTCAGCTCAAGAACCTTATCCTTCAGCGGCTCCGCAGCCAGGAGTTCGCCGGTTTCCTGCGACACTTCCGACGCGGATGTGAACTTGTTATCCAGCGTCAGGCTGAACGTGCGCCGGTCCATCCTGGACCGGTTGACCGGTAGAATATAGACCAGGTCCGCGGCATTTGTGAAGCATCCGACCACCATGTCGCCGCCCTCTATCTTCTTGACCGGGGCCACGGGCAGCAGCGGGGCCGTGCCGATCGGCAGCGGCTCCGTGTTGTATACGCCCGTCGAGGTCAGCTTGACAAGCGTGGGGGCGAGCTTGAGGATGCGGTGGTTGATCTTCTGGACCTGGAACCACTTGACGTCGCGCTTCAGGTCCTTGGTCAACAGGCCGGGCGCGTCGCCTTCGGTCATCACCGGCACGTGGCAGTAAGTAAAGTACTGGATACCGCGGGACCCGTAGGCCAGCGACGTCCACACCTGCCAGCGCAGGTCCGCCTCCCTGCATTCGCGGTAGCCCATGTGCTTCAGCGACACGATAATCTGGTTGAAGGGGGTCTTCGCCTTCAGGCATTGCCGCCGCGCAATCTCCAGGTTCTCCCAGTAGTAATTCTCGTCGTCGCCCCTGGACAGCTGCCAGTAAGCGTCCCAGCTGAACAGTGCGGGCTTCACCGTCTTCAGGAAGGCGGTCACCTCCCGTTCGTAGCTCCTGGGGTTTCCGGCGGCGTAGCTCGGAAGGTTGTTGTAGTAGGGGAGGTGAGTGGGGTCATTCTTTAGCAGGTACTGGGTGAGCAACTTGAGACGCGGGTGTGATGGATAGCCCATCTCATCACCAAGAACGAATCCCATCAGGGCCGGGTGCTTGGAGTAGTTGGCGATCATGCCGTCGAGGTTCTTCTCGACCTTCGGGATATCCGCCGAATTGGTCATGGACCAATCGCCGTCTTTCCAGACGTTCCCGTCAAAGATAAATGCCTTGATGCCGGCCTCCTGGCAGTAATCCAGGAACTTCAGGTTGAATTGCACCTGGGCTTCGCTCGGCGGCTCCCACAGGTCCGGCGCCTGGGCGACGGTGAACCCGCACTCTGCGATTTCCTTGACGCGCTCCAGTGTGGTGTCTGCCTGCGACGGCCCGCACCAGTAGGAGATGATGAACGGCGCATCCATCGGCGGCGGCATGGCGGGCTCTTCGGCTTTCACAACCTTGGGTGCAACGTTCTCTTTCTCGCCTCTGGTGCCGAAGAACTCGACCTGTCCGAGCGAGAGGCCCCCGCTGGCATTCTTGTAGATCCAATTGCATGCGGTGGGGTTGAAGCAGGAGTAGACGACGATCCGGAACCACGTGTAGGTCTTCGCCGGACGGGCGAAATCGGCCTTTTCGATCCTCTTGTCCTTGAGTCTGGCTCCGAGCTTCTTCGCGTCCTCCGGCGTAACGGACTTGGCCATGCCGGCTGAATTGAACGACGTGAACAGGAAGGTCTCATTCCGGGATCCCTCCTGAAAGAGCGTTCCGTTCCGGTTTGTCGCATCGCAGACGTAGAGGTCGGTCCAGTCGTCGTCCTCGCCCGT
>CAYRKB010000096.1:0-4371 GCA_964424705.1 uncultured Victivallales bacterium
TTTGACGACGACGACAACATCTATTTCAACGGTGCGTTTGGCCACCCGGCGACGGGGCCACCGCGGACCCCCAGCCCATAACCATGGCCCCCCTTGGCATAGAGCACCATCTGGGCAGGCACATTGGCCTTCTTGAGGGCCAGGTAGTAGAACAGGCTGTTTTCAACCGATATCGGATCATCCTCCGCGTGCACCAGGAACGTCGGCGGGGTATTGGAGGTGACCTTGATCTCCGGATACAGGTCCGGGCCAGGGCTCTTGGGCGCCAGGTAGGCCGGATAGACCAGGATCGCGAAATCCGGTCGGCAACTGGCCTGGTCAATGGCATCGACAGTCTCGTAGGCGCGGCATTCATGATTGTTGCAGGCATTCACCGCCAGATGTCCTCCGGCGGAAAAGCCCATGATGCCGATCCGTTGAGGATCAAGGTTCCACTCGGCGGCGCGGGACCGGATGAGGCTGAGGGCGCGCTGGGCATCCTGCAGGGGCAGCCGGTGCTTGCCGTCGTCCTTGGCCATCGGCACCCGGTATTTCAACACCACGCCGGCGATTCCCAGGCTGTTCAACCAGCGCGCCACGTCGCTGCCTTCAAGGTCAAACGCCAGTCCGCCGTAGGCGCCGCCGGGACAGATCACCACCGCGGGCACGGGCGCATTGGTGAAAGTAGATGCGGGCCGGTACACCGTAATAGTCGGGATGCTGACGTTGAAGATACGACGGTCCTGTTTGGCCGGATCCTTGCTCTTTTCGACCACCTTTTCAGGCTCGCTGAGTGAGGTCATCCGCCCCTCCGGCCACAGAGGGATCTCCTGCGGCCGCTCTCTTGCTCGCTCAAGCGCATTGCCATCATCGGGATTCGCCGCCCGACTGGGCGCCACGATGCTCCCTACCACAAGGCAAGCCATCACTCCGATTTTACCCATTTCAGACCGCTTCATGGTATGTACCTTTCAATTATTTTGGATTCATATTATCCAATGCTAAATGGGTTATGCATAGAATGTGATACGGACGATACTATGGAGAAGACTCGGTGATAACCTGGATTTCCGCGATGGAGACATTGGCCTTGCGGCCTCCACTCGCCTCCAGCGCCTCGATCTTCACGTACCGGGCGCGCCGGGGCACAACGGCAACAGCCTTCATCGCCGCATCATCCGTCCACGGGCCCTCGGCCACCTTGGCGAAGTCCTGCCCGTTCTCACTCAGATAGAGCGCGAATCGCATGATATAGCAGTGGCCGCCATCCTGGCGCTGCAAGACCCGTACTTCCTTCACCGGGTGCGGTTGCCCGAGATCCACCGTCAACGCCTGCGGCAACGGCCCCCTGTTATTGAACTCCGAGTGCCAGAACGTGCCGGCATCGCCATCAATCGCCTTGGCAGCCTCGTTGCCCGCGTGCTGCGTGCTGGCCGTCGCCGTCCAGCCGGTCTGGGACAGCTTACCCGGCACCGCACGCACCAGCAGGTTGTCGTAGCGCGCCCGGCCATACGGGGTGCCAATGACCCTCGCCGCCTTCACATCCTCGTAATCCTTCTGGATCCCCGCCGCCCATGTCGAATAGCCGACCGCACCGGCGGCAAACAGGTTGTCCCGCGCTTCCGCAACGCGCTTGCCGTCAATGCTGCCCTGCAACCGGTTACCGTCGGCGAGGATCGCCAGCTTGTGCCAGACGTCCGGATTGAAGCCCTCCAGCCGACCTGTCGCCAACGGCTTCTCGGTGTAGAAGTTGTTCGGCCCATGCCGGTTCTGCGCCACGCCAAGCTCCCAGCTCCCCTCCTGGTCCACCCGCAGGTAGTAACCGGCCATGCCGTGGTCGCGGAACCGCGCCACCCGTGCCCAGAGCGCAACGGTCCCCTTCCCCTCCAGCCGCGCGTCGGAACTGACCTCATAATCGGACCACCGCACATCCCCGATCGCCACGCAGGGATAGTTGTCCTTGGGGATCGACCAGGTCAGCCCTTTGGCCGGCACCATCTGGCGAAGCGTCTTGCTTTCGCCCGGCGCCTGATAGGTTTCAAAATAGCCGGCCGAACACGACTGGTAACGGGCATCCGCGCCGATGGCGTAGGTGTCGAAGTCATCGCGGTAGGGCAATGCCAGCGTCTTGTCCTGCGGCACGGCCACCTTGGGCTTTCCCTTCTGCTGGCCCGTCGTAGTCGTCAGCGAACAGATGGACCACGGTGCGAGGCCCAGCGTGAACTTTCCACCCTGCGGCCGGATCAGCCTGCCCTCCACAAACTGGTCTTGCTCAGTGGATGACCATGGTTGCAACGGCTTGTCGGACAACCCCCGCAGTTCCATGTCGAGTATCCGCGAGAAGGGCGACGTGTTGACTACGATGATGGAGTAATCCTTCCCGTCAGGACTCGCAAGCGTCAGGTAATTCACCCGAGCCCGCTTCCATTCGTCCTTGTTGCCCGCCGAACCCAAGGTCCAGCGGTCATAGACGGAATTGGTCTCAACGAACAGCCCCCCGCACCCTCCATCCACGGTCCGCCATCCCATCGGTGCGAACTGATTGAAGTGCGCCGTGATCCAGACCGTCGGGTAGAGCTGGTAATACCCGGACCAAGGCTTGTTGGCCAGCATCAGACCCGTCGTCCCGTACAGTGAGCCGGGCAGGCCGCCCGCCAGGATCGGCCACGTGGTGAACTGGACGACCTTTGAATCGACATAGCCGCGGGCCACCGATTCGGCAAAGTAGATCGCCAGCGGCCAGGTCTCACCGACGCGCGACCAGCCTTCGGCATTCCAGAGCGGCACCCCCAGCGCCTGGATGTCTGGCGGGGCGATATGGTGCGGACTGTTCTCCACATAATGGCGGCCCAGCGCGGCGATGTGCTTGAGATAGGTAGGATCCTTATCCGCCGCCCCCAGCGGCCAGCCACCGTTGTCGATCACGAACCCCACGTGCGGAAACCCGGCCTTATCAAAGGCCGGACGCAGGCAGTTCACGATCCACTCGCGTTGTCCGCCCGGATGCCGCTCGTTCTGCTCGGCGGAGAAATACTGCATCTCGAGCCCCCACTCCTTGCGCGCCCCCTCGTAGAACTTCACGAAGTAATCCGCGCTCTCCCGGGTGAAGAAACTGACGTTGTCCGTGCGCCCGCTTCCGTTGCCGACCCAGTAAGGCTGGGTCCAGGCCAGCGCGCCCAGTTCGATCCCGGGGTGGATATCCCGCGCCTTGCGCATGAGCCAGAAATTGCCGCCGCGGTGGAAGTTCGGATGGGCCATCTCCTCACGGGTATGGGCAAAACTGGGCTCGACCGCCGCTGTGGAGTTGTTGTCGCCACCGACCTCCACCTTCAGGTGCGTCAACGCCATCCCGTGGTTCGGCTTAAACATAAAATCGAGGATGTCCTGCTGGATCGCGGCGGGATAGTGCATCAGTTGCCGTTCCATCGCCGTCGCCGGCGTCGATCCGATGCCGCACCAGCTCCGTCCACCGCTCTTGCCGTCAATGACGACGGCCGCCCGAGTCTGTGCAGGGGGAACCCGGGAAGCAGGATAAAGAACGTCGGACGACTTACTCTGGCGGATTTGCACCTCCATGGCCGCCGCCTGCTCCGGCGTGAAGCCGGGGTTGACCGGGAGCGCCTCCTGTGACATGCCCCCCGCCCCGGACAGCATCAGCCCCAAGGCAAGAGCCCATCGCTTCATCTTCAGATTCGTGATCGTCATTTGAGCCCCTTTGACTTGTGATGGTTACTGTCGACGATGGCGATTTCCTGTAGCACGACGCCCGGTTCCGGCAGCAGGATCCGCAACGTGATGTCGCGCGGCGCATCCGCCGCATAATCGATGGAGCGGACACTGTAGCCGCGCTTAATATTCTCCCACCACAGCGCCTCTCCCTCGTTTGAATGGACATCGAAAACCCGGGGCGTCCCGCCATTAAGACCTACGCCGTAGTACAACCCACGCCCTCTCTGCGTGCTCTGGGTGGGCAGCGTACGGATCTGGATCTTCAGCGCCCCCGGCGGCAGCTTCAGGTCATACTCCACCCAGGACGCCTCCTGGATGCGGTTCGTCTCCAGGGGCGGCACCTGCAACGGCAGCAGGGAGACCCCATCGGCATAGCCTATACCCGGCAAGACCGCCACCGCGGCGGCGGCGCTATCCCCGCTACGCACGAAATCCCGCGCCGCGACGGCCAGAAGCGGCGCCGGTTCGGTATGCAGATCCACCGGTTCCGCCTTTCCCAGTTTTCCTTGCGCAACCGATTCGATATTGGCTACCGGAACCTTCTCGATCGGTGCCCCATCCATCATGTGGTTCCACTTCCCCTTGGCCATACCCTTGTTGTAGTAGCGGGTCAGCTCCGTCACCTTTTCGGCGGCTTTTGTCGACTGCCGGGCCAAGTCCAGA
>CAYRKB010000096.1:4381-15316 GCA_964424705.1 uncultured Victivallales bacterium
GCCGCCAGTTCAAGACTCTGCTTGCCGAGGAAAACCCGCTCGTTGATGAGCCCCGCCCCTCGGACGGGATAGAGAACCAGCTGAAAGTAGGCATCCTTGAGCTGAGGCGGCAGGCGGGCGGCGAGTGCCTCGGCCTGCTGGCCTATGCGCCGATACGCGGCGATGCGGTCATCCATTTCCTGCCGGGAATACCTGGCGAGGCAACTGCCGCCCCGGTTCAGGAATTCCGGCATACCCCGCGCGGCGAGCCGGTAGTATTCGCCCAGGATCGAGGCGATCTCGCCCGCGTATTCCTTCCCGAAAACCGTTCCCGCCCATTGGGGAATGAACTCGTGGGCATTCCGGGGCGTCCAGCGCTTCATGTCCCACGCCATCTGCATGGCAAGGGTCAGTTCCTTTTCAGCCGGCTTGATATCCCCGATATTGAACACCCAGAGCCGGTCGGCCCCGAGCTCGTAGGCCTTGGTCATCTCATACGCGATCTTGGCTGGCGAAATGGAACAAAGCCAGGTGTTCAGGAAGAACGAGAGGTGGTAGTAGATCCCCGACCGACCGGAGCGCTTCAACTCCTCGGGTGAGGAAAGCTGGCGCAGAAAACCGTAATTGTCGTCCGCCCAGATGAGCGTGACATCGTCGGGCACCTTGACTCCGGCCTCGTAAAGCTGGAGGACCTCCCGGTAGGCGCAAAAAAGTTGTGGAACCGACGCGAGATCGGCGTTGACGTGCCGGGCCAGGAGCGCGCGCTCGGCGTCAATCGCCTTCTGGAGAATCGCGGCCTTCTCTGGAATCGTATCCCCACCCTGAATGGGACGGTCATGGACGCCGCGCAGGCCCAGGGTATAGACGTTCTCGAACTTCCCGTTCTCCTTCAGGCGTTTCGTCCAGGCCGCCTCGATCCGGTCGCGGTTGGTGAGGAAATTCCACGGTCCGTCCTTGGCCTCATCCCACTCGGCGTTCTCCATATTGTTGAACAGGAGCGACTCGCAATGCGAGGATCCCATGACGATAGCATAATCGTCGGCCACAAGTTTGTTCTCGGGATAGACATTAAAATATTTGGCGCCCCCCCACATCGCCGGCCAGCAGAAGTTGGCTTTCAGCCGCAGGAGCAGCTCGAATATCTTCGCATAGGTCTGTGGACCGATATGCTTGCATTTGCTTTCAAAAGTCTTGGAGGCCCACGGATGCAGCCCGGCGAACTCGTCGTTGATGAAGATGCCGCGGTATTTCACCGAAGGCGGACCCTGCACATAGGGAGCCGTCAGGGCGACATACACCCGGGAACGGCGCGCGGGAGTGACATCGGCCCACCAATACCAGGGGGAAACTCCGATCGCCTCCGAGAGCGTAAACACGCCGTAGGCCGTTCCCCGCCGGTCGCTGCCGACAATCACCAGGGCGGACTTGACGTTCGGGAGCGGATTTTCAACCGTGGCGATCAGGAAAGATTCCCATTTCCCTCGGATCGCGCCGATATCGAGTTTCCGCTCCTGCACCAGCCGATCAATGACTGGACTGTGCCCGAGCGTCCCGATCAGCACAGCCTGTTCCGCCGCGGCGGTCTCGTTGATGAGCGCGGCCGGCTTGACTCCGCTGACCCGATTCACGTCCTCGCGGAAGAGATCCGCCGCCATCCGCACCACCTTGTAGTCACCGTCCGACACCCAGACAGGCGCCGCCCGTCCGTCGACCGCCAACGGGAAAGCCCCCTGTCCAGCCTGATCCCGCACCGTGAACGAAGCTCCAGTGGTTTCACCGCTGAGCTTCACAACGGACAGAACCAACGCACCGAACGTCGTCAGAATAATGGAGAAACATCTCATAACTTGTCTGCTCCGTACCGGATCATGTTGCACAGCATCTTGTACACGACATGCGTGGCGCCGCAGTCGACTTCAAGATACGGCAGGATCGGCAGCGTGGAGAGCACGATCTTGCCCTTGCCACAGGGGACCACGCCGACGGCGGTTCCGGGCTTCTTCAGATCCTTATCGAAGTTGAAATCCGTGACGGCACCCACCAGCGCCTCGACGCCGGGGATCCGCAACGCGATGTTCACTTGCCCGTCGCCCACCTTGTCGCCCTTGATGCGCATCCAGCGCATGTTGCCGGGATTCTGGGCAAACATCTGGTATTCCCAACTGAAGGCGATACGCTCCGGCAATCCCTCGAACAAAGGCCCCGCCCCGCCGAAATAACTGCCGCCCAGCCAGCAGGTGCCACAACTCAGCACGCCCTCGTAACGGGAAATCACACCCTTCTTGACCATCTGCAGCATCAGCTCGTCGCCGTATCGGGCGAAATACGACCCGGCCAGGATCGGCTGGAGGAAGATCACCGTTGTGCCATCCTCCCTAGCCCGCCGGATCAGGGAATCCAGGTGCGTCACCGACGCCATCTTCACCGGCCGCCAACTCAACTTGACCTTGCCTTGGGCCGCCAAGCCCGCACAAGTCACCCTGACGGGAAGCTTTCCGGCTTTCAACCGGACAACCTGGCTCTGGTTGCCCGAACGACTCAGGATCGACTGGTTATCCACCATGACTCCGCAGGTATCCTTCCTGGTGATACTGAATTCGTAATCGCCCTCTTCCGGAATGTCGAGCTTCCCGGACCACTGCACACTAAAACTCTCCGGCTTGAGGCGTGGATCGGGAAGACTATTCGTTCCGCCATAGTCCAACGCGGGTTCCGTCCGGGTCAGAATGCAGGTCTTGCGGCCTGCATCCAGGTAGTATTCCGCCTTAAGCCCCGGCCCGCTGCCGTCCGGCACCGTCACAGCCGGGCCACCCAGGATCGTGGCGGGCGCCGGATCCAGCGTCCACCCGACCAGCACGTAATCGAGTTTCCCGAGGGAATCCGCATACGCCGGAACAGTCAAACCCTTCTGCGTCTTCAAGAACTTGTCGAGCCGGCCGTCGGTTTCCAGGACCGCGCCGCGGGCAGGCAAGATCAGGGACTTCCAATCCACCACGAAAATCTGGTCATTGCCGTCGGCGACCGTCTTTCCGCCCTGGACCAGCGTGGCCCGGACCGTATAGTACCCCGCCTCATCCAGCGCCGCGATCGGAACGGCTTCCTGCAGCAACTCCCCGTAACAGTCGCCCCCGCTCACCTTGACGGTCTTCGGCTCCAGGGCCACCGTTTTTTTGGAAGGCGAAATAAGATCCACCCGCAGTTCCGCCTCGCCCTTGACGTCCTTCTCGTTGACGATCCAGAAGTCTGCGATGACCTTGCCCCCGACATGGGCGATCTTCTCGCGCAGCTTCACGGCGACATAGAGGGGGCGGCTATAGGCCTTAATCAGGTCATAGTTCTCGGTATTGGGATTGCTCCAAAGGTCCACGAGTCCGGACATCGAGGAATCCTTGTCGTTATCCCAGCCGTTGATGATGTCTCCGTCGCTGCTGTCATCGATCATGATATTCTCGAGCACGCGCCCCTGGTAGTAGTACTCCTTTTCGCCCACAGCCTGGGTCAGGGAGTCCACCGTGTACCAGCGGTGCATGCCGCTCTGTTCCAGCCAGTCCTTCAGGTAGTTGTAGCGCAGGATCCATTCGTCGCCATCCCAGCCCTTGCGATGGCCCGGCGTGGAACAAAGATCGTTCAGGAGTTGCAGTCGGGGCGGCGTTCCGATCGCGCTTTCCTCGCCCCAGATGACGATCTCGCCGCGATTATCCACGCCGCGACAGTGGTATTCGTTCGGCCCCCGGTAGAGCGCATCGATATAGGCGTCCATGACACTACTGTGATGCACGTCCTGCCAGCCGTAGTCGTATTGGTTGGTATCCAGCGGCTTCATCCAGAGCTTGCGCGGGTCGCGCCCCTTGTTGGCCATCACGCCGCCGGAGCTCCAGGTGATGGTGCGGGTCGGATCCAGCGTGTGGGCATCACGCATATCGCGCTTCTGGCCCTCGTGGCGCATGCCGGCCGCCTCATTGGCCATGTTGTAGTGCACCACCGAGGGATGACTGCGGTCCCGCTTGACCATGCGCAGATACTTCTCGCGGTTCTGGGCGAAGGCGAACTCCTTGGCGTGCATCCCCTCGAAGCCGCCCACTTCGCAATAGTACATCAAGCCTTGCTTGTCAGCCTCGGCGAGGGTCTTGGGATCGCCGATGCACCGGTGGTGATTGAGCGTGTTGAGCCCGATCCGCTTGGCCATGGCCACCTGCTTGGCCGCCAGCTCCGGCGTGGCGATCAGCCCCGATTGCGGCCAGAACCCCCAACTGATCGCGGAGATCAGGCGCACCCGCTTGCCATTGAGCCGCAGCACGGAATTGGTGCCGATCCCCTCGACATCAAACCAACGGAACCCGAACGACTTCTCCACCACATCCGCGGCGGCGCCGTTTTCGCTCAACGCCACCGAACAGGTATAGAGGTTCGGCGTCTCAGGCGTCCAGAGTTGGGCCTCGGCCACAGTGACCGGAATCGCGGTTTCGCTGAGCCCCGCCGCCAGCGTGACAGGCTTTTTCATGGTGGCCACCACGGCCCCATTGGCGGGATCCTTGATGACCACTTCGAGATCCCGCTGGATGGCCTTGCCACTGGTATTGTCCACGGTAATCGTGGGAATAACGTCCCGCATGGCCGGCGTGTTTCGCATCCACAGGTCACTGATGGACACAGGCTCCACGATCCGGATTTCGACGGTACCTGAAATGCCGCTGAAGCCATGGCTCGAACTGACCTTGACCGCCCCCAGATCGAGAACCCCGTTATCCCCCCAGTTGAAACTGCCGCCGGGATTGGTGATGCGGAAGGCGATCCGGTGTTTCACGCCAGCCTTGACGAACGGGGTGATATCGAACTCATAAGGCGTGTTCCCCACCACATCGTAGGCGCACAGCTTGCCATCGATGGTGATCTCGGCCCGCTGGCGCGTGGCGCCGACCCGGAGGATGACCCGCTTGCCTGCCCTGAGCGGAGTCGAAGGGCCCTCGAACCCCTCCGGCAGGGAGAACTCCCGCCACCACCAACTCACGCCGAAATACTTACCGTTATTGTCGATCGGATCCCCGTCCTTGCCCCAGAGATATTCATCCACCGTGCCGGGCACCGAGACCTCGGCCTCGCATGGCTTGTCGAGGGTTTCCCAGCCGCCGGTGGGCGGGACAACCGGCAGTTGCCCGATCGTGAGGGTGCCGGGTGTGTCGGGGGCATAAATGGCTGGATCGGTATCGATCTTGAACAAGCCCGAGGCCTCATGGCGGAGGTAGACGTGCGGCTCCGTTTTCCATTGGGCATCCTTGTCCCTCCAGAGCTTCCAACCGGGCCCGGACAAGTCAACACTCGTCCGCCCCGTCTCCGCGCCCTGCGCCAGAACCGCACTGATTGCAATCAACCCCGCCACCGTCGAAACACACCAGTTGCTTCTCATGTTTGAACTCCCTTTTATCCCTTTAATGGAAACTGGATAGATATATACAATGGTTCGGTCTCCGCCGTCATGTCATCAAAACTGATGACATCCCCAATCGGATCACTTTATGGCCCAGGAATCGGTGCGGAACGGGGCGGCAGGAAGCTGCTCCTTGTTATACAGGTTCGCGACGGGGTTGCTCAGCCAGGCATACCGTACCGCGACCGGCGTCTGGATCCCTTCCGCCCACGCCACCACGGTCGCCCCCTCAATCTTCGCCTGGGCCGGCACGAACTTCCGATCCGCGCCGGCAATGACGAACCCTTTCAGGGTCGAGTCCGGAATAGTAGGCGCCCCGCCATCCTTGGGGTTGGGCGCCGCGCCAATGACCAGGCCGCCACCAAGGTGGTCGAAGGCCAGCCGCGCCTTATCCCCTTCCACCGTCATGCCCTTGTAGACCGGACCGGAATACACCAGGTCCTGACCATAGGCGACATGGCGCGCCACCCGCGCGAGGCGTAGGCCCACATCGCGCTTGTTGCGGGGGTGAATGCGGGGGTTCTCAGGCTCACCCACATCGATCGTCACCGCCATGCCGGTATGGGGCAAGGCCAGCGCCGAAGCCTGCGCCTCGCGCATCAGCGGCATCCGCACATCATCGCCGGCGCCGCTGCAGAGCTGCACGAAGAGGAAGGGAAAGTCCCCCCATGGCACGCCGGCATGTCCGCCGTAGCCATCTTGCGAAGACCGGGAATCTGGCGAAGGCGGCTGACCCCACTGCTTGCGCCAGTCGGTGATCAAGGCGGGGAACAGCGTGCGGTACAGGGCGGGATCGTTGGCGTTGGACTCCCCCTGGTACCAGATCACACCTTTAATGGCGTAAGGGATCAGCGGCGCGATCATGCCGTTATTGAGCACCGTGGGATTATCCCCCCTGCGGGTGCGGCATTCATACTTGGGTGGCGCAGGTTGTTTCAACTCCGGTTTGGGAGGCAGCGGCTTGCCTTCGCTCTTGGCCTTTTTCACCTCGAGAGCCCATTGCTCGCAGGCCTGGTCGTAGGGCTTGCGGAACTCTTCGAGCCACTTCTTTTGCTCGGCTTCCCAAGCGGGCAGGTATTTCCCGTCGTAGTCCGCCTCGATCTTGGCGCGATCGGCCCGGAGCTTTTCGATGTAGTCGAGATACCCCTTGAGGGGCTCGTGGGACCGGAGCGTCTCCATGCTGGTCCAGGCCTGGGCCGGTGTGCCGCTGCAGTATGAGCCGATGAGCCCGACGGGCGTGCGCAAGGTCTGGTGCAGTTCCCTGCCGAAAAAGTAACCGACTCCCGAAAAACTCGCGACCGACTCGGGCGTGCAAACAACCCACTTGCCTTCACAGTCGTCCTGAGGTTCGAAGGCGACCTTGAAACCGACCTTGAAGAGGCGGATCCCGGGATGATTGGCCTTGGGGATCTCCGGGGCGCTGAAGGTGGCGGAGAGCGGCCAGACCATGTTCGATTGCCCCGAGCAGAGCCACACCTCGCCGATGAGGACGTCGTGGAACGTGAGACGTGAAGCGTGAGATGACTCCACGACGAGATCCAGCGACGCGGCACTTACATTGAAGGGTTCCAGCTTGACCAACCACTTGCCGTCGGCCCCGGTGATCGCCTCCGCCTTCTGCCCCCCCAATGAAACCGTCACCTTTTCGCCGGGCTCGGCCCAACCCCACACCGGCACCTTGGCCCCCTGCTGCAAAACCATGTGGTCGCCAAAAATCGCCGGCAGCTTGACGTCAGCCCGCGCGGCCGAAGCGAGGCACGCCGCCGCAAAGAGACTCGCGCAAACATTCCATAAACTTGTCTTCATATTGGCTCCCGGTTATCTGGCATTCGTCACGATCCGACACTCGTAGATCCCCATGATCGCGGCCGATTTCTCAGGGACCCGCAACATGACCTCGACCTTCTCCTTCCCCCTGATCAAGTCAGCCGGGATGGCGAAGCTGGCCTTGGTGAACTGCCCGGCGGGAATCGCCGCGGCATCGCAGGTGCCGAGCACCTGCCCCTCGACCACGACTTCCAATACACCCTGCTTGAACAGCACATTGTTTTCGTTGTATCTGGATTTCCACAGGGTCACTTCCACCTGCTGCTCCTTGCCGGGCAGGACTTTCATCTGGTAGGAGCGCCACGTGTCCGGTTCGAACAGGTAAAAGTCGCCCCGGTAGCCGAAGAACATTTCGGCAAGGAGCCAGGGGATGTTCCTCGGGGGCACAGTCTTCCTCTTCAGACCGTGCGATTCCTCGGAGACAAGCTTGGGATCCCGGGCCAGCCAGCCGGGCTGCGCCACCAACTGGGTTTGGAAAGTGAACGACTCGCCCTTGGGACAGCACAAGACCATGTCCACGGTGCGGGGCTCCAGTTCCTTCTGGCGCCGCAACTCGGTCTCAACCACGGCGGCCTCTTTCCGGAACGTTTCGGGAGTCATGATATCCCAGTAGATCGCATACGGATTTTCAAAGGTCTGGAACAGCGGACGGAAGACCACCGGTTTGTCCGTAACCGCAAGGGGTGAGGTGCGGAAAACAGTGGGCGGCCCCGTGAACTCCAGCGGCTTGCCCTCAACCGGCCTGAGTGCCTGAAGGAATTGCCCGTCTGGAGTTGCAATCACCGAGAATGGATTTCCATATTCCGTCCCGGCTGCCATCACCAGGGGCCCATACATTACTACCGCCCGCCTGGGATTATCCTTGAAGCCTTCCATGCGCAAGCCCATCGGCATAAGCACCTCGACGCAGTCGCCATCCTGCCAGGTGCGCTCGATGGGCGCGTAACGTCCCGGCGTGGCGGCGATCTCCTGGCGCTGGCCGTTGATCAAAACCTGGAAATCCTGCGTCGCCCACCAGGGGCGCCGGAGATGAAGCTTCAGTGCGGTCGGTTTCCGGCAAGCAAACAGCAGCTTCGTGGCGCCTTGCTCCGGGTAACGCGTTTCCTGCCGCAAGGTCAGCCCGTTTTCTTTCCAGTCCAACACCGACGGGATAAACAGATTGACGTAAAGGTCCTTGTCCGCCCCGTGGAAGTAGATGCTGTCGGCATACTTGGCATTGCTTTCCAGCCCGCTGCCCGAGCAGCAGCTCCCTTCACAGCCCGCGGCACCATATTCGGCCTTGTTGAAGAGGAAACGCCACCCCAGGTAGGGAGTAAATTGCTTGCGTGTGGCATCACCCTTGAGGTGTCCGCTTTGCAATGACTGGAAATAAAGCTGCCCACCGGTTTGGAGGTTCTTCGAGGAAAGCACATGGTTGTAGAGCGTCCGCTCATAATAATCCGCGTAGTCCGCCAGCGGCTCCGTATTGAAGAGGTAGCGCGTCAACTTGAGCATATTGTATTCATTGCAACTCTCGGAGGTGCGGGAGCCGAGAAAGAAAGAGAGCCGGTCCTTGAGGCTGAAGTGCTCGGCGTAGCTGTTGCCACCGGTCACATACGAACGGTCCTGGCTGACGAATTTCCAGAAATTCACCGCGCCGGCCAGATATTCCTGATCACCCGTCAGTTGATACAACCGGGCCACGCTGCTGAACTTGGGAATCTGGGTATTGGCATGTGCGCCATTGAACTTATCCTCTCCTTTGGCCGCCGGCTCGATCGCGGCGCGCTGGACATAACGCCGCGCCAGCTTCAGGCAGCGCTCGTCGCCCGTGGCCGCGTACAGATTGGCCCAGAACTCGCAAATGCCGCCATGCTCGGTCCGCAGCATCCCCTGCATGTCCGCATCGGTCATCCGGCCCGTGTACCGGTCGGCCCACGCGGCCACCTTCATCAGGACGTCCCGCGCCTGTTCATTCTCCGCCAGCAGATACATGTCCAGGAGCCCGGCATAGATCTTGTGCAGGCAATACCAGGGAACACCACCCATTGTTTTCTCGGGGAAACCGCCCAGGAAGCCGGTCCCGAGCTTCTCCTGGCAGCGGGCCATTTCGGCCACGACGGAGTCCGCCTTCCGCTTCACCTCCGCATCACCCGTGTTACGGTAATGCAACGCGCAGGCGGAAAGATAATGCCCCGCCGTGTGGCCGGTCACGGAGTAGTTCCCGTCAACCTTACCCTTGATGGGCGACGGGATCCCCGCCACCAGGCGGAACGGGTGCAGCAGCCGGTCGAAATCCATCTCCACCAGCAAAGCCCTGTTCGCCATTTGCGCCCGCCTGAACGGGCTGTCCAGCAATTGCACCTCGCGCAGATCGAACGGCTCCGCGACGAGCGAGACCCGGGGCGGGACACTCCCCGTCTGGGCCGCAGCGGCCGCTGCCAGCAGGCAACAACACGACATCCACAGGTGCTTCTTATTCATAATATGATTTCCTTTCAGCCTTAGCCTATATCCCCTCCACCCCTTTTCTGGAGGGCGGGCGTCCCCGACCGCCGCATAGACCTATTTGGAACATCGGCGGCTGGGGACATCCGCCCTCCATGTGGTCAAAATGCAAATTGCAATCCGCCACCCTGATCCACCGCCCATCAATGAAGAAACTTATAGACGGCCCCTCGGGTTCTGTCTTGTCATCAAAACTGATGACAGTGGACAAGATACAACCAATCTCATCATGCCATTCTTTCCGAAACCTATTTGCTTCCCGGTAGCAGCCCGATATGAGAGATGCCGCGAATGCCGTTCGCCGACCACTGCCAGACCGCCTTCTTATCGCGGCTCACTTCCACCAGTAAGGGCATCCACCCGCACCCAGTCCACCTCCTGGGTGGTGGCGAAGGGGGCGGGCCAGCGGAATTCGGCGTCACGGCGCGGGGGACCGCCATCCGCGGGGCGTTTATCAATGAAACGGTCGTGATAGGGAGCGTTGGCATCGATCCAGGTCACAAGGCGCAGCCACTCGTCCGGCTCGAGCGCCACCTTGTGGTGCCCCTTGAGCAGCACCTGCGCCAGCTTGCTGCGGGTGGAACCAAACTCATAGGCCTTGCTAACCGAACCGTCGGAAAACCGGTTGCTGATCCAGATGAACGAATCCCGGCCATTGCCATGTCCTCTGCCATCGATATTGCGGCCCATGAGGGAGAGGTAGGACTGGTTCATCTCCCGTTCCTTGGTCGGCACCTTCCGGGCCGACAAGTCCAGCTTGGCCTTGGGCTCTTTCTCCCCATGGCAGGAGACGCAATGCCGGTCCAGGATCGGCTGGATCATCCACTCGTAGCCTATGGCGCGGTCCGCACCCCAGGAGGGCGGCACAGGACGCACCGGGGGCTTGGTTGCCGCTAACGCCATCCCGGTCGCCGTCACGTTGTTCTGGCTTTCATGACAGCCATAGCAACTGCGCACCTCGCCCGGCTGGAACGAGACGTTGGAGCGCATCCGGCGGATCTCCATGAAGTTCCCGTCCAGCGCCTGGAAATAGACCGAGCCGGCGGCCACCGGCGGCACCTGGAAATGGGCCGAGCCATCCGCCTCCACGGGCACCAGCCCGATCACCCGCACGGGATTCCAACTGGTCTGGCCCGCATTGGGTTCCCAAGCCGAGCCCCAGGGCCACTTGTAGGAACCATGCTCCATTGGCTCTGCCGCGCTATAGGCAGCTCCTT
>CAYRKB010000096.1:15326-17112 GCA_964424705.1 uncultured Victivallales bacterium
CGCTTCGCTGACGCGCAGCCATTTGACCGTGCCCCGCTTCACCTCGGAGCCGATGTTGTGATACACGTCGCTCAGCACGCAGGTGGCCCAGGGCTGGGCAGGCTTGACCAGATCGGGGATCACCGCCGGCCGGGGCCGCCGCTTGACGGGCATGGGATACATCACCCCAAGCAACGGGTCGCGATAGAGCAGTTCCTTGTTGCCAAACACATCGACCAGGTAGAGCCCCATGCCGTTGGAATCCACCCCGCCCTCGGGATGTGCCCCCAGATGATCCTTGCGCCCCGTCGCGTACGAGTATGCCACGAGAAAAGCCTGCTCAGACAGGGCGTACGGCGTCTGGTAGAAGCCCCCCGCATCCTGTAGGCCGCCTTCGGGCACCGTGGCGGCCTTCATTGGGCTGCCGTGCTTGTGCTCTTGCTCGACCACGCCGGGGCTGACGTTGCGCAAGCCTTCGGCGTTATTGATGCCCACCGACGGATCCACCAACACCAGCGGTCCGATCGCATAGGTGTGGTGTCCGGTGGCGATGGCCACCAGCTTGCCGGAGCCCGGGATCGCCCGCGCATCGCGCAACCCCATGGGCCTGGGCAGATGCTGTTTGTACAAGGCGTCCGCCATCGTCCCGTCCGGCCGCACCGTCCAAAGGGAGTGGATGTCCCAGAAGTGCCGCTCCTGGTATTCCCAGCGGGTGTAGGCGATCAGCCCGTTGTTGAGCAGGAAGGAATGGCGGTCAATGTCCTTGTTGTTGGTCAGGCGCCGGATCTCACCCCCGGGTTTCAACGCGTAAATATTGAGGTTGGCCTCGTCATTGGAGAACGCGTCACAGATCACCGCGTGGGCGCAACGGTCGGAGGTGAAGGCGACGCCGCCATCCGGAAGCCAGACAGGCTCCAGATCCGTCCAGTAGGGATCGCGGGTCAACTGGCGCAGTCCGCTGCCATCGAGCCCGATCTCATAGAGGTGCGTCGGTTCGTGGCTCTGGCGCAACTCGTGATGATAGGACTTGCCGGTCTGCACCTTGCAGTTTCCGGGTCTTGGCCAGCCCTCCTGCCGGGCCCAGGCAAACACCACCCGGTCGGCATCGAACCACAGGTCCAGCCCATGCACATGCCCCGGCCCCAACTTCCCGGCCAGAATCGGCTTCAACCCTGTCCGTCCCTCACGCCACCCGGAGAGCAGGCAGAGGTCGCCGCCCGGCTTGTGGGTCCAGGCGGTATGAGTCCCCACGATGTTCGGCGCATGATGTGGCGCATAGACCGTGCTGAACAGGATCCGCTCCACATCACCCAGCGCACAGACCAACACCGCAGGACGTAGGGCCCGACGGGCCTCGAGCCACAGGGCGCGCAACCGGGCCACATCCGTGCCGGACGCCGCCATCGCCGCATTCAGGCGCTCCAACTCGCCGATCGCAACGTCGAGCACGGCGGCCTGTCCGGACCCCGCCCCGGGGGCCTGCTTCAGGGCCTGCGCCCGGCGGAGCAGATCCCTGCCCGACTCAACCAGTTTCACCGGGTCATTGTAAAAGCCCAACGCCACGGCCTGCCGGACCCAGTCCATCTCCACCCGCTGGTCCGGGGTGATCGCGAGCCAAGGCTGCCACCAATCCGGTGTAGACGCCTGTGGCCAGCGCGTCGTTTCCCAATTATTGTCGAACCCAACCTGGCTGGCGATCGCCCATTCGGCTATGCCGCGCACGAACGGATCCGTATCGGCCAGCATCCCGCCCGCCGCCACCAGACCCGCCGCATCCAGTTTCCCCGCTCTGCCCAGATCCCGCAAT
>CAYRKB010000097.1:0-17090 GCA_964424705.1 uncultured Victivallales bacterium
CACCGGCCTCCGGCGCACCAGAAGCACCTGGAGTGGACGCCCGAGCGGATCGTCTCCTGGGCGGGGACGATCGGTGCGAACTGCAGTGCAGCGGCCCAGCAGATCATGGCCAGCCGCCCCCTTCCAGAACACGGTTTTCGGCCCTGTCTCGGGCTGATCCGACTGGGTAAGCGCTATAGCAACGAGCGGGTGAACCGAGCCTGTGGGAGAGCCATAAAGCTAAACATCGTCGGGTACCGGCACATCGAGAATATGCTCAAGAGCGGGCGGGATAAGATCCCGCTGCCGGAGGAACAAGCCGCTCCTGCCATCGTGGTGCACGACAATGTCCGGGGCGCGGGATATTACCAATAGGAGGTCACCGTCATGCTGTTAGAACCGACGATCAACAAGCTGCTTACGATGAAACTCAGTGGCATGGTCGAGGCGCTGGAGGAACAGCGCAAGACCGCCGAAATGGCCTCCTGGAGCTTCGAGGACCGGCTGGCGCTGCTGGTGGAGCGGCAGTGGCTGTGGAAGGAAGGCCGGGCGCTCTCGACCCGCCTGAGGTTCGCCAAGCTCCGGCAGCCGGCCTGTGTGGAGGACATTGACTACCGCCATCACCGGGGGCTGCAGCGCAGCGTCATCGACCAGCTCGCCGCCAGCGACTGGGTCCAGTACGGGCAGAACTGCATCATCACCGGCCCGACCGGCGTGGGCAAGAGTTACCTGGCCTGTGCGTTGGCCCAGAAGGCATGCCGCGACGGGTATCGGGTAATGTACTTCTACGCGCCCAAACTGTTCCGGGAACTCCTTGCCGGCCAGGCCGACGGCAGCCTTCCCACGTTGCTCAAGAAGATCTCCAAGACGCGGCTGCTGGTCATCGACGACTGGGGCCTGGAGAAAGCTGCCGCCGGGCAGTACCGCGACTTCCTGGAGGTCCTCGACGACCGCCACGGGGGTGGCTCCACGCTGATCACCAGCCAGTTCCCGCCGGCACGCTGGCACGAACTCATCGGTGATGCCACGGTGGCCGACGCCATCCTGGACCGGCTCATCCACGGCGCCCACCGCATTGATCTCAACGGCGAATCCATGCGTAAGAACCGCAGCAAGAACCCATGACCCGAATCGGTCCCCGCCGCCTGCGCGGCAGGCTACGGTAGGCTTCCCTTAAAGGGGGGAATGAAGAGAAGAAAGGAGAAGAACGTCGTCCCGCAAGCGGGACTCCGACTGAGTCAGAATACACCGCAACCTTGACTCACATCGGCTGCGTTATGGTACACATATTCACGCGCCCAGCGTCGCTTCGCTCCGAAGGTGTCCGACTTGACCGGAATGGGTGTCCGACTTGACCGGAATGGGTGTCCGACTTGACCGGAATACGAAATCACACCCATGTGACTCCGTCTTAAGGCTCCTGCGCGGCACGTCTTCACCACCGCCGCTTGGCGCCTCTCGCTGCACTGTAGGCTGCTGCCTGCCTGAAGGGGGAAATCAATGGTTTGTGACAGTGATCCGGTAATAGGCTTCGCGGGGCGGCGGGGCGGTGTCTGTAAAGTGGCCGATTCCGGAAGCGTCGCCCTGAACGTGGGTCAGCAGTTGGGTTGGCCATCCCTGCAGCATGAAGTTGGTCGTGCGCTCGACGGAATACCACCGCGAGGTACGGCTGGACCAGTAAAGATCGAGGGTGCTTGTTCCCCGCGCCGCCTGCACCACTCGCAGCACAGAGTTCGAATCTGTCGGATCCGTGTCAGCAATGTACTCTTCGCCTGCCACCATCCCGTCCCTGTCAACATCGTCCAGTTCGGCGTTATTGTAGTCGTTCGTCGAATAGTAGGAGCCGAGCCATCGCAGGGGTGTGCCAGAGATCGCGTACTTCTCGTCAAAATGACCCCACACCTCGCGATTCGAATCGATCAGCACGGTGAAAACGTTTGTGCTCGTCGATGGTGCGCCGTTCGTATCGCCCGTCCATCCCGAGAACTGTGAGAAAGCGTCCGGCGTTGCGACGGCGGTTGCACTGGAGCCTGCGGTGAAATACCTGTTGCCGCCCGAAATGGTCCCGAAGCCATAGGCTAACGTTTTGAGGAAGAAAGACTGCTCGCTCCAGCCCAGAGGCGGAGTGCGTGCAATGAACAGCGCGTTCGTAGTGCCGCCTGAGTCGAAGGACCCAAGGAATGTGCGCGCCGTTATCCGCGCTCCAAAGGTCTGAGCGAAGGGCCTCTCGTAGAGCGTCGACTGATCGGTCGGCCGCGAGCCGTCCACGGTGTAGCGGATGACGCTGAAGGGCGTCGAATTGGACATGGTGACGCTCACGGAGTTGGTAAAGTAGTTCGTGCCGGCGGGGCTGATTGTGGGCGGCGGAAGATTGGTGGCGTCCGTGTCGACGATCGTGTAGGCGAACTGCCTCGTGCCGCCCAGTGCAGCGTTGCTCGAAAGGGCTGAAAGACCGATCACCACCGTTTCGTCGGGCTCTCCGTTTGTATTCGAGTCGTCTAGAATGGCCAGGGAGACGATCTTGGCCGTCTCGTAAGGCCAGAAGACGAGCGTGCCATCCGTAAACGTGTAATCGTCGTTGCGCGTAGCAGTCCCGCTGAGTACTGCGCATTGCACCGTCACCGTTGTCGCGGAGGAGGGGTACAGGGAAATCTCCACGGGCACTGTTGTATTTGTCTCGTATCCCGAGCCGTTTGGCACCCGGAACGATATGTACGGCATCCGGTTCGTATTGTTCAGAGCACCGGGCGTTCCTCCCAACGTAGAGGCAACCCAGTTGGTCGGATCGTTTCCATAGGCGGACGGGGAAACTCGCTCCAGAGAGGCTCCGCCGTTGTCGGCCAGAACAGGCCATGGGGAGGCATCGCTGTACTGGACGCGATCTGCCAGCACATAGGGCACAAACCCGTCAAGCTCCGGAGGGTTGGGCTTATAGAGTTTCACCGTCTCTCCGCTGTTCGCCAGGGCGCCATTGAAAGGCCCGAAGATCTGCACGGAAAGGTTGGTTACGCCGGACGTTGCGCGGAACTCGGCTGGATCGACAGATACGACGAGTGCTATTTCGCCTGCCTTAAGCCATGTATACGGAGGGAATACGTATTCCATGGCCCCGTCAAAGTGCCACGCGTTGGCGGGATGGGCGCTATCAAACAAGGGCACGGAGCTTCCGGTGATGTTCATGATTTCAACGAACTCTTTGCCGCCCGCAAACGGGTTGTAATTGATTTCATTGATCACCACAGGCCCCACCTTCGGGTAGGCGTTCGCATTCGTCGGCGTGGTGGAACTCATGGCTGTGAAATCATAGACGTCGTCACTACGCTTGTGGCGTCCGAACGTAACAGAATTCTCTGCGGCTCCGAACGCTACAAACGTGCGGAAGCCCGTCAAATGGTTGCTACTGTCCGCGGAGGACAGGTACACGCTGTCTCCCAACTCGCTCAGGCCGAACCCGTTAGCGCCAAGCACATTCGTGCCGAAATTGGAGAATTCCGTGAATCTGCGGTAGCTGCCCGGGGCCATCAAGGGCTGTCCTCCCGCGATCTGGAAGTTCGTAAGAACCGTGCCGTTGTCGCTCAAGAACCAGTAGCTGATGTCCACGTTCCCTGTGCCCGCGTTGTACAGTTCGATCCAGTCGCCCGGGTTATCTTTGTCCTGGTGGCTGAGCACTTCGTTGATGACGATCGTTCCGTAGGAAGGCGGCGGATCGGCTACGCCCGGCGAGCCGTTCGTCGCGGTACTGGCGCGCCACGACTCGGGCTTGCTTGGGTCGCTGTTCGTGCTTGCGAGGACCAGGGAATACCCTCCGCCGTCCGTGCTGGGATACCAGCGGACGTCGCTGCTGTCGTCGTACGTGATCTCAAGAACGGTATTTGCCAGCGCGTCCTTGATGCGAAGGGTCTCGCCTCCGTCGTCCAACTTGCCCGTGTAGACCCCGTGATACGGCACATGGTAACGGCTTGTAAAAGCGTCGCTGTTCTGCACCAGCAGCATGTTGGTTCCTGCGCTGAGCGTTGTGCCGTTGGTAAACACGAAGGAAACGCCGGTGCTGAAGTAGAGCCCGGACAAGTCCAGGCTGAAGCCGCCGATGTTCTGGAGCTCGATGAATTCGAAATTCTCGCTTACGTAGGGGCCGCTTGTTGGATCGGGCGGATTGTACATGAGCTCCGTGATGCGCAGTCCGTCGCGAAGCCTCTGCAGGGTTGTGCCGACAACCGTGTTCGTGGCAACTTCATCGGAGAAGAGCGACGCTCCGCGCGCGTGCGCGGCGCGCACACGGAACACATAGGGGCTGCCCGACACCAATCCGGTAACCGTGCAGTTCGTGGTGTTGGCTGGCACATTGGTGGCGCTCCACCACGCGGTTCCGTCCGCCGATGCCTGGACTTCAATCCACTGTTCGCTGGTGCTGCGATTCGTCCAATTCAACGACGCGGACGATGTGGAGACGCCTGAGATGTTCAACCCGTCAGGCGCGGCGGGGGTTGCCCCCGCAGGGAACACAGCGCCCATGGAGCCGGCGCCTGATCCCGACGTCAGGCAGGGCGAGTTGGTGAGCAGGCGGAAGTCATGTTCGGGGGTATCCCGGAAGAAGGGAGTCCGGTTTAGGTTGGCGGCGCCCGGGTACAGGTTGGTCCCAGCCAGCCCAATGTCGCAGTACGAGGCGGTCGCAGGCCCACCGTTGGTGGATGCCACATTGTCCCAGATGATGCAGTCCTGGGGTGCCGCCGACACGTTGCGAAGGCCCACGGTGGAGCCTGTGATCGTTGAGCGGCGCAGCGATGACGTAGCGCCGGCCACGCCGGCGTAGACGTCATACATCAGGGCACCGTCAATGATGGGGGCGGAGGAACTCACGACCAAGCCGGTGCCCGAGAGCGTGTCCACCATACAGTTGCTGACCAGTCCCACTGTGCAACCCGTAAAGCGAATCCCGTCCACCCCTGCGGCGGAGGAGATCTCGACGGTTGACCGCTGGACAGTGGCGCTGGTGGTTGGCCCCCTGAGATCGATGCCGCGAACTCCAATCCCCCGGAACAGACAATCCTCGATCGTGGTAGGTGTGCCCTGGAAGATCGTGGTGCCGTAGTTGGTCACGGCGCAGCGCAGCAGGTAGGTCGTCCCCGCGCTGTTGCAGTTGATGATACCGTTGGTGCCCGCGTAGGCTTCGAGGGAGCAATCCTGCAGCGTCACGGCGGCGCCCGCTGCCGCCGTGATACGCCCGCCGACCATCCTGGCGTAGGCGACGGTCACAGCGCCGGACGCCCCCGACGCTTCGATCGACCACGGCGAATCGATGTTGCGCGCAGAGAACAATACTGGATAGGCGCTTGTGCCACGCACATCCAACGTGCCGTTGACGATCAGCCGGCCCCCGGGTTCAAAGACCACCGTGGTGTTCGATGCCACGGACAGCGTGACGTTGCTCGCGATCGTGACATCCCCTGTTACGCTCAGCGACCCTTTGACTCCGGACCACTCTGTGTTTGTCGAAATAGTGCCGGTCTTTGAGACCGGTGTTCTCTCTGCCACGACGGTGAAGGAGCGGCTCTGCAGCACGTTGCCCTCAGCGTCCAGCGCCTGGACTGTGACGGGCAGGGCTGCGTTCGTCGAAATCAAGTCGTTGGTCGTGCTCCAGGTCGCGTTGCTCGTCGCCCACGTGCAATCAGACCCGTTCACCAGCACCCGCGTTGTGTAGCCCTGTGAGGCCGTGCCGGTCAGGTGCAGGGATAGCCTTGCTCTCATGGGGATGATGCGATACTCGGCGTTCGTGTCGGCATTCGTCATCACATTGAACGCGTACACTTTATAAACTCCCGCCGTTGCAGGCGTGACATTCCAAGACGCGAATGCCCCTTTCGTTGATGTGTAACGCGATGCCCCGCTAGGGGTCCATCCAGCTGAATTCGTGTATTTCAGGTTGGAAGTGCCGATAGCGAATGATGTGAGGCTGTTGGATAGCTGCATGGAGTGAGCCGTTGTCAGCCCCGACGTCGTCACATTTCGAGTGAGGGTCACATACTCATTCGAGAAGCCAGAGAATAGGTGCCAGCCGAGATCAATCCACACATTGGTCGGGGTCTGATTGGTCGTCACCACCGTCGTTTCGGGCTGGTTTGTGACGGATACGACGACAAAGTCCGACGTCACGGCAGCGCCATTCACGGTGATTGTGAAGTTGGTCTTTATGTCGGCCAGGAGAATGTCTCGCAAAATGCGGACATTGTTCGTGTAAGTGTACCGCCAGTCTGTGCCCAGACTGGTTGCGGCGGTTCCCAACTCGTCGATCATTGCGTTCATGTTTGTCGGGGCCATGATGTTGTTCAGCACGTCCAACAGAACGCCCGCGTAGAAGGAAATCATAGGGGGGTTGAAAAGGAAGTTCCTCTCCGTCGCCGAACCAGCATAGTTCCAAGCCGTGGACGGCGTGCCGCCATCTCCCACCAAGAGCACGTCGCTGTAGTCCCATGGCATCCACGTGAACTGCCCCTTGCGATCACCGTAGATGCGTAGTTCATCGGCCGAGAATGCTGCCGGAGCAAGGAATCCCATCTCGCTGTTGTTGAGCGCTGTGTTTACCGCAAACAGTCCTGCCCATGCCCGAGGGTCCTTTACGTAGTTCGTGATCACGGAGGCGAGGTTAGAAGATGGCGGCAGATTGATGGCCCACGTGAGATTCGACAGATCTTGCCACACCGTGTAGGGGTTTCCGGTGTTGCACCCGTATTGTGACTGGTACGCCGACAGAGGGCTCAAAGTGGTCAACGTTCCGTGGTAAGCGCCGGCATCCACCTTGTAGAGATTGCCGTCATCGTCGGGGTACATGCGCTTCATGACGTCAATAGGCCTTTCCACGCGAAGGTACATTCTCTGCCCCACGTCGACAGGCTGCAGTAGAGACTCGTTCATCCACAGGCGCATCAGCTTCACGCGGGACGCGGGAACGCCTGCCGCCGCAGTGATCTTCATGCCGAGGTAGTTGTTGAAATGCCGCTGAAAGTTGAAGTCGATCTTCTGGTATCCGGCGAGAGTCCTGCCCGCCGGCAGTTCGACTGCGTACCCATACGGAAAAAGGCGTGTGCTCCCTCGCTGAAGAAACGCGCAGTTGTAGTAGATTTCCCCGTCGGACGTGATGAGTGTGCCGTCGATTGCCGGATATACGATGAGTTCGTTGCCTTGGCTCCAAAGGGATGCCTTATTCGCCTCGCTAAGCACGATGTGGTACGTCACATATTCGCCGTTGAAGTCAGTATCCTCTCCGACGCAAAAGAAGTAGGAATAGGGACCAGGCGCGTTGTCAGCCGTGTTCGTGATTGGGAAAGTGCGGGAGCCGAGTGTGTTTGTCGCGGCGATTTGGAATTCGATCACGGCGCCGTTCGTATAGGTGGGCCGGCCGTAGGGCGGAAGCACGACGGTATAGATCCCGTTGCTGGCGACGGCGTCGCCGTCTGTGCCGGCGTCATTCATTGGCGTGTTTGTCCATGCCCCTGAGTTCTCGCGGTACAACACCCGAACCGCCGTCATTAGGTCGTTATCCCGCCCGGCCACCCGCGCGGTAATCGTGACGCTTGAACCTGCGGGTGGAAGGGGTGGGTTATGCTGTACATCGCCTACCACCGGCGGCAAGGAGAATGCGTACACGCTGTTCGTTCGCCCAGGCGTTCCGTTGGTTGATGTGGAGGCCGCCCAATCGCCGGTGAACTGGTCATCCAGCCGCGCCAGGCCGGGGTTGACCAACTCCAGCGAGGGTCCCTCTCCGTCGGAACGGCCAAAGCCGTAGTACTTGATCGTATCGGCAGTCACCCACGTGCCGCCGACGAGGCGCGAAAGCGTCACCCGCTCGCCGCCGTTATTCAGGCTCCCCGAGAACTCACCGACATAGTTTGATACGGCGGGATACCAATTCGTGAAGCCGACACGATTGCCGCACACGACGAGATAGGCTCCGGTTGCAAGGGTCGATCCCGCCGGGAAGTCAAACGTGATGCCGCTGTCGAAACGGTATTCGGTGAGGACCGCGGTTGTCGTACCAGCGTTATAAATCTCGACGTATTCCGAGTTGTTCGTGGTCTTGGTGGGCTGGCTGGCTGGCCACGGCTCGTACGTATGGTACATGAGCTCGCTGATGACGAGTTCCCCGCGTGCGGGTGCCGACAGGCCGAACAGGAGGGCCAGCACGGGAATCAGGGCGGCTGCCTGAAAGGCTTTACCCAAACTCCCCAAAGAGGGCCCGCGTGTACAGTCCATCTTCACAAGTGCCGCCCTTCTCACATTCGTCTCACTGCCTGGCAAGATGTTACCCGGAAACAGGTGGAGAGTCAACGCGCCATTAGCTCCGCCAGCGCCTGGATGTACGATGGTTCCGGCACGAACTGCTTGCCTTCGAGAGGCCTGCATGCATAATCCAAATTAGCTCGACACATGCTGGCGCGCGCGGCATGTTTGACGCGTTTGTCACTGAGGGGAGCGGCCGACCAGCGTCTGGTTCGTCAAACTAAGGAATGACAATATGCAGGCTGCAAAGCGGGGGGTAGGCGGCGTGGCGGCGCGTGCGGGAAGCGTAATGGCGGCTGCAGTTCTGGCACTGGCTTTCATATTCACGTCGGACTTCGTCCGAGCGGATGAAGACGAAGAGCTCATGCAGTTGGAGGATGTGGCAGCCTCGGCGATCCCAATCCTGGAGGCGGACAAAGAACCCGCGCTCACCGCGCCTGATCCGGTGCCTGAATCCGACATGGAGTCGGTATCCGATCCGCAGGATCTTCCACCTCCGGCGCCCGAGCCTGACGTGGCGGAGACCACTGATCCGCAGGGACTTCCGACTCCAGAGCTCGTGCCTACGCCTGCGCCCGCCAAGGCTGAGATCAGGCCTCCGGAATTGCCTTCTCCACCGCCCAGCGTGCCTGTTTCTGTCGTCGTGGTTGAGTCTCATCCGGCGTCTTCTCCGCCCGCATTGGACGACGCTGCCGGGGCGACGACGGGATTCTCCGGTCTTCCGGCAGCGCTGGCTGAAATCGAGCGCCTGACCGGGGAAGTGCGTGCGCTGAAATTGCAGAATCGCCGCGAAAGGATTGCCGCGCTCTACAACATGGGCTGCGTGTATAAGGTGTGCGGCCAGCACCGCCGGGCCGAGCAGGAATTCCTCAAAGTTCTGGCCATTGATCCTGACGATGCGGGCACCCACTACAACCTTGGAATTCTCTACGAGGAGAGCCTGCATAACCGTGCCAAGGCGAGACGGCACTACCAGCGCTTCATAGAGCTGGCGCCTCAGGATCCGGACGCCGGTAACGTTCAGGCATGGCTGATGTCGCTCAAGTAGCGCAGGCGCAGGTAAAAGGAGGCGTTCACGGCATGCTGATTCGCGGACTTGCTTATCCCCGTGCAGGATTCATAGGCAACCCTTCCGACGGGTACTACGGGAAGACGATATCTTTCGCTTTCACGAATTTCTGTGCGGAAGTGAACCTGTGCGAATCTTCCGAACTGGAGATCCTGCCCAATACGCGGGACTACTCCCGCTTTCCGAGCATGGATGCGTTGGCGCAGGACGTTCAACTCTTCGGATACTACGGGGGCATTCGGCTGCTCAAGGCGACGATCAAGCGCTTCCACGATTATTGCCACCAGCAGGGCGTCGCTCATCACGACCGCAACTTCACGATCCGGTACGCTTCCGACATTCCGCATCAGGTGGGGCTTGCCGGGTCGAGCGCGATCATTGCGGCCTGCCTGCGTGCGCTGATGGCGTTCTACGGCGTCATCATCCCGAAGCCGGTCCAGGCGGGCCTCATTCTGTCCGTGGAGAAGAATGAGCTTGGAATTGCGGCGGGGCTGCAGGACCGGGTGGCGCAGGTGTATCAGGGGCTTGTCTACATGGATTTCGACGAGAAGCTCATGAAGGCGCAGGGCGCCGGCCGGTACGAGGAGCTCGACGCGGGGCTCCTGCCGCCCGTCTACGTCGCCTACCGCGCGGATCTTTCCGAGGGTTCCGAGGTGCTGCACAACGACCTGCGCGAACGCTTCGAGCGCGGCGACTCGGACGTGCGGGAGGCCATCGAGTTCTGGAAATCGATTACGGACCAGATGCGCGACGCCCTGCTCAAGCGGGACCGCGCGAGGATCGCCCGCCTGATGGATGCCAATTTTGACAGGCGCGCGGCGGTGTGCCGGATCAGCGACGGAAATCGCCGGATGGTCGAAGCGGCGCGCTCGGTGGGGGCGAGCGCGAAGTTCACCGGATCAGGGGGCGCCATTGTCGGCACGTATGAGGGCGAGGCGATGTACGCGAGCCTGGTGAGCGCGCTGTCGACGCTGAACGCGAAGGTGATGAAGCCGGTCATCGCCCCGGCTATCGGAGGAGACCTGTGATTCGCAAAGCCATAATTCCTGCGGCCGGATTGGGCACGCGCTTCCTGCCCGCGACCAAGGCGCAGCCCAAGGAGATGCTGGTCATCGTTGACAAGCCCGTGATCCAGTATGTGGTCGAGGAAGCCGTCGCCTCCGGCATCACCGACATCCTCATGGTCATCGGCAAGGGCAAGCGCGCGATTGAGGAGCACTTTGATCGGAACGTTGAACTGGAGAACGCGCTGGAAGAGAAGGGCAGGATCGACGAGCTTGAGCTCATACGCCGTATCTCGGACCTCGCGAACATTCACTTTATCTGGCAGAAGGAGCTGAAGGGGCTGGGGGATGCCGTGCTCTGCGGCCGATGCCATGTCGGCGACGAGCCGTTTGCGGTGTTGCTGGGCGACACGCTGATCGACTCGCCGGAGCCCGTCACGAAGCAGATGATCCGTATCTTCGAGCGACAGCAGGCGCCTGTCGTGGCTTTGGAGGCTGTCGACCGCGGCAACGTCGGGCGCTACGGGGTCATTGCGGGTGAAGAGACGTCAAACCGGCTTTATCGCGTTTCCGATCTCATTGAGAAACCCGCGCCGGACCAGGCGCCATCCAACCTGGCGATCGCCGGGCGGTACATTCTCACACCGGACATCTTCGAGCATCTGCGGGAGACCCCGCGCGGCAAGAACAACGAAGTTCAACTAACCGACGCGATGCGGGCGCTGGTGCGGCAGCGGGCGATGTACGGGCTCCGGTTCGAAGGGCGACGGCACGATATCGGCAATCCGCTGGAGTTTGTGAAGACCAACCTGCTGTACGCGCTGAAGAGACCTGCCATGCAGACGCCTCTGGCCGCATTCCTCAAGGATCTGGGGCTGGGGCCGTGAGGCTAAAATGCGTTGGACAGCGGGGTGCCCAGCACACTTTCAAGGTTGAGCGCGGCGACTTGATAGTCAAAGGCCGTGCGAAGCTTGGCGCGGCGCGCCTCGATGACCTGCAGTTTGACTTCAAAGATCTCTTCCGGCGTCAGCGATGATTCTTCCCCGAACCCATCGACGGATTCCTGCATCTGCCGGACGATCGGATCGATCTCCCTGAGGTAACGCTGCCATTCGGACTGCATGGCCTGCCACTGGGTCAGCGCGTCCCTGATTTCGCGCGCCGCCTTCTTGATTGCCTCGGTCTCTGTTAAAGCCGCCCTCTTGAACTCGGCCCACATTGCCTTGTCTTCATGGTTGGCCCAGGCAAAGATCGGAATGGTAATCGCCGCGTCGATTCGCCATTCTTGGTCGTTGCTCGAGTCGTTGATATCCGTGCGGACGTTCTGCAGATCGCCGGGCAGCACGCCCAGTTCGGAGCCCGACTGGGCGCCCGTGGTGTCTTGGCGGCTCCAGCCGTACATCGCTTCAATACTCCTGAACCACGGGATGTTGGCGGAACGCGTCTTGCGGAAAACCGCTTTGGCGGCGGCGGTTCGCCATGACAACGCGCGGAGTTCTGCGCGGCTCTCCATGGCCTTCTGCTCCCAGATTTCCGCTTGAAGGTTTGTGGAGGGTATCGTCGTCATGGGGATGTCCCGGATCGAAAGACCTGCCGCCGGAAGGTTGAGGGCGGAGCCCAGTGCCCGCCGCGTTTCCTGCTGCCTGCGCAGGCCCTGGTCGCGGTCGGAGATGGCTGTGAGGTAGCGGCGCGAGGCGACCATCAGGTCCGTAATGGTGATTTGTCCCTGCGCGGCGCGCTCCTTGACGGTCTGGAGGACTTCGTGACGGAGCCGGACCGCTTCAACCAGCAGGGCGAAATCCTTTTCCAGGTAATTCAGTTCGGCCGCCTGCTGGCGGACGGCAACGGTTACGGCCCACTGCGCAGCCGCCAAGTCGGCTTCTGCCGCCCGCAGCTCGGCGGTCATGGCGGAAACACCTGCTGCCCGCTCCCACGGGTTGGCGGGAAACAGCCGGACGCCGACGCGAAACATGGCGTCCTCGCTTTGTACGGCGCCGAGGCTTTCGCTGGTCTTGTCTACTGTCGAGACGCCGTTCGTTGGAAAGCTCTGTGTTCCCGCGCGGAGCCGTGTTTCGTCGCCTGAGCCCTCTCCGTAGGAGAGGCTCAGCTCCGGGTTGCGCCGGTCTCTTGCGGCGAGTACCTGCTCTTTCGCCGAGGCCACCGTGGCGCCCAGAATGGCGATGTCGGAGTCGTTCGCCAGCGCTCGTTCGATCGCGTTCTGCAGGGTCACGGTGGATACCTGTTGCGTGGCCGTCACCGGGGCATCCGCGCCCTCGGCAAGAAGCGGGGTTGCGCCTGCCAGACACCACAACAGGGAAAGGCAGCCTGTTGCGCAGATTCGCGCCGGCAATTTGCAGCCGAAGATAGGGGCCAGGCTCATGAGCGAACTCCGATCAGAACGGATGCCATTTTAACAGCTGGGCAAACATATCCTTGAGCGAAACGGGCGTCAGGCTGATCTCGACCGTTTCCCCCGGGATGAAGTCGTGTTCTCCCAGGAGCACAAGCACTACGCGTCGCCCGCGTATCGTCTGGTTTCCCATCGGGCTGATGCGGGCGGGAAGTGCGCGCACATCCGGCGCAACGGATGTAACCTCGGCTGGAACCTTCTTTGCCGAGTCCCTGGAGCGCCAGACCACCACCTTGCGGCTGACGGGCAGATCCTCGATGTGGATTTCGGGAAGAAAGCCGATTACGTTTTGCGGGTTCTCGGAAACGAGAGTGAGAACAGGGGTGCCCGCGTTGACGACGTTCCCCGGTATCAGGAGAACCTGGGACACCACGCCGTCCCGAGCAGCGCGCAGCGTGTAGGTCTTGGCGCGGTTTTCGAGCATGGTCATGGTTGCGTCAAAGATCGTTCTGCGGGCCTTCATCTTGGCGCGAATCGCGTCAGAGATGCTCGCGCCCGTTTCCACGCGAAGCCATTCCCGCATTTCGGCGACCTGTTTTCGCGCCGCCCTGACGGGCTGTTCGTAGGTCGTAATCAGCTTGGGCCCGGCGATGACTTCCTGCTCAAGCGCGGAAATCTGCGGGCGAAGCTCATAGACATCTCGTTCGCTGATGAGCTGCCGCTTGAACAGGTCTGCCCGTCGCTGCTGTTCATCCTTCAGGGTCTTCAGTTCTGCGGCCTGGCTGGCCTGCCGGATCACTTCGGACTGATAGGCGGTGTCCGCCTCGCGCAGCGTGCGCTCCGCCTGTGCGACCATCTGGAGGACATTCTGCTGGTAGCCGGTGATCGTCTCTTCGGCTTCCTGCAATTCGGCACGGCTGATGGCGAGTTCGTCATCGATGCCGGCCGTATCCATCCTGGCAAGTTCCTGACCCGCCTTGACGCGCTGCCCGAGCGCCACGCTGATCGCGCTAAGACGGGCGGTTTCGAGCGGCGCGACCGGCTCGTCGATCGACTCCACGACGCCGACGATGTGCCCGAACTCCGCGCTGCGCTGGTAGAGCACAATGGCGAAGAGCACCAACCCGAGCCAGAGCAGCGCGGGCCAGCTCCTCAGGCGGCGCTGCAGCCAGATGCGCAGGGGCTGGCGGGGGCGGGGCGCGCTGTATGTCTTTTCCTGTATCAAGGCCGGATCCTTACAATTCGACGGTGGTGCGATGCATCAGCAGGCTCGGATTCTCAAGCTGCGTGACCCCGTTCAGCTGCTCCACAAGCTCTACCTGGTACGATGGGTCGATCAGCCGCACGTGATAGGCATATTCGATGAGCTCGCCCTGGGCTGCCTCCCGCATGGCGATGAGGTTGAAGGAGGAGCAGCAGTTCTTCAGCACCTGCTGCGCCGCCAGCTCTGATTTCGACTCGTGCGGCAGCAAGAATCGGAGCATGCCCTCATACTCGCGGCGCGAGGCGAAGGGGGACCAGTGCAGGATCAGCGCCGCCGCCCCGATGGTCAGCGTTCCGACAATAGCCACGTTGAACGTGGCGGCGCCGCAGGCGATGCCGATGCCGAAGCAGGCGAAGAGGAACATCATGTCGCGGGAATCGCGGATCGGCGTGCGGAAGCGGATGATGGCCAGGGTGCCGAGGATGCCCAGGCCGCGGGCCAGGTTGTTGCCGATGGCCAGGATCAGCATGCTGACGATCATCGCGCCCAGCACCTGCGTATGGACGAAGGACCGGGAGTAGGAAAGCCCCTGGAACGTCAAGCGGTACACGTTGGCGATGATGAACGACAGAACAAAGCTAAGAATAAGGGCCAGAAGGATTTGTTCTGCGCCAAGGACGCGCGCCGATCCGAAAGCCGTCAGAAACTCATCCATGCGGCAACATCCTTTTCAAGGCAGTTCGTTTCTACCACTGCAGCAAGGAGTCCTCGTAGATCGGCGGCTCGGGCTCGCCCGAGAACAGCCCTTCTTGCCATATCGCGTTAGAGTACTTGCAGTGCCCGGTGCGTTCAAGGTGGAAATAACGCACAAGGTCGATCATCCACTGCGGGGCGTCGCTAAGGGTTTTCAGCTCGAGCACAACGCCCGAGAACGTCTGCGACTTGTTCTGCGTCAGCGGGGTGTCAATCGGCATCCAGGTCCCGCCGCGGCCCCAGGACGTCCAGGAGTCTGTCGGCTGGTACTGCAGCTGGCGATCAAAAGTGACGCGTGCATAGCTGTCGTTCGTGCCGAAGTACGATTCCCGGATGTAGCGGATCAGCACCTTTGGCGCGGCCCCGATCTCCCTGGTCAGTCGCACGAACTCCAGAAAAGCGGCTTCCTCCTTTCGTGACTTGAACGGCAGAGTGAGCTTCACGCTGCGTATCAACTCTTCGCCCCAGGCTTCAAAGGGGACCTTGGCCCTGGTCTTTATGATCGAGCCGCGGATCTTCTTCTTTATCTCGAGAAAGACCGGGGAGTCGCCGGGGGTCCCGTAGATGCGGCTGCGCAGCTTGAACCGGGCCGTTACCTCGCGTTCCCTGGCGCGATGCAGGGAGTATTCCTCGTTGTCGAGTTGCAGCGTCGTGATGACGTATTCCGGCGGGTTCCCGATGCCGTAGGGATCGCGCTCGCAGAACGGGCGAATGAAGTCGCGGATTTCCGCCACCATGCGCGGAGGGATGACGTATTTCGCCTCGTGGCGATCCAGCTGGATGTCGAACTTCTCGCGTTTGGCGGCCGGCTTCGCCTTCTTCTTTGTCCTGAGGGTGTTCTGCAGGGCCTCACGGAACTCAGTCGAGATGCGGACGTCACCAGGCTCCGCCGCTATAGAGGGTGCGTCGGGAGCCGACAGGGGAGCGGGTTCGCTTTCCTGTCTCACTGTATCTCCGACCTGATTCGCGTTCCGCATTGCGGCACTCCGTCAGTACGTATAGCAGCTTCCGCCGATGAACTCCCGCACGAGCGATCCGGCGGGTACGCACGAGTCGTCCCGGACGGCGCGCAGCGGGTCCAGCAGCGCGAAGACTCGGTTGGCGCGAATGTGCGCGTCCAGCCGCCTGGGATCGTCCTTGTACTGGTCGATGACGGCCTTGACATAGCGGAAGAGCTTGCTCTTGAGCAGCGGCAGCTCGTAGGGCAGGGCGCTGTTTACAATGAAGTCCGTGTTCTTGATGAACGGGATGATGTTGCGCAGCTCGCTGCGCCGCACGTAGTGCCAGTGCGTGAGCGTCTGCAGGGGCTTGAGGTTGCGCTGTTCGCGGTCGCGGATCATCCGCCGCAGCAGGCGGTTGTCGGCCCATCGCATGAAGTTGCCATCTTCGCCGCGCACCTGCCCCAGGGTTTCGATGAAGAGCTTGAACTTGTTCCCGGCGGGGATGCTGCTCGTCATGGCGTCATACAGCCCGTGCAGGCTGTCGATCAGAAGGATCTCATTCTTCTTGAGGCTGAATTCGTGCACGTTCAGCGTGCGCTTGCCTGTCTTGAAGTCGTAGTGGGGCGTGCGCACCGTCTTGCCGTCAAGAAGGGCCGCGAGGTGCCGGTTGATCAATTCCAGGTCGAGCGCCTCGGGTGCCTCGTAGTCGTAGTCGCCGAACTCGTCGCGGGGATGTTTTTCAAGATCAAAGAAGTAGTGGTCGATGTTGATGGCTTTGAACGAGACGCCGGCGCGGGCCAGCGCCTCGCTGACCTTGATGGTGGTGGTGGTCTTGCCGGAAGAGGAGGGGCCGGCGACGATCACGACCCGGATCCTGTCCACGGCCTGGAGGATCATGCCGGCCGCCATGCCGACCTCTTCGTGGTAGCGCTGGTCCGCGTCGCGCACGAGGCCGGGGAACCCGCCGCGCGCGATGATGCGGTTCAGCGCGGCGACGGAGTCGCAGCCATGATCCATGTTCCAGCGCAGCACTTCGTAGATCTTCTTATAGGGTATGTTGTCGGTTATCTCGAAGGCGTATGCGCGCGCGGCGCGGGCCATGGCGCGCTGGTGGCGGTAGATGATGTAGGCGCGCGCAAGCTTGGTGAGCTTGTGCTCCATCAGGACGGTCTCCACGACGTCCTGGATATCCTCCACGCTGGGCATCCTTTCCGCGCCGTACATGCTGCCCAGCGAGGCCTCGACCCGCTCCGCCATGCGCCGGGCAAGCTTCGGGTCGGCCTGGCCCTGTGATGCGGTGGCCTTGAGAATGGCGTTGGCGATCCGCCCGCGGTCGTACGCGACGACGCTGCCGTCGCGCTTCATGATCGTGCGGAAGGGACACAATTTTCCGTACATCGCAGCATCCTTACTGGATTTCTGCGCACGATTCAACCAAAACCGCCGGGTGGCATCATGCGGCCCAGGGTCCTTTCTTCTGACGCTGTAAGCCGTTGATGTAGAGTGGTTGGAAAAA
>CAYRKB010000098.1:0-17005 GCA_964424705.1 uncultured Victivallales bacterium
GGCTTGGCCAGGCGGCGCCGAATCCGGTGATCAGCACGATCAAGCACTTCCGGTCAGAGTATGACGCGCATATCAAGCAGAAGCGCTGCCCGGCGAAGGTCTGCCGCAAGCTGATCACGTATATGGTCGATCCCGTAAAGTGCGTGGGCTGTGGCGCCTGCAAGCGCGATTGCCCGGTGCCGTGCATTCTGGGCGCCCCTCGCAAGATCCATGCGATTGATCAGACGCGCTGCATCCAGTGCGGACGGTGCTACGAAGTGTGTAAATTCGACGCTGTGAAGAGAAAGTAAGCCATGAACGAGAAGAAAGTGAAATTGACGATCGACGGGGTGGAGACCGAGGCCGCCGAGGGCATGAATATCATGCAGGCGGCGGACGCGATCGGGATCCGCATTCCGCGGCTTTGCTATCACCCGCACCTGAGCCTTGCGGGCGCGTGCCGCATCTGCATTGTGGAGGTGGAAGGCCAGCGCAATCCGGTGGCATCGTGCGCGTTTCCGGTGGCGGAAGGGATGAAGATCAAGACCTCCTCCCCAAGCCTGCGGCTTCTGCGGCGCGACATTGTCGAGTTGCTGCTCGACAACCACCCGCAAGACTGCCAGACCTGCACGCGCGACGGGAACTGCGAACTGCAGAACCTGGCCTACAATCTTGGCGTGCGCGAGCGCCTCTATGCGGGCGAGCGCAAGCGCTACGCCCGCGACGAGTCGTCGCCCGCTGTGATTCGCGACCCGGAAAAGTGCATCCTGTGCGGCCGCTGCGTGCGAGTATGCGAGGAGGTGCAGGGCGTGAGCAACCTCTGCCAGCAGCACCGCGGATTTCACAACGTGGTGGCCCCCGCGCACGACGGCGACATGAACGAGTCCGTCTGCATCCACTGCGGGCAGTGCATCAACGTGTGCCCGACCGCGGCATTCATCGAGAATGACGACACGGACCAGGTTCTTGCAGCGCTTGCAGACCCCGAGACTCTTGTGGTTGTCCAGACGGCGCCGTCCATCCGCGCGGCGGTGGGCGAGGGCTTCGGCTATCCGCCCGGCACATCCACGACGGGCAAGATGGTCACGGCCTGCCGCCTCATGGGGTTCGACCGGGTGTTCGATACAAACGTAAGCGCGGACCTCACCATCGTTGAGGAGGCCGCCGAGTTCATCCAGCGCCTGACGACAGGCCAGAAGCTGCCGCTGATCACTTCATGTTCTCCGGGCTGGATCACGTTCATGGAGCGGTTCTACCCAGAGCTGATCCCGAACGCGTCCACGTGCAAGTCGCCGATGAGCATGCTGTCGACGATCATCAAGACGCACTACGCCACAAAGCTGGGAATCGATCCGAAGAAGATCTACGTAGTCGCGATCATGCCCTGCACGGCGAAGAAGTTTGAGGCGAGCCGCAAGGAGCTTCAGGCGCCCTGGGGCGCGCCCTACACGGACGCCGTGCTGACCACGCGCGAGTTCATCTGGCTCGCCAAGAGCCTGGGCGTGGACTTCCGGAACCTGGCGGACGGGGAGTTCGACAACCCGCTCGGAGTTTCGTCCGGCGCGGCCGACATTTTCGGCGCGACCGGCGGCGCGATGGAGGCCGCGCTGCGCACGGCCTACGAGAAAGTGACCGGCGAAGAGTGTCCTTCCCTCGACTTCAAGAGCGTGCGCGGTGTGCAGGGCTTGAAGGAAGCCACCATCGACATCAAGGGCACGAAGATCAACGTCGCCGTGTCGAACGGGCTGAACAACGCCAAGATTCTGTTCGACCGCATGCTGGCGAAGAAGAAGACGTATCACCTGATCGAGGTGATGGCTTGCCCCGGCGGGTGCGTCGGCGGGGGCGGGCAACCGTATCCCCCCGAAGGCATGCACGTGCTGGATTCGAACCTGATCAAGACGCGCGCCAAGGCGCTGTACGCGATTGACGCGAACAAGACGTTGAGGAAGTCGCACGAGAGTCCTGCGATCCAGGAGCTGTACCGTGAGTTCCTGGGCGAGCCGAACAGCCACAAGTCGCACGAACTCCTGCACACTACATACGCCGCACGGGAACCGAAAGGTGTCAAATGAAGACGGAAACCAAGATTCAACTGCCGGCTGAAATTGTGTCCCATATCGAGTCCTCGCGGACCAAGGAGCACGCGGAGAGTCACCTGATCACTGTGCTGCAGAAAGTGCAGACGCATTTCGGATACCTGCCGAAGGAGTGCATGGATGAGGTGTCCTGGCGGATGCAAGTCCCGTCAGCGCGCGTGACGGGCGTGGCGACTTTCTACCACTTCTTCAGCTTTGAGCCGAAGGGGAAACACCGGATCACGGTGTGCATGGGCACCGCGTGTTTCGTCAAGGGCGCGGGCAAGGTGCTGGACCGGCTGAAGGATCTGCTCCATGTGCAGGAAGGTCAGACCACGAAGGATGCGCAGTTCTCGCTCGAATGCGCGCGGTGCCTGGGCGCGTGCGCCCTTGCGCCGGTGGTGGTCGTCGACGAGAAGGTGTATGGAAATGTAAAGGCTGAAGACATTCCGAACATTCTCTCCGAGTACGGCTATGCGAAGAAATAGGCCGTAGCGGCGGCCGGGCTTCTTCGTTTCTGCTCGGCTATTCCTGTTGCGAGGCGATCGCGAAGCCTCTATAATGACGCAGGAAGCATGAGCATGGCGAAGAAGATTCTTATCGTGGATGACGACGCGGCTTTTTCCGAATCCAACCGCGACCTGCTGGAGGCCTGCGGGTACGAAGTGCACACGGCGTGCAACGGGGATGACGGCATGAAGCTTGCGCGGCGGATTCTCCCGGACCTTATGGTGCTGGACGTCATGATGCGCACCAGCACCGAGGGCCTTGACGTGGCGCGCCGGATTGCGGAGCTGCCTGAGCTTGTGAGGATGGGCGTCTTGCTCGTCACGGGCGCCACGCGCGCCATGCGCCTTCCGGTCGACCTGGTGCCGGACGAGAAGTGGCTCCCGGTAGACCGTGTGCTTGAGAAGCCAATCAATCCGGATCACCTCATTCTCGAGATCGAGCGCGTCTTGAAGATGCGCGCAGAACCGGCGGCCTGATTAGAGAAGTGGCATGTCGCCCTGGCCGGCCGGGGGCTTGAGGCCGAAGCGGCGGTAGCAGAGATCCGTGACGACGCGTCCCTTGGGCGTGCGCTTCATGTAGCCTTCCTGAATCAGGTACGGCTCGTACACCTCCTCGATCGTGTCCGACTCCTCGCCGACCGAGACGGCGAGGGAGCTGAGTCCCACGGGCCCCCCGCCGAATTTATGCAGGATGGTTTCGAGGATCCGTTTGTCCATCTCGTCGAGCCCCTGCTTGTCGATGTCGAGCATCTCAAGCGCCTTGTCAGCCACGTCCTGCGTAATGCGGTTGTCGGCGCGCACGAGGGCATAGTCGCGCACGCGCTTCAGCAGGTTGTTCGCGATGCGCGGCGTGCCGCGCGAGCGGCGGGCGATCTCGCTGGCGCCGCCTGCCTCGACGTCCGCATTGAGAATGCGCGCAGAGCGCTCAATGATCGATTGCAGGTCCGCCACGCCGTAGTAATCGAGCCGGTTCGCGAGGCCGAAGCGCGAGCGCAGCGGCGCGGAGAGCAACCCGCTTCGGGTCGTTGCGCCGACCAGCGTGAAGTGGGGCAGCTCCAGCCGGACCGATCGCGCGTTGGGGCCCTGGTCAATGATGATATCGATGACGAAGGCCTCCATCGCGGCGTACAGATACTCCTCCACGCTCTTCTGAATGCGATGGATCTCGTCGATGAAAAGGATGTCGCCTTTCTCCATGCTGGTGAGCAGGCCGGCGAGATCGCCGGGCTTGTCAATCACCGGCCCCGAGGTCGCCTTGATGTTCACGCCCATCGCGTCGGCGAGGATGAAGGCGAGGGTGGTCTTGCCGAGGCCGGGCGGGCCGGAGAGCAGCACATGATCGAGCACCTCGCCGCGCCGCCGCGCCGCCTCGACGGCCAGTTCGAGGCGTTCTCGCACTTTGGCCTGGCCGACAAAGTCGCGGAACTTGGACGGTCGAAGGCTCAGATCGAGCTCCCGGTCCGGCCGGTTGATATCCGATTTCATGCGTTCCGCCATGCGAGCGACCCTCTTCAGCCGCCGAGCGACTTCTTAATGATATCTTCCACTGTGAGCTCCTGGCCCGGATGTCGATGCAGCACGTCGAGGACCATCTTCGCCGCCTGGTCCTGCTTGTAGCCCAGCGCGATCAGCGCCATGGCGGCGTCGCGCAGACGGGCATCATTCTGGCCCTGTTCGCCGGCGCCGGCTACGGCTTCCAGCGCCTCGCCCGCGTCGAGCTTGTCCCGCAGTTCGACGATGATCCGCTCGCCCGTCTTGCGCCCGATGCCGGACACGGAGCTCAGGCGCTTGACGTCGTTCTCAACGATGGCCCGCTTCAATTCGCGCACGGTCATGCCGCTCAGCGCGCAGAGCGCGAGCTTGGGGCCGATGCCGCTGATTGACGTGAGCAGCAGAAACATGCGCCGCTCCGCCTCCGTCATGAATCCGAACAGGCGGTGGTCATCCTCGCGGATGTGCTCGTGGGTAAGGAGATGCACGGTCTGACCAAGCGGCGGCAACCGGTCGTAGCTGCTCAGCGGGATGAAGAGCTCGTACCCGAGCCCCTGAACGTTAACGACCACCCGCGTGGGGTGTTTCTCGACGAGCGTCCCTTCCACAAATGCGATCATGGCCGATCTCCCCAGCTGTGTGTGGCGCTCCACCAGCGCTACAAAGGCGCCTGTGCCAATGCCGCGTATCCCGTACGGCTGTGCAGGTGGCAAATGGCCAGGGCCAGCGCGTCGCCGGCGTCTTCCTGCGGGTCATCCCGCAGCGCGAGCAGCGACGCGACCATCTTCTGCACCTGCTCCTTACTTGCTCCGCCGAAGCCCACGACCGCCAGCTTTACCCGCCGCGGCGCATACTCATAGACGGGCACGGCCTGTGCCGCGCAGGCCGCGATCGCCACGCCGCGCGCCTGGCCGAGAATCATCGCCGTGGCGGCGTTCTTGCAGAAGAATGCGCCTTCGATGGCGACCGCATCCGGGGCGCAGCGCGAAAGGATCTCTCCGATGCCCCGGAGCAGGTTGGACAGGCACTCGGACAAGGGCGCGCGCTGCGGCATGCGCAGCGCGCTGAACTCGATCGCGGCCAGCCTGTTCCCGCATGCCTCCACCACCCCGATCCCCGTGGAGCGCAGGGATGTGTCGATGCCAAGTATGCGTGTGGGTTTGCCTGTCACGAGGTGCCGCGTGCCCGGCGCTTTCGCCGCGGCGAGCGTCCGGGCTATCCCTGGATTTCCTTCATGGTGGCTTCGTCCACGTCCATGTTGGTGTACACGTTTTGCACGTCATCATGGTCCTCAAGATCCGCGACGAACCGTTGGACGGACTGGACCACGGCTTTGTTCGTGATGGGCACGTAGGTGAGCGGCACCATGGCCACTTCGCCGCCCTGCGTTGCAATACCGGCCTTCTCCATGGCCTGCATCACGTCGGCGAACGAGGAGGGGTCGGTCAGGATCTCGTACTGGCCGTCATTGTTCTGCATGTCCTCCGCGCCGGCCTCCAGCACAAGGGCCATCAGCTTGTCTTCGTCCACCACGGAGGCGTCGACAAAGATCTGGCCTTTGCGCGTGAAGCCGCGCAGCACGGAGCCCTGCCCGGCGAAATCGGAGTTGTGCTTGGTGAATATATGGCGGATCTCCGCAGCGGAACGGTTTTTGTTGTCGGTCAGGACCATAACGATGAACGCGACGCCCCCGGCGTAGCCCTCGTACATGATCTCGTGAAAGACCGAGCCCTCGAGTTCGCCGGCGCCCTTCTTGATCGCCCGATCAATGTTGTCGGTCGGCATGTTGACGCTCTTGGCCTTCTGGATGAGGTTGCGCAGCGCCGCGTTGGTGTTCGGGTCGCTGCCGCCCGCACGGGCAACCACCATGAATTCCTTTGCCATCTTGCTGAAGATCTTGCCGCGCTTGGCGTCAGCTGCGCCCTTCTTGTGCTGGATCGTCTTCCACTTGCTATGCCCACTCATTCCAACTCCCTCCGTTTCATTACCCGAAAAATGAAGTCCTAGTCCTCTTCCTCCTGCTTCTTATCCTTCGCTGAGGCCGCGATTACCTTCTGTGCGACGTTGGATGGAACGCTGTCGTAGCGGCTGTATTCCATCTCAAATGTGCCCTGTCCGGCCGTCACGCTGCGCAGCTCCGCGGCGTACTTGAAGAGTTCTGCATAGGGGATCTCCGCCTGAATGATCTGCATGTGGTTCTCGCTGGATACACCCATGATGCGGCCGCGTTTGTGGTTGATGTCGCCCGTGATGTCGCCAATGAACTGCTCCGGAATAGTTACCTTCACGCTCATGATCGGCTCCAGAAGCACGGGCCGGGCCTTGCTCATGGCGTCGCGCAGCGCGCGGGCCCCGGCGATCTTGAACGAGATTTCCGAGGAATCCACTTCGTGGTAAGAGCCGTCGTAGACGGAGACTTGGATGTTGGTCACGGGGTAGCCCGCCAGTCCGCCCGCCAGCATGCCCTCGGCGACGCCCTTTTGGACGGCGGGGATGAAGTTGCCCGGAATCACGCCGCCCACGACATCGTCCACGAACCATTCCGGGTCGTCAGCGGGCTTGGACTTGACGCGCAGGTATACTTCGCCGAACTGGCCGCGTCCGCCCGACTGCTTCTTGTGCTTGTAATGGCCTTCCCCCAGCGCGGTGACCGTCTCGCGGTAGGGCACCTTGGGCGTGCTCAGGACTACGTTGACCTTGCTGTGGCTCTTCATCAGGCTCACCACCACGCCGATGTGCATGTCGCCGAACCCCTGCAGCACCATCTCCTTGGTTTCCTTGTTGTGATCGACGCTGAGGGTCGGATCTTCCTCGCAGACGCGCGCCAGCGCGGTGCCGATCTTGTCCTCATCGGCCTGGGTCTTCGCCGTCACGGCCATGAAGGTGACCGGCTTGGGGAACACGAGGGGGGCGCACAGGACCTTCTGGTTCGCGGAGCACAGCGTGTCGCTTGTTCCGGTGAACTTCAGCTTGGGAATGGCGACGATGTCGCCCGCAGTGGCTTTCTGGACGGGCTCGACCTTCTTGCCGTTGACGAGCTGCAGGGCGCTGATGCGCTCCTTATGGCCCTTCGAGGAGTTCATGATTTCCGAGTCGCACGACAGGGTGCCGCCGAGGACGCGCAGGAAGGAGAGATGGCCAATGAAGGGATCGTTCACCGAGCGCCAGACCTGGCCGACGAACGGGCTGTCGGCGCCCGTGGCGATGGACTTGCCCGCTTCGTCCTTGGCCGGCTTGTCGGCAGGCGAGGGGAAGAGGCGCGCGACGCCCTCCAGCAGCTCGGAGATTCCGATGCCCTTGAGCGGCATGCACGCGAAGACTGGCACGAGCGTGCCATTGGCCACGCCTGCGCGCAGCCCCCTGGCCGTCTCTTCGGCCGTGAGGGCCTCCCCGCCCAGGAACTTTTCAATCAGAACGTCGTTCGTTTCCGCCGCCTTCTCCATGAGGACGGATTTCATCTCCTGAACCTGGTCCGCCAGGTTGGCCGGCACATTCTTGCCGGCGAGCACGTCCATCACGGCCGCGTTGCCAGGGGCGGGCACGACGACCGGTACGCAGGCGCCGCCGAAGGCTTCCTGCAACTGTGAGAGCGTCCGCTGAAAATCGGCATTCTCGCGATCCAGGCCGGTCACCACGATCGCGCGTGCCAGGTTGCGGGCCGTGGCCTGGTTCCAGGCGCGGCGCGTCCCGACCTGCACGCCCGCCACGGCGTCCACCGCGATGAGCGAGCTTTCGGTGGCGTAGCTGGCGGCGATGACCTGCCCGAAGAAGTCCATGTATCCGGGAGTGTCGATCCAGGTGAGTTCGTGGGGCTTGCCCGCTTCCGTCTTGTACGTTGCCGAAAACGGTTTCGAGAAGATCGTGATCTTGTGATCCTTCTCCTCGTCTGTGTAGTCCGCCATGCTGGAGCCCGCCGCCACGGCGCCCAAGCGATCGTTCAGCCCGAGCTTGAACAGCAGCGCGTCGGTCAAGCTGGTCTTGCCGCTCCCCGTGTGGCCCATCACCGCGAAGTTCCTTACATCAGCGACCGGAATATCTTTCATATGGCAGTACCCCCTCAAAGCCTCGAAAGTTGACATTCCCGCAACGAGTAAAAGAGTTCGCAGTATGGCATACGGCCCGCGCTTTCGCAAAGCGTTATGTAGTTCTATGCGGGCTTTCTTTGTGGCGAAACCGGCGCTGCGCTCCTCCGCATGCGCGCGACGAACATGGCGTCGCAATCACCTTCCCACGGCCAGATCGAAAGCGTGCCGGGGCAGGTTGCGCCCGTCAGGGGATGGATAAAGGGCTCCAGGACATAGTGCGGGTTGTCGCGCAGGAAGTCTCGGACCACCGCCTCGTTTTCGCGGGAGAACATGGAGCAGGTGGAGTAGACAAGGCGTCCGCCGGGCTTCACGCCGGATGATGCGGCGCGCAGGATCTCCGCCTGGATTGATGCCATTTCGCCGACTTCCCCCGGCCGCGTGCTCCAGCGCGCCGCGGGGTTGCGCCGCCACGTGCCCGAGCAGGTGCAGGGAACATCGGCCAGCACCCCGTCGAACGTGGCGCGATCGGCCGGCAGGCGCTTCCCGTCCCAAAGCCGCGTCTGGATATTGGAGAACCCGCCGCGCCGCGCGCGCAGGCGCAGGCTCTCCAGTTTCTTTTCACGGATGTCGCCCGCCACGACCGTGCCCTTGCCGCGCATCAGGCTTGCCAGCAGGAGACTCTTGCCGCCTCCTCCCGCGCACGGATCCCACCAGCGCTCGCCGGCGGCGGGCGCGCAGATTGCGCCGACAGCCTGCGAGGCGAGGTCCTGCACCTCCACTCCGCCGCCGCGGTACGCCGGCAGCGTATAGAGGTTGACCGCGCCCGTTGTGACTTTGACGGCATTTTCCAGCGCGGGATATGCTTCGGGGTTCAGGTCTGCCGCTTTCAATTCGGATTGCGCCGCCTCGCGGGTTCCTTTCTGGACCCGCAGCCACAGGGGCGGCCTCCGTTGCATCCAGACCGCCAGCTCGGAAAAGGACGCCGGACCGGCGAGCTCCGCGGCGACCCAGGCGGGGAAGAGGTCCTGCATGTGCGGCGCCGCGCCCTCCTGCCCGGTGCACAGGCCGAAGAAACGCGCGCAGCGATCTTCGGGAGATGCCGTCCCGGCGGCCACCTGCAGTCGTCCGAAATCCACGACAGCGCGCTCGGCCCAGAACACCGCGGCGGCCTCGAGCGGCAGGCCGTCCAGAATCCGCGCCCCCAGAAAAAGCTTCTCCCAGGAGCCGGCCGGCGCCTTTTCCTGGCCAGCCGCGTTTTCTTCGGCCATGGCGAGAAGATCCGTGGGGGCGCAGTGGCGCAGCCACCCCCACCAGCGAAAGATGGCGTAGAGAGTTTCGCTGATCAGCCGCCGGTCCCGACTGCCCAGCTCCGGGCGCTGCCGCAGATAGGTGGCGAGCTCCCTGTCCGCCGGCCGCCTTGCGACAAACACGGCGTGGAAGAGATGCCTCGCCGCGTCCTGCAGGGCGCGCGTCTGAGAAGTGAGAATCTGTGCGGGCAGTGCCATGGTTTGTGCTTCCGGGGGGATCTTGCCATGGGAGGCGCCGGCAGAGAAGCGGAATCGCATTTCTCGTTGGCGTTCATGGATCGCTCTGTTACCTTGCGCGTATCGTGAGTGATGCCACACCGAAGACCGTCATCGAAGTCCTGAGTGCCGCCACGGCGTACCTGTCGACAAGGCACATTGAGGAGGCCGATGTCATTAGCCAGCTTTTGCTGGCGCGCCTCATGCGCTGCAAGCGACTGGAACTTGTTCTGGCGCACCAGAAGCAGCTTTCCGGGCCGCAGCTGGAGTCCATGCGCCGCGGGATCAAGCGCGTTGCTGCGGGCGAGCCGGTGCAGTACGTGCTCGGGCAAACCGAGTTTATGGGACACATCTTCAAGACGGACAGGCGCGCGCTCATTCCCCGCCCCGAAACCGAACTTCTGGTCGAGGCAGCGCTGGAGTGCAGCGCGCTGTGGGCAAAGAAGAATCCGCTCATCGTCGACGTAGGAACCGGCAGCGGGTGCATTGTGCTCAGCCTCGCGCTGGCCAGGCCGAACGCGTTTTACGCGGCCCTGGACGTGAGCGAGGATGCGATTGCCCTGGCGAAGGAAAACGCGGCGAGCCTGGCGGTTGCGGACAAGGTGGCGTTTGAGCAGGCGGAGCTGGCCGACCTGGCGGAGCCGCAAACCGTGGACGCCGTCGTTTCGAACCCGCCCTATGTGTCCACCGGGGACTGGGAAAACCTCCCGGTCCATATCCGGGGGCACGAGCCGCGCCAGGCGCTGGACGGCGGCCCGCGTGGCTTGGACGTCCTTGAAGCAGTTGTCCAGGACGCCTCCATTGCCCTCAAGCCCGGCGGGCATCTGTTCCTCGAAATCGGGCACGACCAGGGCCGTGCCGTGGCGGGGATGCTGAGGGAATGCGAGTTTGACGGGGTCGAAGTGCGCAAGGACATTGGCGGCCACGATCGGATCGCCGTGGCGTTTCTCGCCGCGGGCTAGCTTTCACCATGAAGGTTGGCCCGATGAAACCCGTGTATTTGCTGGCTGGCGGCCCCGGGGTGCGGCGGAAGAGGGACCCGGCGCTCGAAGCCGCGCTGCAGGCCTGCGGGCGGCCCAACCCCGCGGTCGCGTATATCGGAACCGCCAGTGGCGACGACGTCTCCTTTCTAGAATTCATCGGGCGCAGGCTGCGGGATGCCGGCGCGGGCACAGTGGACCTCGCGCCGCTCGCCGAACGCCACCGCGACCTCGCGCGGGCGGAGGCGGTTATTGAGCGCGCGGACCTTGTGTTCTTCAGCGGCGGCGATGTGGAGGAGGGGATGCGGCAGCTGGATGCGGCCGGGATGGCCGGCCCGCTGCGCGAGCTGTATCGCCGCGGCGGGCTGTTCTGCGGCGTCTCCGCCGGCAGCATTATGCTGGCGCGTCAGTGGGTGCGCTGGGCCGATCCGGACGATGACTCGACGGCGGCCACCTTCCCCTGTGCCGGAATCGCGCCGATACTGTGCGACACGCATGCCGAAGAGGATGACTGGCACGAACTCAAGACGCTGCTGCGGCTCTGTCCCGATGGAACCTCGGGGTATGGCATACCAAGCGGGGTGGCTTTGCGCGCGATGCCGGACGGCAAGGTGGCTGCGCTCGGAGGCGACGTTCCCGTCTTTTCGTGCCGCCGCGGGGAGGTAGTGCGCCTTGCGGATGTTGCCCCGCAGCGCGAGTCCTGACACCGAACGGTGGCGTCATTGGCTGCGGCTCTGATTGCAGGAGCTCTTCAGGCGAGAACGAAAAGAAAGAGCGTAATGGGCCCGCGAAGGGCGGGGGTTCCCTGCCGGTTTCCGGCAGGAGCCTGAATTGCGACTCCTGCGCCGCGACCATCATTCATAGCGCGGCGAGGCCCCGGATTACGCCGGCTGTTCCGGCGGCGGCGCGGGCGGCTTGATGTGCTGGGCCTTGAGCGGGTAACGCAGTTTGAGGTCTCCGTCGAGAAGGATTTCCACCCAGTACGTGCCCTCGGCCTCGAAGCGGACATTGAGAAAGAACTCCACGCACGTTGCCGTGGCCTCCGCATGGGGGAGCCGCACGGCCACGTCCTGCCCCTCGACCAGCACCGTGAGCCCGTCCGCCTTGAGGATGCGGCTGCGCTGCTTGAACTCGCCGGCTCCGGAGCACCAGCGGTTGATCACGCACACGCGCTGAAAAACCGTGGGAAAAGTCTGTACCCCGAGCATGTCGAAGATGCCGATCACGATGAACTTGCCATTGCGCTCCTGGCGCACGTCGTCGCACAGCAGGCTTGCCTGCAGATCGGGAATCATGTTGGATCCTGTTTCTGCCATGTCCGCACCTTTTCTACTATGAATTGCACCGTTTGCGTGTGTTCCTCCCTGCCAATTCCGCTGATCATGACCGGGTCGCCGAATTCAATGCGAATCGGCCTGTCGCGGCGGATCGCGCCGAAGTCGCGCAGCAGCCCGCCCACCCCCTGAAAGTCGGTTTTCAAAGCGACCGGCACAAGCGGCACGTTGGCGCGCTTGGCCAGTTTGACGCCGATGGAGTTGAAGTCCTCCGCGTTGAGTTCCATCCGGCGCGTGGACTGGGGAAATACCAGCATGGACTTGCCGCCCTGCAGGGCCGCGACGCCCTGGTTCAGGATCTCCAGCAGGTCGTTGCGCGCGTTCTGGCGGCCCACGCCGATCGGAAACGTGCTGCGCAGCAGTTTGCCAAAAACCGGATAGCGCAGCAGGCTCTCCTTCACCACGTTGATCAGACCGACCGGGTTATACGCAAGGAACATATACGGGAGGAGGAGGGTTTCCAGCATGCTCATGTGGTTTGCGATGAACACGACGGGCCCCGGGTGGCGCGCGAGGCGCGCGGCTCCCGTGATGAAAATGCGCCCGCCGCAATCTTCTGCAATCCGGAGCGTGTCGATGGAGCACCGCGTGTGCCCCGTGGTTCCATACCGCCCCGTGAGGACGCGAAGGTACCCCGTCCACACGGACCAAGCCAGCCGCGCATAGTACCAGGCGTCAAATCGGCCAAGCAGTCGATTGATCATGGACGGGCGGAACTCCGGCGGAGTCGCGTAATCCCTGCCGGCGCGCAGATCCGATTGAAGCGTTTTACAGGTTGATCTGCTCATAAAGGTTAATGCATTACCACGCAGCTTCACGCCGGGGCAAGCGAATTGCAGGGCGACATGTAATGGGTCCGTGAAGGGAAGAGGCTCCCTGCCGGTTTACCCGGCAGGAGCCTGAATTGCGCCTCCTGCGCCGCAAGGGCGCAGGGAGCCCCACCTTCACTACAGCGCGATTGGGCTTTCCGTTCCTCACGACGACTTCCCGGCGATGAAGAGTCGCGTGTTGCAGACGTGGGGCGGGGAGGGTACGCTATTGCTGCCTGCATTGATTCCGGTGCCGGCAACCTTGCGAAGGAGCGTGGCATGAGACGAATAGCGGAGAGAGTGCGCGCGGGCGCCATCCTGGTTTCTGACGGTGCGTGGGGCACGTTTCTTCAGCAGATGGGCCTGCAGCCCGGCGAGTGCCCCGAGCTATGGTGCGTGACGCAGCGCGAGGCGGTCCTCAGAATACCGCGCAGCTACGTCGACGTAGGCGCAGACATGGTCAAGACGAACAGCTTCGGGGGCAACCGCTTCAAGCTCGAGCACTTCGGCCTGGCCGGCCGTGGGCCCGAGCTGAATGCCGCAGCGGCGGCGATTTCACGCGAGGCGGCCGGGCCCGACCGGAACGTGCTGGGCTCCATGGGCCCCACCGGCAAGCTTCTCCTCATGGGCGAAGTGACGGAGGAGGACGTCTACGACGCGTTCGCCGCGCAGGCGCGGGCGCTGGAAAGAGGCGGCGCCGATGCCTGCCTCATTGAGACTTTTGCCGCGCTCGACGAGGCGGCGCTGGCCGTGCGGGCGGTGAAGGATGCCACGCGCCTGGAAGTAGTCTGCACATTCACATTCGAGCGCTCGCTGCAAGGCGGGTATCGCACGATGATGGGCGTGTCGCCTGCCGAGATGGCCCTGGGGATTCTGGCCGCAGGCGCCGACGTCATCGGCACAAATTGCGGCAACGGAATGCAGCGCATGGCGGACATTGTGCGCGAAATCCGCGCCGCGGCGCCCGACGCGCCGATCCTGGTGCATGCGAACGCGGGAGCCCCGGTGCTCGTGGACGGCAAGGACACGTTCCCCGAAAGCCCCGCCGACATGGCGGGTTTTGCGCGCGACGTTGTCGCCGCCGGCGCGGGCGTGGTGGGCGGCTGCTGCGGAACAACCCCGGATCACATCCGCGCCGTCGCCGCGGCCATCCGCCGGAAAGGCGCATGCTGAAGAGCGGAATCCAGGGCGGCCCTGTGCGCATCGCGATTGCGGGCCCGGGCGCGATCGGATGCCTTCTGGCCGTGCGGCTCGCAGAATCCGGTCACGCGGTGGTGCTTCTTGACAGGGACCCCGCGCGGGCAGGCCGCCTGGCCCGGAGCGGGATTGAGCTTCATGGGCGGGGCGGCGCGCGCACGGTGGCTCTGCCGGTGTTCGACAACCCGTCCTCGGTGCCCGGCTGTGATTTCTTCTGCCTCTGCGTGAAGGCCTTTGACACGGCCCGCGCGCTGAGGCACTGGCGGGACGCGCTCGGCCGCTGCGCATGCGTGGTCTCATTCCAGAACGGCCTCGGCAATGCCGAGGCATGCGCCGTGGCGGCGGGTGAGGAGCGCGTGCTCTGCGCGGCGACGGCCTGCGGCGCGGAGCGGCTGGCGGAGGGCGTGGTGCGCGAAGCCGGGCGCGGCGACACGGCCGTTGCGCCGTGGCGGGCGGAGGCTCTTCAGGGGGCGGAGGCTTTTGCACTTGCGTTGCAGGCCGCAGGCTTTGAGACGCAGATCCACCGCGATGCTCCCACGGTTCTGTGGAGCAAGCTGGTCGTCAACGCCGCGGTCAATCCGGTCACCGCGCTAGGGGACGTGCCAAACGGCGCCCTGCTGGGGCGCCCCGATTTGCATCGCGTTGCGGCCGGTGCCGCGCGGGAGGCGCAGGCGGTGGCCCTTGCGGCCGGCGTTAAGTTGCTGTTCGCGGATGCGGTGCAGGAGATGGAGCGGGTGTGCCTGCTCACGGCGGACAACGTCTCCTCGATGCTGCAGGATGTACGCGCGCGGCGTCGAACGGAGATCTGCGCGATCACGGGCGCCGTGGTGGATGCGGCGCGCCGCCACGGCGTCGCCGTGCCCATCAACGAGGATCTACTGCGGCGGGTGCAGGCGCTGGAGCCGCCGCAGACATCTCTTTTTCCATAGCCGGAAGGCGTCCGCTGCGGTCGGTCAGGAATACCTCGTCCCGCCGGCCTGGCGGGAGGGTAAACCCAAAGCGGAATGGGAAGCCTGCGGGAATCTCCCCGTTCAACAGCGGAAGCCAGTCGCGCTCAGCGCCTTCGAGCAGGTCTCCCGCATACGGCCGATTGCTGGTTTCCGTGGTCAGATAGATTCCGCCGAGGCGCAGCCGGTTCGTGTGGATGGAGAGGAGTTCCGGCAGCGTGCGGGGCAGCAACAGCGACGTGCGATTTCCGTACCAGGCCGTGGCCCAGGGGATGTCGGTGCACAGGGTTTCGGAGGGACCCAGGACGCGGCTCACAGCCTCGATATACGGAGGATAATAGGGAAGATAAGGCCCGGGCGCATGCGGCCCCGCGATGCCAAGCACGGCGGGCAGCGCAGCCAGCGCGACGCCGGACCAGACTGCGAAGGCGCGGACGGAGTCCTCCAGGAATTCGGTCCGCTCGAGGGTTGCCACCATGAAAGCGGCGCCGAAAAGGATCATGAGCGGCATGGCCGGAGCTGTCACGGACTGCGCCGCCGCCGACCCTATTGCCGCTAAGAAGAGGAGCAGGGCGATCCACAGGGCGAGCGGCCAGCGGAGCCGGTCTGCCTCCTCCCTGTCGAACCGGCCGAAGAACGACGCAAAGAAGAAGCAGGCCATGAGGCCGGCGCCCAGGCTTTGCACCGGAGACGCCGCGATATTCGCAAGCCCGGCGCGCAGCTTCAGGCGGAGCGCGAACGCCACCTTGTAGCTGTTCCAGTCAGGGGCCAAGGACCGGGCGAACGCATCGCCGGGAAAGACAAACGTTCCGGTCAGCGCCGCCTGAGGCGCCGCGCCCAGCGGGTTCCCTGCCAGGACGGCGTTGCGCCAGAGCCAGGGCGCGGCGATAAGCAGGGCGATGAAGATGAACAGCGCCGCCCGGGTCCAGCGCCACTGCGGGGTTGCGAACGCCAGATACAGGGCGAGCGCAACTGCCAGTGTGCCCAGCGTGTAGGCGGTGAGAAACGCGCATCCGGCGAGAACGGCCGAGAGAATGAAGAAAGGCAGAACCCAAAGGCCTGTAGCGCGATTCTCGGAAAGGTTCTGCGAGGCAACAACGGCTGCCCACACGGCGCCCATGGCCAACGACACGGCCAGCGGCATGGCGGTGCCTGAGGCGGCTCTTGCAAGCACCGTTTCGCTGAGGAAGAACATGACCATGGCATACAGCCCGACGCCCGGCCCGAACAGGCGCCGCCCGCACAGGAAGACCAGGCCCCCCGTCACGACCGTGGCGAGAATGCCGAGAGGCAGGATCACGCGCGCCTCCGCGCGCGCCATCGCACCGGGGCCCGACGAGGTCCCAAAGAGGCGCAGCGCCCTGAACCCGCCAGCCAGCAGGGCGGGATAGAGGGGCGCGTGGCGCAGATCGGTGAGCGGCAGCGCGCTGGCAGCGGACGCGCCGCGCAGGTCGGAAGGCCGCAGGCACTGCGTGACGAATCCGTGGCCCTGGCTTACGTTGCGCGCGAGTTGGGCGCATTCCATCGCCTCCGCATCGCGCAGTCCGTGGAATTGGCGCCACGCATAGAGGCTGCATACAGAGATGGAAAACAGCAGAAAGAAAGCAACACGCATCACTGCCAAGCCAGCTCCCTGGTCGAGGCTGTTCACGAACCCCTGAACTCTGTCTTCTATGGTCATGCGTATCGTCAATGCAAGGCGGCGAGACGTTGTATCGCGGATGGTAAGGGCGGCAGCCCGTGCGCGGCAACAGGAAACGGCGCGGGAGATTCTCCCGGCAGCGGCGCGGCCTGATCAAAGCCCGGAGATGAACGAGCTGCCCAACGGCATGGGGCCGATGCCAAAGAAGTCCGCCAGGGACTGCGCGATGTCGAAGAATCCGTGCCGGATTCCTGCGCTGCCGCTCCACCGCGCGCCCGGGCGGAACGCGAGCAAAGGAACGAACTCCCGCGTATGATCCGAGCCATTGAACGTGGGGTCATTGCCATGATCCGCAGTGACAATCAGCAGATCGTCTGCCCGGAGCAGGGGGAGCAGTTCTGTAAGAAACTGATCCGACGCTTCCAAGGCCCGGGCATAGCCGATGGCATCGCGCCGGTGCCCGTAGAGCATGTCGAAATCGATCAGGTTGG
>CAYRKB010000099.1:0-2933 GCA_964424705.1 uncultured Victivallales bacterium
GTTCAGAAGATTGGAGATCCGCGCCAGCCCCGCCAGGGCCGCAAGCTCGTCGAGGCCGGCCGCGCGCGGCCGGTCCCCTTTTGCCTCGAACGGACGATTCACAAGATGGATCATGGCCGAGATGGGGCTCATGAGACGGATCAGGGCTGGCATCGAAAGCGCAAGGGGGCCCGCCAGTCGCTCGTTAAAGCGCACTCCGAGCGTCTTGGGCAGAATCTCGGTGAACTGCAGCATGATGTACGTGAAGAAGAGCGAGAAGATGCCGATCCACGCGCTTCCGTAAATAATCGCAAACTGGGCGCCCGCCACGGTGGCACCCACAGTGTGCGCCACCGTATTGAGGGTCAGAATGACGGAAATAGGCTTCTCGATGTCGTTTTTGAACTCCTGCATCACGGCGCCTACTCTCGGGCGGCGCAGCATAATCGTAGCGATCTGTCCCGGAGTAAGGCTGAGCAGACACGCCTCCGCCAGCGAGCATAGGAACGATACAGAAAAGGCAAGAACCAGGCTGCAGACAAAAATTAACATGGCGGCATGGTAGCCTTTGTCCCGCGCACATCCAAGAAGTATTGGCGGCGCAAGGCTTCGGGCTACCTTCCGATTACAGTCCGAGAGCGCTCCCGGCCTGAAAGACCACAAAGCACGCTACGTACGCGAAGGCCGTCAGACCCGTCATTTGCAGAAGCGCCCATCTCCACGACCCGCTCTCCTGCCGCACGGTGGCGACCGTCATCATGCAGGGCATACTTACAAGACAGAAGAGCATAATGCAGAACGCCTGCAGACGCGAGTACTGCCCCTGCAGCTTCTGGCGCAATGTCGATGACTCCGAGCCCTCTTCGCCGAGGGCATTGAGAATGCTAAGCTGCGAGACAAAAACCTCTTTCGCCGCCAGGGCGCCCACCAGTGCCGTGCAGGAGCGCCAGTCGAACCCGATGGGGCGCATGATGGGCTCAAGGGCATGCCCGATGCGACCTGCCACTGAATACGATACCCCGGCCGCCTGCGCCTCCTTGGCGGACATTCCCCGCAAAGCGCTTTCGGGCTGCCGCGGGTAGCTTGTGAGGCACCATAGAACGATCGAAAGGCCGAGCACTACCGTCCCCGCCTTGCGCAGGAACTGCTTCGCGCGGTCCCAGGTGTGAAAGAACAAGCCGTTGAGCGTCGGCATGCGGTACGGGGGAAGCTCAATGACGAAGAACGGCGAGTCCTCACGAAATGCAGTCTTTTGAAGAATCTTAGCGACCACGACAGCAAGCCCCAGCCCGATCAAGTATAGGAGCATCAGCAGCGGCGTACGCCACGCTTGCGGAAAGAAAGCCGACAGAAACAGCGCGTAAATGGGCAGCCGTGCGCCGCAGCTTATCAGCGGAAGAATCAGCATGGTGATCATCCGGTCGCGCCGGCTTTCAAGCGTCCGCGTGGCCATGATCGCCGGCACGGTGCAGCCAAAGCCGATCAGCATCGGGATGAAGCTCTTTCCGTGCAGCCCGATGCGATGCATAACGCGGTCCATAATGAACGCGGCGCGCGCCATGTACCCGGAGTCCTCGAGGATGGCAATCGACAGGAAAAGAAGAACGATGTTGGGGAGAAACACCAGAACCCCACCCACCCCGCCAATGATGCCGTCGGTTACAAGCGAGCGTAGCGACTCGCCCCAAACGGCAGGCCACACGGCGGTCACAGCGTCACCGAGCCAGGCAAACAATGCCTCAACTCCCTGCATGGCCGGCTCGCCCGCACCAAAGACAAACTTAAACATCAGGTACATCATCGCAAAGAAGATGGGCAGGCCGAGAAGGTGGTGCGCCAGCACTGCATCAATGCGGTCCGAAACGTCCACCCTCGTTTCGACTCCTGCTTGCACCGCTTCGTGACAGGCGCCCGAAATGAACCCGTAACGCTGGTCCGCAATCACCGTCTCCGGCAAATCGCCAAAATGCTTCCGAATGCGCTCCCTCGACGCCTCGGCTGCCGCAAGCAGCGCGGGGGAGTCCTCCGCGGCCAACTCCACCACGCGCCGCACCTCCTCGTCTCCTTCCAGCAGTTTGAGGGCTGACCATTCTGCGCGGGCGGCCAGCGCAGGGGAGCGGCTGATCCACGGCGAAAGAGCATCCACCTCTGCATCGAGCTCCCGTCCGTGCCGCACACACACCGGCGGCGCGGGCGGGCGGGCAGCCGCCGCCGCGATGGCGTCCTTGAGATCATCAATGCCGTCGCCTCGCGACGCGGAAGTCCTCACGATCGTCACGCCGAATAGGCGGGAAAGAAGATCCGTGTCGATCTTGTGCCCACGCTGCTCGGCCACATCGCTCATATTCAAAACAAGAATCAGGGGGACGCCCAGCTCCATGAACTGAACGGCCAGGTACAGGTTGCGCTCCAAGTTCGAGGAGTCCACCACGTCCACAACCAGATCGGGCCGCTCGTTCAACACGAACCCGCGCGTAACCCGCTCGTCTTCCGTGCTGGCCGTCAGGCTGTAGGTGCCCGGAAGGTCCACCACCGTTACCTGGACGCCACGGTGAGTGAATTCGCCCTCCTTCTTGGCAACCGTGACTCCAGGGTAGTTTCCCGTGTGCTGCCGGGCTCCTGTGAGCCGGTTGAAGAGCGTCGTCTTCCCGGCGTTCGGATTTCCCGCCAAGGCGACCGTCAGCCGCCTGGTGTCACTTGTCTTCATGAGTTTGTGGCCGTGATTTCGCAATCATTACGTGCTGCGCGGCGCTTCGGCTGAGGGCAAGCCGGTTATCCTGCAACCGCACGATGAGCGGGCCCCAGTTCTTCAAAACGCGCACCTCACGACCCGGCACGATTCCAAGCGCCGCCAGACGCAGCGCGACGGCGCGCCCGCCCGATACCCTGTGCACCAGCCCGCGCTGCCCGCCTTTCAGGCTGCCGAGCGGCACGGGCTCCTCCGCCCAATCGCC
>CAYRKB010000099.1:2943-16913 GCA_964424705.1 uncultured Victivallales bacterium
GCGCATGCGTCACGTACGAGAACGGATTCATCGGCCGGCTCCGTTCCCGCGCTTTGCTGCGGGGCGCCGTGCGCGCGTCCCCGCCCGCGCTTCTTTGCGCAGGAACGCGCCGAACCCGCCCGCCGCGGGGGCAAGCACATATCTAGCAAACAGCTCCAGTCGCTCTGTCACCTGCCGGTCCACAACGTGCTCCATGCGGCACGCATTCGCGTCCGCCGTCTTCTCGTCAAGCAGGAGAACCTCCGTAAGAAAGCGCCGTATCCCGCCATGGCTGCGAGCCACCTTGCCCGCGATCCGTCGTCCCGCCAGGGTCAGCGTCACACTCTCGTACGGGCTGTAGCCGACCAGCCCCTTCGCCGCAAGGCTGCGCAGCGCCGCAGTGACGGTGGACTTGTGAACGGAGAGCGCCAGCGCAATGTCGCGCGCCCGCGCGGCGCCCTTGGCATGCACCAGTCCAAGAATGGTTTCAAGATAGTTTTCAAGAGCGGGTGATATCACGCTTTCAGCCCTCGTTCGTCGGTCCTATTTGTTTTATTAATAAAACTTTATTAGAAAGCTCCGACCTAGTCAACTCTTTTGACACCGCCGCAAGCGCTTGCAATCGCTTTCCAGGCCGGATACAATCCTTCCCGTAATCAGGAGATACAGTATGCCAAAGACAGCCTCACACGCAGAAAGACATTCCGGCCCTGCCGCGGCGAGGCCGAAAAAGGCGCGAGGCCCGGCGCGCGCCGCGTCCATGGTTTCCCGGAAGGCAGCGGAGGAGCCGCCCGGCGAGGCCCTGCTTGCGATTCGCGCGCTTCACGCGCTGGTGCAGGGCCGGCTGCCGGAGCCGGCCCGCGGCGACCAGGCGCTCGAGGGAGCGGTGGATTCGCTGCGACGGCTCCTCTCCGAACTTATCGAGGCGCGCACGGAGTCAGTCGCCGCGGACGTAGCCGCCCTGCGCCGTCTGTCGGCCAAGCCGCGAGCCGGACAGGAGCTGACGGAGGCAATCGACGACCTGCTTGTTAAGCTCGGGGCAATTCGTTTTGAGGCAAAGCCGCTGGACTTTGTGGATCCCCTGATTCACCGGGTTGTCGCGGACCGCGAAGGCGCGGCGGCGGACGGGGTAATTCTTGAGGCGACGCAGCCAGGCTACAAAACCGCGCGAGGCGGCGTGCTCTCCAAAGCTGACGTGATCGTCAACCGGAGGACCTGACGTGGCCCGCCTGGGACTTGACTACGGCACGACAAACACCGTGGCCGTTTGCAGCGACCGGGGGCGCTACCCGATCGTGCCGCATGTCACCGAGACCAGCGTTGGATCGGTGTCGCGCGATCTCTTCCCCTCCCTTCTGGTCTACGATCGCGAAGACCAGAAGTTCCTGTTCGGCACGGACGGCGAGCGCGTGCTAGCCCGGCCCGGCGCCGAGACGCGCTACGGCATACTTCGCTCGTTGAAGCGGGAGATCCGCGACTATGCGGACGGCATGCGCACGGGAGGCGATGCCGTCCCCGGCGGCATCGATGCCGCAGTCGCCCTGCGCGACTTTCTCGCCGCCCTGCGCGCCTCGATCGCGCGCGGCGGCATGTTCCCCCCCGGCGATCCCCTGCAAGCGGTGATCACGTGGCCCGCCAACGCAAACGGCGCACAGCGCTATCTGACGCGGCGCTGCTTTCGCGAGGCCGGGTTCGACGTTCTTAACACGCTGAGCGAGCCGTCTGCGGCGGCCATCGAGTTTGCAGACCGGGTAACGCACGGGAACCGGATCGAGGCCCGCAGGCTCAGGCTGTCTGTCGCCATCTTCGACTTGGGCGGCGGCACGTTCGACGCATCCCTGGTGCGGATCGAAGGAACGGACTTCACGGTGATTGCCTCGGCGGGGATCGAACGCCTCGGCGGAGACGACTTCGACGCGACCCTCGCCCGCATGTTTACCGAGAAGCTCAGGCTGGACTTCGACGCGCTCCGGCCCTTCCAGCGGCAGCTGCTCCTCATGCACGCGCGCCAGCAGAAGGAGAGCATCACCGAGGGCGCGCAGCGAACCCTCACGCTCGCGCCGGACGACATAGGGCTCCCGGGCGAACTGTGCCGCGTTTCGGTGGCGTCGTATTTCAAGGAACTTACGCGCCTGCTTGAGCCCGCGGTGGAAAAGCTCTGGGAGCTGGTGTACCGCCCGGCGGAAGCCTCGGCCGTGGTCCAAGACGGCCTGGACGCCGTCTACCTGGTGGGTGGCTCCGCGCGGCTGCCCCTCGTCCCCTCCCTCATCGCGCAGCGTTTTTCCGGCGTGCGGCTCATCATGACGGACAAGCCATACACGTCCACGGCAATGGGCGCGGCGATCCACACCACGCAGACCGTCCAGCTGCACGACGTGCTTTCGAGGACGTTCGGCGTGCTGCGGCTGACCGACCAGGGAACGCGCGAGTATTTTTCCCCCATATTTCCCGCCGGCATGCGGCTGCCGAAGCGGGACGCCCCTCCCGTATCCCGCGTGATCGAATACACGCCGTGCCACAACATCGGGCACCTGCGCTATCTCGAGTGCGCGGGCGTGGACACCTACGGGCACCCCGCCGAAGGCCTGCGCAACTGGTCTGATGTGCTGTTTCCGTACGATACCGGAATCCGCGTCGGCAGCTCATTGCGGGTCGATCAGATCATCGCACGCGAAGACCTCATGAACCATCCCGTGCGCGAGACGTACTCGTGCGACTCGGACGGGGTCATTACCGTCGACATTCAGCGGCTGCGCGACGGGCAGCACGGCACGTACGAAGTGTTTCGTAGATAGCGCCAGGGCGCCCCATGAACATCGAGCAGATACACGCACCCGATACGACCTCGCTGCTGTGCGAGGCGTCGTGGGAGGTCTGCAACCAGATCGGAGGCATCTACACCGTGGTGCGCTCCAAGGTCCCGACCACGGCAGAGACGTGGGGTGAACGGTACTGCGCCATCGGGCCGTATATCGAGGGCAAGTCCGGCGTGGAATTCGAGGAATGCCCGCCGGCCGGCCCGTTCGGAAGGGCTGTAAAGGGGATGCAGGACGCGGGCCTCGACGCGCGTTACGGGCACTGGCTTGTGCCCGGGCATCCCATCACTGTGCTCTTCAACCCGCGCTCGGCCGCACGCCACCTGAACGAGATCAAGTACCTTGCATGGGAGCACCACGCGATCAGCCTGCTGCACTCGGATGAGCTCATCGACCAGGTCGTACTTTTCGGCTATCTGTGCGAACAGTTCTTCCGGCTGCTCTGCGAGGCGGAAGCGCCGCGGACCCCTATCCTGGGGCTCTTTCACGAGTGGATGGCCGGCTCCGCCGTGCCGGAGATACGGCGTGCCAACTTGCCGATGGGCGTGATTTTTAACACGCATGCGACGCAGCTCGGCCGTTTCCTGGCCATGGAGAGCGCAGAGTATCAGGATCGCATCCCCGGCCTCGACTGGCACGAGACGGCGCGCCGTTTCAAGCTTGAGCCGCAGGTCATGTTTGAGCGCGCTGCGGCGCGCGAGGCACACGTTTTCGCGACGGTCAGCAAGGTGACGTCCTACGAGTGCGAGCACCTGCTCGGTCGCAAGCCCGACGTGATCCTGCCGAACGGCCTCAACATTGAACGCTTTGTGGCCCTGCATGAGTTCCAGAACCTCCACCGCATCTTCAAGGAGAAGATCCACCAGTTCGTCATAGGCCACTTCTTTCCCAGCTATACTTTCGACCTCGATCGCACGCTGTACTTCTTCACCTCCGGCAGGTACGAATACGGAAACAAAGGGTTCGACCTCACCATTGAGTCCCTTGCCCGGCTCAACTGGAAGATGAAGCAGGCACAAACAAACTGCACGGTTGTGTTCTTCCTGATCACCAACGGGGCGTACCGTTGTATCAACGCCGAGTTGCTGCGGACGCGGGCGGTCATGGAGGAAATCCGCCAGAACTGCGAGGCCATTCAGGGCCAGATCGGCAAGCGACTGTTCGCAGCCACGACCATGGGCCAATCCCCGCCGATGGACTCTCTTGTGGACGAGTATTGGCGCCTGCGGCTGCGCCGCAACCTGCAGGCCTGGCGGGCCGCTAGAACCCCGCCGGTCATGACGCACGATATGAACGACGAGGCCAGCGACCCTGTGATCCTCCAGTTTCGTGCCTGCGGCCTGCAAAATCTTCCTGAGGATCCTGTCAAGGTGGTGTTTCACCCGGACTTCATCACCACAAGCGATCCGCTTTTCGGCATGGATTACGATCAGTTCGTCCGCGGCTGTCACTTTGGGATGTTTCCAAGCCGATACGAGCCCTTCGGGTATGCGCCGCTCGAATGCGCGGCACTCGGCATCCCGTCGGCCACCAGCGACATGTCGGGCTTCGGGGCCTATGTGAACGAGGAGATTCCGGACCACGACGAGCACGGGCTGTTCGTTGTCAAGAGGCGCGGCGTCAGCTTCGAGGAGGCGGCGGAACAGCTCGCCGAACAGGCGTTCCAGATCGCCCGGCTGGGCCGGCGTGAGCGCATCGCGCTGCGCAACCGCGTGGAGAGCACGGCGGAGCTCTTCGACTGGAAGAATCTCATCGCACACTACGAGAGTGCGTTCCAGCTCGCCCTCGGCCGCATCGGGTCCTCTCGCAGCGGCGCCTGATCCAGCGCGTAGGGAGCGCTCACTTCTGCGCGATCTGGAGCAATTGAGTCTTCCTTTCCTCAGGCAGCGAGCTCCGCCGGATCCACGCTTCGGCCGACGGGCGGTCGGACTGCAGCCAGACACGGCCAATGTTCTCCATCGTATGCATCTGCTCATTGGCGTCCAAGATGGCCCCGGCCCAGCCGGCGGCCTCCTCCGGGTTCTCCTGCAGCGCATTGCCGATGAAAGACTGCACAAGGCGGTCGCGGGAGCGGTCAGCCGGAATGGACGCCAGCCACTGCCCTGCCGCGCGGACATCGTTGCGAGCCCAGTTGGCAACCACGTTTTGCAGCATGTTGTCGCGGGCATTCCCCGGCGGGAAGCTGCCGGCCCAAGCGGCCGCGGCTGCGGAATCCACCGAAGCCCACTGTGCCACGACATTCATCGCTGCCCGTTCCAGCGCGGGCCCCGTGAGCTGCGCAGCCACGAAGGCCGCGGCCTCCGCCGGAGCATTCTGCGCCATGCTGGAGGAAGCCCCTGTGATGAAGGCCGCGCGGCCCTCACCCGCCGGTATCTCGCGGGCCAAGGTCGCCGCGGCTTCTGCATCCGCTGCGCCCATCACGCTACCAATACTGCTGAGCATGTTGTTCTGCCTGTCGCCGGCCTTCAGGGAAAGCACGAAGGCCATCGCGGACTTGGCGTCCGTCTGCGCCCACTGCGGCATCACGCGGGCAAATGCATCCTGAGGCACATTCTCGTAGGGCAGTTGCTGCAGCCATGCGATCGCACCGTTCAGGTCCGAATTGGCCCACGCCGCGGCGAGGTTGCAGATGAACTCAGACCGCGCCTGCCCGGGAGGCAGCGTTTGTGCAAAGCTGGCTGCAGCCTGAGGATCGGACTGCCCAAGCGTCTGTGAAATGTTCCGCAGGGCGTTGCGCTTCCCGGAGCCCTCCGGCATCATGCCCAGCGCGTCGAGGGCTGCCCGCGCGTCCGTCTGCGCCCACTGCGGCATCACGCGGGCCAGGGCCTCCTGGGACCCCTTGTCATCGGGCAGCTGCTGCAGCCACGCAACCGCCCCGCTGAGGTCCGAATTTGCCCATGAGGCCGCGAGGTTCGCAATGAACTCGGTGCGCGCCTGTCCGGGCGGCAGCGTCTCGGCAAAGTCGGCGGCGGCCTGCGGGTCAGATTGGCCGAGCGTCTGCGAAATATTCCGCAGCGCGTCGCGCTTCGCGGAACCCTCCGGCAGCATGCCCAGCATGTCCAGTGCGGCTGCCGGGTCGCTGTTTGCGAGGCTGTTGATGACGGGGGTGATGGCCCTGATCTGCAGGGCGCCGGGCGGCAGCGAGGCGGCAAAGGCCGCCGCGGTCTTCGGGTCCTGCCATGCAAGCTGCTGCACAACATTCAGGATGACGTTGTTGCGCTCCGTCCCGGCGCGCAGGCCCTGCACAAAGCCAAAAGCTCCCTGCATGTCCTGCAGCGCCCATTGAAGCAGAACGCTTCCCATCAACTGGTTCCTGATCCCGCCCGGCGTGAGGCCTTGCACGTAGGCAATCGCCGCCTCTGGATCAGCCTGGGCCCACTGGGGGGCAAGGGCTGTCAAAGTTCTTTCCCGCTCGGGCCCCTTCGGCAGCTGCTGCGCCCACGCGAGCGCTGCACCCAGATCGCTGCCGGCCCAGTTTGCCACGATCGACTGGATGGCGACATTCCGCACCTGGCCCGCGGCCAGACCGAGGGCGTAGCCGGCGGCCTCCTGCGGCGCGGTGCAGGCCCACTGCGATAGAATGGCGCCGACCGCGGAGTTCTTCTCCTGCCCCGCCCGCAGGGAATCAGCCCACGCCAGCGCTGCACGCGGATCCTTTCCGCCCCAGAGGGAAGCGATCGAATTCACGGCCTGCGCGCGCTGCTGACCCGTCAATTCCAGTGACGCCGCGGCCGCCGCGGCCGGATCGGACGCGGCCCATCCCCGGAAAACCTGCCATATCGCGCCTGACTGCCGGGGGTCCATCCGCATGCTCTTCACGAGTTCGAACGCCGCCCGGGGGGTGCTCTCCGCCATTTTGGCGACCACACAATTCACGGCCTGGTCGCGAACCCGCCCGGCCGGGAGAGAGCGCGCCCACGCTGTCGCCGCCCCAAGATCAGACGAGACCCACGCCGCGAGCACGGCCATTATCCCGCCTTCCCGGCGCCCCAATGCTTTGATTGACGCTGCATACTTCATCGCCGACATGGGATCGCTTTCGGCCCACCGCCGAAGCAGCTGCTGCTGGAGCGGGTCCCGAAGGTAGGGCGGCGCCTCCCTCTCGATCAGCGAAAGGACGCGCAGGATATCCTCCGAGCGAACATCCTGCATGATCGCCTGCCAGTCATTGTACTGCGACGCGGCCCGTCCCCAGTGCGCCGCCCGGATCCGCTTCTCGATCTCGGTAAAGCGCACCGGCTCCTTTACAGCAGGAGCGGTCTTGGGCGCCTCTTGCTGCGCCTGCACCGGCGTATTCGAAGCCGCGGATGCCCCCGCCCGCTCTCCCGTGCGCCCGGGCGCAGGAATGGCCTCCCTCGCACCCATGACACCCGCCTGCTGCCCGCGCAGGCGCGCAATTTCACGCCGCTGCATGAGCGTGACAGCCGCGAGCGCCGCAACGACAATCAGGGCCGCGAACACACCTGCGCCTGACGTCACCCGCGCCCCAACCACCTTCCATTGGGTTCTCATATGGTGCATTCCTTGACTCACGCGCTACCCCCGCCCCAGCGTTGCGACATACACGCCCGCGGCGCCCGCGCCCTGCAGCGCGCGGGCACATTCATCCACCGTCGCGCCCGTGGTCATCACATCGTCCACCAGCAGAAGCGTGCGCCCCTCAATCCATTCCCCTGCGCGCACCTCGAAAGCGCCGCGCATATTCCTCCGCCGCGCCGCGGCGCTCAAGCGCGTCTGCGTCGCGGTGTCGCGCGCCCGGACAAGGCAACCTGCAAAAAAGGGCAGCCCCAGCCGGCGCGCGGTGTCCCTCCCGAGCAGCGCCGACTGGTTGTACGTGCGCTCGCGCTCCTTGCGCGCATGCAGAGGCACGCACGTCACCGCATCGAACGCTATGCGTCCGTACTGCGCGCGCACGCACCCCTCAAGGAGCTGTGCGAAGTCAGCGGCCAGGCAGATTGCATTCTCATACTTGAAGGCCTGCACCGCCTTCTTGAAGGTCCCGCGATGCCGCACCGCCGACCGTGCCCTGTCAAATCCAGGCCTCCGGTCCTGGCAGCTGGAACACCGGAACTCATGCCCTGCAACGCCTTCGATCGGGTCGCCGCACTGGGCGCAGTACTCGCCCGAGATATACTCGAGCCCTGCCATGCAGTCCCAGCACAGGAACCCGCGATCCCTGCCCGCGTCGCCGCCGCAGGCGAGACACACGCGCGGGTAGAGAAGGTCCGCCAGGGCGTGGACAAGGCCGTGCATGCGATCCTCACAGTTCGGTCAGGCAAGATAGCGGCCCATCAGGGGCTTCAGTTTCTCCAGCGTGGCCGCAGGGACATGGCTCCGCTCCGTGACCAGCGCGCTCTGCAAGGCCTCGCCGCACGCGCAGGCGCGCTGCTCAGGAAGGGAAGGAATCAGCACCCTAAGAATCTCCTTGGCCAGCGCCGTATTGGCCCTGAGGTGCCCCAGGATCATCTCCACGGTCACGGGCGACTCCGTCTGGTGCCAGCAATCATAGTCCGTCACCATCGCCATGGCCTGGTAGCAGATCTCGGCCTCGCGGCATAGCTTGGCCTCCGGCAGGCTCGTCATGCCGATGACATCGAATCCAAGTGTGCGGTACACGTTGGACTCCGCCTTCGTTGAGAAGGCGGGGCCCTCCATGTTCACGTATGTGCCGCCCTCGTTCACTGCCACGTTGGCGTAGTCCGGGTGCCGCCCGATGACTTCCCGCGCGGACGCCGCCATACAATGTCGCATCCCGGCGCAGCTCGGCTCGCCAAAAGCGACGTGCCCCACCATGCCCTCCCCGAAGAACGTATGCGAGGCCGACCCCTTCGTGCGATCGTAATACTGGTCGGGCAGCACGATATCGCGGGGCCGGAGCGTCTCCTTGAGGCTGCCTACGGCGCTGATCGAGAGCGCCCTCTCCACGCCGAGGAGCTTGAACCCGTAAATGTTTGCCCGGTGGTTGATTTCCGAGGGCAGGAGCCGATGCCCGCGCCCATGCCTCGGCAGGAAGCACACGCCCCGACCTCCCAGCTCGCCGCATACGTATTCGTCGGACGGTTCCCCGTAGGGCGTCTCCACCTTCCGTCGCTGCACGTCCCGCAGCCCATCGAGGTCGTAAATGCCACTGCCACCGATAATGCCGATCTTCACAACCACTCTCCTATGTTGTTCCCGACAGCTGCCGCGCATAGTACGGGTAACGTGAGGGGTCCCCGCCCGGCGGGATGAACTTCCAGCGTTTGTACATCCACAGCCAGAGCCCGGGCCTTTGCCGCAGGAGTTCCTCCAGCATCCCGGTCGTCCGCTGCGTGATCCCGGGGCCATCCGTGCCGGGAAATACCGGCGGAAAGGAACGCCACAGATAGTTGCCTACGTCATCCATGTCACAGTAGGCGCAAAGCACAGGCGCGCCGGTGCGCAGAGAGAGCATCTCCGCCGCGCCCGACACCGGCACGGCGCGCCCAAAGAAATCCACGAACTGGCCGCCCTCGTCCGGCAGTGTGTTCTGGTCCATCAGGAACGCCGTGCGCCCGCCATGCCGCAGGATGCGCAGCAGCGCCTTCACCGCGCCGCGCCGCGGCACGACCTCCTGCCCCGTCAGTTTCCGGGCGCGCGAAAGCATCGCATCAACGTAGCGGTTCTTCAGCGGCATGGCGACGCTGTGCAGGGGGTGCCCATCCAGCGCGACGGCGAGCCCCATCACCTCCCAATTGCCAAAATGCGCCGTCACCACAATGCAGGGCGCGTGGGCCACGTAGTGCGCCTGATACAAGGGGTCGAAGGAAACGTGCCTGCGCAGCCGCTCCGCGGTGCGGAGCCGGAACCAGAACAGATCAACCATCACCTGCGTCATCACCTGGAACGACTCGCGCACGATCGCGAGCTTCTCATCCGCGGAGCGCGAGGGCCCGAATGCAAGATCCACGTTTGCCAGGGCGATGCGCCGCTCGCGGCGGGAGAACCGGAACGCGGTCGAGCCCAGCCAGCGCGCAAGAGCCACCGCGCCGCACCGCGGCAGGAGCGGAATTAGGGCCAGGCCGACGGCGGCAAGCAAGGCCTCGGCGATCTCTATGATGCGGCCCCTGGATTTCATACTCGTCACCCGGCACGCGCAGGAGTCACACCGGCCCGGGCGCAGGCAAGCCTGACGCCCGCGCACGCTAAGGCTGCTTGCTTTCCGCCCCGGCCGGAGCCGCCGCGATCGCCCTGCCTAGCGCGGCCTTTCGCAGAACTTCCCTCACAAGGCGCTGCGCCTCCTCCTGGCTGAGCTGCTTCTTGAACGCCGGCATCGCCAGCCCGAAGAACTTTCCGCCCAGAATGGTTTTGGCCATGGCCGCATCATCAGTGCGCTGCCCCCACCCCGCCTCGGTAAAATCCGCGCCCTTCAGGCTCTTGCCCTGCGCGTCTTTCGCCGCGCCATCCGGGCCGTGGCAGCCTGCGCAATTCATCTGGTAGAATTGCCGCAGATCCTTTGCCGCCGCCTCCCCCGCGCCCGCGCGGACCACGCCAGCCACCAGCACGACCAGGCAGATTGAAACAACACCGCGCATAGATCCCTCCGTTCCTACGTTCCGTTGACCACACTGGAGCTTCGCGCGCCCGCGCTCCCGCTGGCGCGCGAGGCCCGTTAGCCGCCGCCCTGCACCTTGCCTTTGAAGTAGCTCGCCTTGATCCAGTTCCAGTTCAGGACCACGTGCAGCAGGGCCGCTGCGGCAAAGGCCAGTCCCGTGGCCCTGTGAACCGCCAGAAAGGTCTCCCGCGTCAGGAAGCCCCTCAGCACGCCTGTGAGGATCTGGCTGAGCGCCAGCAGGCCGAGGATCGGATTCAGCACCTTCAGTGCCTCATTACGCTTCATGCCGCGCTCCTCCCGTTAGCTGACCCCTGGCCGCAAAACACTTGGCCCTATCACGCCGGGCATTTCCGAAGGTGTTTGACCAGCGCATCCACACTGCATGTGGCAACGCCGACATACTGGTCTGCGCCGCCGTAATACACGAACAGCGTGCCGTCTATCACCACGTTGCCGCAGGGAAAGACCACGCCGTTGTAGAGCCCCTTGGTCTCGTAGGTCTCCTCCGGCTGCATGATCCAATCCGGCGTCCGCCCCAGGATGCGGGAAGGATCCTTCAGGTCGAGCAGCATGGCCCCGACACGATAGTACCAGTCCGGCCCGACTCCATGATACAGCAGCAGCCAGCCATGCTTGGTCTTGAGGGGCGGCGTGCTTCCTCCGATCTTCTGGCATTCCCAATCATACTTGTTCTTGGCCAGGAGCTTGCTCTCGCGGAAGTTGAGCAGGTCGTCGGAATACGAGATCCACATCGCCGCGCGCTCGGTGCCGTACTTCTTCCCGACCCACTGCATGGGCCGGTGAATCATCACATAGCGTCCGTCAATCTTCTCAGGAAAGAGGATGACGTCCCTGTCGTCAAACATGGGGTTCGTCAGACGTCCGGCGCGCCTGAACGACTTGAAATCCTTCGTCAAGGCAAGGCCTGACGACGTCCAGTTCGACCGCAGGCTGTGCGGATAATCGGGCGGACACGGCTCGCCGCGATGTTTGTTCTTCTCCATCGGGAGCCAGTACTGACCCGGCGCCGAGGCCCGGCATGCATACGTAATGTAGTAGTAGTCACCCATCTTCACGATGCGCGGGTCCTCAATGCACCCCGCATCGAACCCGTCCTTACTCGGGCTGAACACGGGTTTGCGCGACACGCGCCGGAAGTTGTAGCCATCCTTGCTGACGGCCAGACCAAGATGGACCGTGTGCGCCACGTCCTTGCCCGCCGCACGGTACAGCAGCAGGACCTGCTTCTTCTCCTCGTCATACCAGGCGCCGGGGTTGGTTGTCACCAGGCTCTCCCAGACGTTCGCGGGATTGGGGGACAAGATCGGGTTTCCCTTGTATCTTTTCAGTTTCATCGATTTGTATTCCTTCATTGACTATGCCCACACTGGACAATACCCCGCGCGGCGATGGATGCGAGAGTATTGCCGCAACTTCCGCCGCTCCGCAACGTCAAACCGGCGAAAAAACAACATTCTGCCATCAAGCTCGGACGCGCACAACGGATTCGCCGTTCAGCGATTCGATGGCCGCGGCCAACACGCGCTGGGCGGCAAGGCCATCCGCGCCGGACCCGTCGATACGTCCCGGCGGCACGCCCTCGGTGACTTCCTTCAGAAACGTGTGGACGCGGTTGCGGAACGTGTCTTCAAAATCCCGCATTCCCCCGAAAACCGGATTGGTGTAGACGGTCTTCTCGGGATTTCCCGACGGATACAGCGTCAGCTCCCGCCACATATCCTCGAGCACGAGCCGCCCGCCTGTGCCGGCCACCTCACAGCGCTCCATGGGATGGCCGCGCTCGATATCGTAGCTTCCCGTCAGCGTGCCGACCGCGCCGCTAACGAAGCGCAGATTGAACGTGGCGGTGGACCAGATCGCCCGGCCCGGGGCCTTCGTGGCCAAGCATTGCACGGCTTCGACGTCGCCACCAAAGTAGCGGATGACATCCACGCTGTGAGGGTGGAGCGCCTTGATCTGAAAATACGGCGAACTCTCCGCCGGGTTCTTGATCCACATGCTCATATTAATGAAGAGCAGGTGCCCCAGCCGGCCCTCATCGACCCACCGCCTGGCCAGCAGCGCAGCGGGCGTAAAGCGGTGATTGAGGTTAACGCCCAGGCACCGCCCCTTTGCGCGGGCCCGCTCCACCATCTGCTCGGCCTGGGCGATATCGTTGCTGATCGGCTTTTCGCAAAGCACGTGGCACCCCGCGTCGAGCGCCTGGAGCGTGGGCTCGCAGTGCTCGCTGCCGTACTCGTACCCGCCGGTCGCAACGATGCACACGTCGGGGCTCAGCTCCTTGAGCATGGAAGGGACGTCGTAGAACGCAGGCACACGGAGCAGCCGCGCCGCCTCGTCCGCGCGGTCACGCCGCACGTCGCACACGCCGGAAAGCGACGCCAGCGGATCCTGCCCGCAGATCCGGGCATGCCGGTTTCCGATGGGCCCCATGCCAATGACACACACTCGCAGCATCATCCTCCTCCTCGCACGCGCCGGCCGCCGGATGCCGGCATCTCGTACCCGAACCTTCGCATCGCCGCCTCAAAGAAATCGAAGTAGTGCTCGTGGGCGTCTTTCTTCCAACGGCCCACCGTCCCTGGCATCACGGGGATTCGAGCCATCTTGATCCCGAGGAATGACTCCAGCCTCGCAAGGGTTTCCTCCTGGTGCAGCACGAAGTCCTCGAATCGCACCTCGATCCAGTTCGCGGGCTGCGGCGTTGCCATGACCAGATCGTACTGATACTTCCAGGAGATCGCCCGCCGCCTTCGCTCGCTTTCCGTGGGCGGATACTCAATGTCGAAATCGCCCAGGTGATCCGTCACGTGCGATCCAATCACGCAATCGCGCGGATCGCGGATCCAGAAAATGTATTTGATGTCAGGAAACATCCGCCGAATCCAGGGGTACGCCAGCGTCGTCTCCGGAATCTTCCACCCTTTTAGAGGCGCAGGGCTCTCCAGCACAACGCGCAGGTAGCCCCGCATCAGCTCCTTGAATTCCGGGGGGATCGCCATGGTGTGGAGCGCGGCAAAGTCCCATTGCAGGCCTCCTTTCCAGCGCACGTGCTTCGCCATGATGCGGCAGGCATCGTACATGGCTTCCGGCGGAAGCAGATCCCCCGATTCGTTCAGCGGGCTTCCCATGAACACCCCGCTTGCCGCAAGCGTCTGGGAAATCGCCCTTGTGCCGGAATGGCCTCGCCCGATGACCGTCACCATCATGGATGCGCCCCTACAAGATCTTCTGGCCGCGCTGAGCCTGGAGCTCACGCGCCTGTAGCGCCTGCGCGGCGCCCGGCGAACCGATGTGCATGCTGTCGTATGCCTGCTGTGACGTCTTGAAAGGGCCGCAGCCCTTGCCGTGCCAATCCAGGTTCGTGTAGATCGGGGCCTTCCGCCCGGTCTCCTTCTCGCGCCGGGCAATCCACGCCAGCATCCGCGCCTCGAGCATGGCCACCACGGCGGGCTCCTTCTTAGCAAGGTTGCAGTTTTCCCCGGGGTCCCTGATCAGGTCATACAGCTCAACTTCCGGCTTGAAGTGGAAATCCGGCTCCAGGGCGTGGATCAGCTTCCACTGGGGCGTCCGCCAGCCGT
>CAYRKB010000100.1:0-16888 GCA_964424705.1 uncultured Victivallales bacterium
GGGTGTCAGCCGCGAGGAGCTTGCACAGCTTCTGAGAGCGTATCTGGCCGGTAAATACCGGGACGACGCCGCATGGAGCCTCTCCAGGTTCATCCGATACAAAACAGTCAGGGGCGCCCAGCCGGGGGGGGACAACGCCGAGTTTGCCGAGGCATCGAGGTTTTTGGCCGAGCTGGCCGCCAGGCTGTCCCCACGGTATTCGCGCGCGTAGACGCCCGTCAACAGGCCGCGCTGGCTCGTGGACACCTTCTGGCTGGGCGGGAGATCCTGCCCTCCCGCTACCTTTACATTGAGGCTCAGCACGCTGCGGTCGCGAAAGATCGTGGCCTGGTTCACTCCGGCGATGCCCTTGGTGTAGCTGGATTCCGACCCCAGCCATGTTTCGGCGCCTTCCGGCCGAACGCCCCGAGGGCACCCATCTGCATCGCCGGGTCTCCCCGCCCTTCCGGTCCCATCGTTAGAGAGAGCGTCCAGGCGTTATAGTCGCCGGTGTCGTCCGGAGCGAGGTACTCCGGATCGTGGTAGGAGACGGCGGAGTGGCTGAAACCAGCGGACGCTTGCAACCTCGGCGACACTCGGCCGGATCCGAAAACATAGAGTTTGTCCATGTCCTCAGCATAGCGGTTGGAGATCACGCCGAAGTCGCCGGCCTCTTCCCCTTTGGGATCATCCTCGAACTGCTTCGCGTTGAAGGCGCCGTCGGCGTACTGGTACTTGTCTGACGACAGGCGCTGCCCGCCCGCCATCAGGGACCAGCGCGTCATGAAGAAAGCCGTCATGGCCATAGATCCAACGTCGGACCGGGAGGCGAAGGCCATCAGTCCCTCGCCGCGGCGGAAATAGTTGCGCTCCACCAGCATCAGCGCCGCAAAGGACTCACCGCCCCGGCTGCCGATCATTGGCATAGGCAGCAGGAACCAGCCGTCATCGGCCCGAACCGTGACCTTGTAGCCGTCGAGAGCCGGATCCCACTGCGGGTCTATCTCCAGTTCCTTCAGCAAGCCAAGGCGATGCAGGTTCTGGCGGCTCTTGTCGGCGGCCGCCGCCGAGAAAGGCTCGCCTTCGCGAAAGGCGAGTTCCTTTCGAATTACGGAAGGATTAACGCGGTGCGTAATGATAATGATCTGCCGCACCACGGCGTTGGTCGGCGCCGGCGTGCCATCGGCATCCGCCGCACGCGCCGGCGGCGCGAACGATACGAGGGCCCATGCCAGCGCAACGCTGAGCAGCGCGCACAGGCGGGTGCTCCTTCCCTTCTTCATCAGGCTCCTCTCCACTCCACGTTGCGCCCCGGGCGGCCAAGTCTTTCTGTTGAAACCGCGAACCCAATATGCTCCGCGGCCATACTAATCCGGCCATTCAATAGTAGTCGATATGTGAGAGGGGCTCCCTGCGCCCTTGCGGCGCAGGAGCCGAAATTCAGGCACCTGCCGCACAAGGCGGCAGGGAGCCGGTCCTTCGTCAACGAAACTATTCAATGGCCGGGGTAATAAGACTGAATCAGTCTTGGCGGTCCTCCTATGAGGGCTGACTCTACATGATTATCCGCTTCTGTCTATAGCGTTTCGTTCGCCAGCAGCAATTCGCATTATGGCCGTTCATCCCAATCCACAGCCCGCTTAAACTGGGCTCTACCTCGAGACTCTTTACAGTAGAGCCCGCTTTACGCGGGCTACTCAGCCATACTGCGAGTTGCTGGTTCGCCAGGCATAGAGCTCTTGAGAATCTCTGTGTTCCCCGCGTAAAGCATTCTGCTATTCTCTCGTCATGAACCGGAACGAGGCGCCCGTGATTCTGTATGAAGACAACCATCTGCTCGCGGCCGACAAGCCGGCGGGGCTTCTTACGCAGGCGGACGCCACCGGCCACGCCGCGCTGGAGGATCAGCTGCGCGAGCAGGTGCGGACGGCACGCAACAAGCCGGGCGCCATTTTTCTGCACGCCGCGCACCGGCTGGACCGCGAGGTCGGCGGGATCGTGCTTTTCGCCCTGACCAGCAAAGCCCTGTCGCGCCTGAACGAGCAGCAGCGGGAGAACGCATGGGATAAACGCTACCGGGCATGGGTGCAGGGCTCCCCGGCGGACGAGCGCGGCATGCTCACCCACTGGCTCGCCCACGCCAGCCATCGCGCGCAGCTGACGGCTGCAGGCGCCGAGGGATCGAAAGAGTGCCGCCTGGAATACGAGGTCGTTCGCCGGAATGCCAGCCGCACGCTCCTCGCCATCCGCCTGCATACCGGCCGGTACCACCAGATCCGCGCCCAGCTTGCGACGGCGGGATGGCCCGTCCTCGGCGACGCGAAGTACGGGGCCACCTCGTCATGGCCTGCCGGCATCGCGCTGCGCCATGTGTCGCTTACGATCGAACACCCGGTGCGACGCGTTCCCCTCTCGATCGAGGCCCCGTCCCCCGAGTTCGCCTGATCAGAACGTCAGGTCAAGCGTCGCGCCGAACAGGGCCGGATCCCCATATGTGACATAGAGCTTGTCGGCGTAGTCCGGCGGCTCCAGCCCGAAGACGTAGCCGCGCGTGGCATACTTCCTGTCGAGCACGTTGCGGCCCCACAAAGTAAGCGTCCAGCTGTCGCGCCCGTATCCGGCGCTGAGATTCAGCAGAGAGTAGCGCGCGCTGCGCGCATCGTTCTCGTCCGAGAGATAGAAGGCGTCCTTGCCTTCCACCTCTGCGCGGGCAAAGAACCCGCTCGTACCGCGCCACTGCGATCCAGCCATGAATCCATACTGCGGCGCATACGGTTGCTCACGGCCTTCCAGCCGGTCCGCGCCGCTGGCCGCGGTATAGCTGCTGTACTCGGTCTTCAGCAGCGAGAGCGTGCCAAACAGCTCCCACCCGGAAGTCAGTTTCTGTCTTCCTTCCAACTCGGCTCCGTAGTTGAATCCCTTGGCCGCATTGTCGGTGTAGTAGACGAACGCGGAGGGGTCGCTGGGATCGGATTGGTACGATGTGCCGATCTGCAGGTTGTCCCGCTGCATGTAGAACAGCGTCAGCGCGCCTTTGGTCCAGCCCTCGAAGAAGCTTGCCTTGGTGCCGGCTTCATAGTTCCACAAGGTTTCGGGATCGTAGCGGCGCTGCTCCGGTGCAAGGGCCGGGTTCTGGTTCACCCCTCCGCCCTTAAAGCCGCGCGAGATCCCGCCGAACACGCGCACGCCCTCGTCCAGCTTGTGCTCCACGGCGATCCGCCCGCCCCACATGGTGTCCTGCCCGTCGAACGTAATGCCCTGGTCGTCGCTGTAGCGGGTGAATCGCTCCTCAACGCGCAGCGATGAATGCAGGACGGTGGCCGCGGCGAGGCGGGTGGTCAGCTGCCCGTACGCGGCGCCGGATGACGCATCATAATCGCTCTTCAGGGCGCTGAATCCGTTGTACACGTCGTTCTCCCCGAGCCACGATCCAAAGAGGCCCACGTGCCAGGCGGACGATCCGCCCAGGATTTCTCCGCCCGGCTCGGAGATGATGCGGAAATCCTGCGTCGCGTTGCGCCGGCGCCGTTCCAGCCTGTCCACATAGTCATAGCGAGAGCCCTGCTCGACCGGATCGTAGAAGTAGGGCGCGGCCGCCCAGAAGGCGTCGTTGCCCCAGTCCGCGTCATAGCTGTACTCGATGTCCGTGTCGACGAAGCTGGAGATGCTCAGCACGCGGCACTCCTCCGGCCCCATCCAGGTGCCGCGCAGGCTTGCGCCCGAGGTGTTTTGGCGATCGCGGCCCGGCTTGTCGGAGTACGTGGTGAACCCGTTATTGTCGGGCGTGAATTCGTCATAGCCGTTGTCGCAGGCGGACCAGAGCGTCGCCAGATTCCAGAGCAGGTCGTCGTCGGGCTGCCAGCGCAGCTTGCCGCGGGCGGTCCATTCGTCCCGCTCATTCGTGTCGTCGCGGCCCAGACAGGCATTCTTGCGGAATCCGTTCATGTACGAATGCTCCACGGAAACGCGGGTAGCAAGCACGCCGGGGTCGGAGGTGAGCGGCCCGCCGGCGGCGCCGCCGATGCTATACATATCCTCCGTCCCGGCCGTCATCCGTACGCGCCCCTGGAAGCGGTCGGTAGGTTCGGCGGTCCGTATGTCCACAAGGCCGGCAAGCGCCTTGGACCCGAACACCGCCGCCTGAGGGCCGCGCAGGATTTCGACCTCGTCCACGTCGAAAAGCGAGGCATGCATTCCGATGCCGCTGAGATCCATGTCGTCGACGAGAAAACCCACCGAGAAATTGGGCGGCCCTTCTCCGGCAAACTGACTGCGCTCGCCGACCCCGCGCACCTGGAAATAGCGCGGCCGGGACGTGCCTCCTGCCGAGGTCAAGTTCGGCGACTCGCTCATCACATTCTGGAAATGCGGTGCGCCGGACTCCGTGATCGCCCGTTCGTCGAGCACTGTCACGGCCGTGGCGGAGTCGGGCAAGCGGCTTTCGCCGGGCTCCGGCCGCACGGTGATTTCGCTCAGCTCGTAAATGACATTGGTGTCGGCGGGGGACCCGCAGGCCGGCAGGATGGCGAGCAACGCGCAGAGCGGGAGCAGCGCGGGGCGAGTTCCGGGATTGCCGAATCGTGTTGCGACGCGCATGCGCATGCTCATCCTCCAGCGGGTCACGATGCGGGGAATGGAGGAGGCACGACGCCTATTGCTGCCGCCATCCCTACGCCGGTATAACCCGGATCAGGTTCACAGGGTCTCCAATGAACCCCGCTTGAGCGGGATGGTTGGACTCTCAGGCCTAGTCAGGCCTCCCCTTGGTCGCCCGGAGCATGCAACGGGCGGCACCCGCATGTAAAGTCAATAAGGAGGGCGGCGGGAGGGCAGGCTAATTCGCCAGCCGGTCTTTCACGGCGTCGGTGATCTGTTGGCTGTCCACCGGCTTCTGCAGCAAAGAGTGGTACGTGCCGTCGCCGACCACCTCGTGCACGGTTTCCGGCGGGGTGAACCCGGTGCAGAAGACTATGGGCGGCATTTCCCAGTTCTTCTCCCCGCACATCCGCTGAATCGCCCCGAAAGCCTGCAGCCCATCCATCTCCGGCATGCGAAGGTCCATAAGAATGACGCCGTGATGGGCGTTCGAGAACTCCTTCACGGCTTCCAGCCCGTTGCCCGCCACATCAATGGTCACGCCGGGAAACGCATAGGTGAGAATGGTCTTGAACAGTTTCCGGATGCCCGCCTCGTCGTCCACCACAAGCACCCGCTTAAGATCGCGAGCTACTCCGCTCTTTACTGCCCTGTCTGCCACTTCTCCAACCTCCGCGCCGTGCATCGCACCGCCCTTGAAACCGGCGGAGAATACTGTCAGAATGGAGGCGAATAAGCAAGCTCACCCACGCACGCCCCTACTTCTCCGCCTCGTCCACGGCCTCGTCGCGCTGATATATTGGCAGCTGGCGATAGGGCACGGTCATGGCAAGAACCACCATCGCCGTTTCGTAGGCCACCCCTATGTTGCTGGGAGGCCATGATCCATCCTCGCGCTGCTTGGGAAGCCAGGTGGCGTACATCCATTCAGAATATTTTTCCCAATACTTGCCCCCGAGCTGGAACATGCCCTGCGCATTGTAGTAGTTGCCGTACGCCATATATTCCTGCCCAGGCAGCTTTTCGTAGTTGTTCAGAATGTAGCTGCCTGCCTTCAGCGTGACGTCTTCCCCGTGGTGTCCGGTCAGCTCAAGGCATAGAAGCCCCGCGCCGGTCAGCTTCAGCGCGTTGTCCGACTTGCCGGTATACCCGAACGTGCCCTGCCCGGGGTCGCAGCGGTTCATGATGTAGCGCACAGCATCCGCAATCGCCTGGTCAGGCACCGGCGCTCCGTTGAGCCGGGCGGAGCGCAGCGCCATGAGCGCCCAGCCGGTGCATGACATGTCGCTGTCGTTGGACGTCGGCGCATAGCGCCAGCCGCCCTTTTGATCGTCTGACTTCGGGACCTGCTGCGCCGTAAGGATCAGGCCGACGGCTTTGGGCAGCACCTCGTTGAGCCGCGCCTGACGGGCCGGATTCACCATCCCGGATACCTCGCATAGAAAAAGCGTGCTGATCGCGTGCGAGTACATCCGCTGGTCGGGCTTTGCAAGCAGGCCGTTCTCCATCTGGCTGGCGACGACGTAGTCGATGCAGCGGTTGATGACGTCCCCATAGGGCGGGCGCCCGGGAAGATATCCTTTGGCGAGAAAGGCCATGCCTCCCAGCGATACCACGCCGGTGGTCTTGCCGTATTCTTCAGGAAAGAATCCGCTGTCGTTCTGGATACCGGCAAGGTAGGCAAGCCCACGCTCGACCGCCTTGTCCACAGGATCGTTCTGCATGAACTCCACAGGGACACGCGGAGCTGCGACGGCGAGCATGGGAAGCCACGCGCCGAACACCAGGAGTGCTGCTGCGATCTTCATCGTTCTCCTTCCCGTCACTTCTGCTTGTCGCCTTCACGGGCAACGGATGTAAAGTAGCTCTTCACGAGGTCGCGATATTCTGAGGATGCGTTCTCGCCCGACGAGTCGCGCACGTTGCCGGAAAGCGTGCCCTTTGCCTTCAGCCAGCTTCCAACGGTGCCGCCCTGCCCTTCGCCGGCGCCGGGCGAGCCGGAACCGTCCGGAGACTGCCCCGGCTCGCCGCCAGGAGGGCCTCCATTCGGCTGTCCCGGCGGGCCGCCGCGGCGAGAGGACGGAGCGCCCGGTTTCATCCCCATCTTCTGCGCGGCCCTCGCGGCCAGCTGGTCAAGCTGCTTGGCCGCCTGCGCTGCGGAGGGCGCAGCTTGCGCCATCGACTCGGCGGAAGCGGCGTCCGCAGCCTTATCGAAGGCCTTGGCGAGCGCCTCCCCGCTGTCAGGCGCTTCCGAGCCCGGTCCCGGCCTCTCCCCGCCCGGCGCCCCGGGCTTCTCTCCCCCGGGACCCGGCGGCCCGCCCTTCTTCTCCCCGGGGCTTGGGGTGGAGCCCGGCTTGCCGCCGCCTTCGCCCTGGCCCTTTGAACCGGCGCCTTTGCCCGGGGCCGGACTGCCGGCGTTGGGGGTCTTTGCGCCGGCCGCAGGAGTCTTGCGCTCGCCCGGCTTTGCCGCCTTGTTAGCTCCGGCCTTCATCTGACCCTCCATGGCTTTGGCAAGCTCGGAGAGTTTGTCCGACGCCTTCTGGAGCTGCTGGCCGGCCTGCTGCTGGGCCGCCTGCTGCTCATCGTTCGGCTTCTGCGCACCGGCGGGCGGAGGAGGAGCAGCGCCCTTGGGCGGCTCCGGCTGGCCGGGCTGGCCCTGCGGCGGGGCCATCTTATCCATCGCCGCCTTCATGCTGGCGTTGGCAGACTCCATGCTGCGCTGCGCCTCGGCGGCGTTCTTCGCTTTGGCGTCTTCCGGACTCGCCCCCATCTTCTCCATCTTCTCGGCGAGCTTTCCGGTTTCGTTCTTGAGCCCCTCCGCTGCTTTCGCGAGATCGCCCTGCTGCTTTCGCGCGCTCTCGGATTTCTGGCCCTGATCGGCCAGCGCCTTCTGCTGATCCGCAAGCTGCTTCGCCGCATCGGCCAGATTCTGCGCCGCTTTCTGGTCGGCCTCCATCTGTCGGTCCAGCGCGCCGGGATCCTTCTTCACCAGGTCGGCGATCCTCTTCAGCATCTCATCCTGCGCCTCCCGCCACTTCTTCTGCTCCTCCAGGCTGGCAGGCTGCTTCGCTTTGGCGAGCTCCATGGCATTCTGCGCCAGTTTCTCCTCGCGGCTGGCGAGGTCGGTGAGCTCGGCCAGCCGCTGTGCGTTTTCCCTCGCCTGATCCAGCTGCTTGGACAGGTCGTCCAGCGCAGCAATGGCGTCATCAAGATCCTTCCGCATCGAGGCGGCGCTATTCCCCTGCTCCGCGGCGCTGTCCGACAGGGTGATAAGCTCTGCCAACTTTCCCGCGGGCTCGACGTAACGATCGGCAATATCGAGCGTGGGACGGGAGATTTCTGCAAAAGGGCTCCCAGCGGCTTCTTCCGCGACCGTTCGAAGAATCTCCTCCGCCTCCCCCGCGAGACGACGGATTTCCCTCAGTTCCGGCAGCTTGGGAACTGCCTCACCCGCGTTGTCAGGCGCCTTGCCGCGGGCCTGCACAAGCCGCGCCCTCGCGGCAGCCAGCGCAGCCCGAATCCGGGCGTCCTGTGAAGCCACAGCCTGCTGCGAGAGCGAAGCCGCCTGCTGGTCGAGCTGGATCGACACCGTCTCGCTCAGGCCGGTCTGCGGCCCCATCATCTCCGGCGGGAGGCTGTCGGAGACTCCCACCCTGACGCCGACGCTCTTCGCCTGCGCCAGATCAAGGGCTGACAGGTCAAGATCCTGCTGCCCCACCCACAGGTCGCTGTTGGTTCCGTCCCGGGCAGGCGGGGCCAAGTCGATAACGATCGCCTTCCCGCTGTCAATCGAGACAAACATGCTGGCGGCCGTGATCCCAAAGTCGTCGCGCGCAACGTAGGAGATCGGGACAATCTCCGTAGGCTTCAGCTTCAAGGTCTTTTCGGCGGGGTCAACAATCGCGACCGTGGGGATCGCGTCGGGAGTAGCCTGCAGCTTGAAGCTTGTTGGCTGGTTAGTCGTGCCCACATCGTCCACGAGCTTAAAGGACCAGACCCCTGCCTGTCCCCACGTCAGCGCCATGTTCCATTCCTTTTCCTTCACCGGTGGCGCGGCGGCCCTCGCAGCCTCCGGACGGCCGACTGCTTCGCCGTCCACAATCAGCTCGGCGACAGCGACGGGCTTGTTGAATTGTGCCGTCAGCTTGATCTTCGTATCGGCCGGCGCCGCAATGTCGCCGGGCATGCCCTCCTCCGTCCTGGGCGGCCGACCGACGTAGGCCGGGTACTCGTAAACGAGCTTCACGCGCTCGACGTCAGGGCGGCGATCCACGCGGACAAGAAAGTATCCGGTCACTCCGTGCCCCGCGCAAACGCGATACCGGAAGCCCTCCGCAACGGACGCGAACCTCATGGAGAACACGGTGATCCCCGGCACCGATTCCGGCTGACGCCCCATGCTCTCCACCGTTTCCACGCCGTCTTCCCCGACTCGCCGGAGCTCGGCCCGGCTGACGCCGCGCGAACGTACCGTGGCCGTCACGGTCAGGTCGTCTCCGAACGCGATCCGGGCATTGCCCGGGGCTACGGTAAGGGCTGATGCAAATGCGTTGCCGACGTTGGCGTAGGGCACCAGCGCTCGAACCAGCAGCCGGGCGACTGACGCGGGCCAGATCAGCAGCAAGAGGGCCACGATCCCGGCCATCGCGCTCACGGCCACCAGGTACGGCTTGGCCGTCCGCAGCGTGAACTCCATCCGCGGCTCGACGGCTGTGGCATCCAGCTCCGCCGCGCGCACAAGTTCCGCGATCAGCGTCGCCGAGCCCTTGATCACGGCAGGATCGGGGCTGCTGAGCAGCTCGATCGCAGAACTGATCCGCTCCTCAAGCTCCGGGTGGCGTATCTCGAGCGACCGCGCAATGGCCGTCAGCGTATGCTTGCGCCGGAGCGGGCGAACCAGCGCGAGCCAGGCCACCGCGAGCGTCGCCAGCAGCGAGCCAAGGGACAGGGCCAGGCGCGGGCCCTGCGAATACGTCACCACCAGGGCGTCGATCGACATCAGGGCGAGCAGCAAGCCCGTGGCGGCGGCCGCCACGATCAGCAGGCCGCGCAGAAGGACAATGCGGCGAATGCGGCGGGTCAGCAGCGTCAGCTTCTCCACGATGGAACGGGGGAGCTGTTCGTAGAACTGCGTGTCCTGGTTGTCGGCGCGGGTGTTCATGCCATTCCCTTTCTCCGGCGCAGGATCCATTCAGCCGTGATGACCAGGATCAAGAGCGCAAGCAGCGGCCACGAATCCCATAAGGTCACCTCCCGTATTTCGGACAGTCTACGGCTTCCCGGCCCGAACACGTCAAGCGCGCTCGCCGCGGATTCCGGGCCGACAGCCTTCCCCCCGCTCACGCCGGCCATCGTCCTTGCCGCATTCCAATCCGCGGAAAGCTCGCTGAGTTCCTGTGAATTGCCTTTCGCAACCACCATGAACTCCGTGCTCGCCTCCGTGGCCTTCTCCGCGGCCAGGATCTCAAAGATCTTCCCGCTCTCCAGCTTCGCCTTGTACAGCCCCGCCCCCGGCATGGCGGGCAGCGCCACCTCATAAATCCCGCAGGAATCGCGCCTGTAGTCGAGCTTCTTGCGTAGGACGTCCTTGCCGTCGCGCGACACGGAAACATACACCTCGTCGGCCGTCACCGCCTTGAAATCCGTGTCGAGAATCCGCGCCTCAACACGGACCGGGGCGTTGAGCGCGTAGGTGAGCCGGTCCGTCCCTATGCGCACCAGCTCGGTGCCGGACCGCAGTTTATCCCCCACCCCCCAGCGGAGAAGCTGGCCCCAGAACTTGTGATGGTGAACATCGCCCTTGCGGTAGCGCAGGCGCCACGTTTCATCAAAGTTGAGGGCAACCACATGGCCGAGCCCGTAGGGCTGCACCACGACGAGCGGCTCCTCCTTCAGACGCTTGCCCGCCGCCGCCGCTGCGCCGTTCGTCGCATCCGGCCGATCCTCGACGGAGATCGGAACGGCCGAGGCGAGCACCGACGCGCCTTCCTTGACACCGGCCACAGGTTGCCGCCAGACGAGCGGCGGAAAGCTCTCAAAGAGTTCACGGTTCTCCTGCGCCCCGCCGGCCTGCCGCATCATCGGGTGCGCACTTCCATCGGGGGTCAAACGGATTTGATACAGTGGCTCGGGGCTGGCATGAAACGACGTTTCCGACTGCGCATACCGGACCGGCAGCATCTCCCGAACAATGCGACTGGTGTAGGCGTGCGGCATGAAACGAGGGCCTGCAACAACGACGAGCAGCGCGCCCCTGTCCAACACGCAGTGTTGCAGCGTCGCAAGCGTGTCATTGTCAAGCGCGCCGGGCGACACGTCCCCGAGGATGATTGCGTCGAACCTCATCCATTCCTCTTTCGTCCTCGGCAGCGCCGTGGCCTCCGCGTCACCGAACTTCCGCCCCGCCGAGGCGTACACAACACCCGGCGTCTTCGCGCCTTCCACGCGATCCGGATCCAGCAGCACGTATTGCAGGTGCACCGCCCTGTCGCGGGCATAGAGCAGGTTGCGCAGGTACCTGAATTCCCAGCGCGGTACCCCCTCCACCATCAGCACGTTCATCCGGTTGTCCGAAGCCGCGACCCGGAACCCCCACCGGTTATTGCCCGTGAGCCGCTCGCCCTCCATCGGCTCAACCTCGACCTCGTAGTCATACGTACCGACCGCCACCGGCGTATGGCTCATGTTCACGCTTGTCCGGAACTCGTCCTCCGGGACATCCACCGTGATCTCTTCGACGAGCTCGCCGTGCTGCAGAAGCCGGACCTTTGCCTTTCCCCCGCGAAGCGCGTCAAAGCGCAGGGACGCCTGCACGTTGACTTTGTCGCCAAGGTAGACCGATACCGGGACGACAACATCGAGGACGGCGGCGTCTTTCGGCGTCTCGCCGCTGCCGATGACCACCGTGCAAACCGGCGCACCGAGCGCGCCAAGCCGCCTGGCCGCGGCCTCCGGCAGGACCTTGCCGTTGTGCCGGCCGTCGGTGAGCACGAGCACGCCCGCCAGGCTGTCGGCGGGCGCCTCGCCCGCCGCGCTGTCCAATGCGGCGCCAATGTCCGTTGAGTCCTGAAAGGACAGCAGGTTCGTCACGGAAGACCTCGCGCCGTCGTCCGATGCGGGCGCCCCCAAAGGCGCCGGGGGAAACTCCTTACCGCCACCCGCCAGCCACGCGTCGGCGTCGGTCGGAACGGCGGAGGAAGCGAACCGGATGAACTTCACCGTGTACTTGCTCTTAAGGAGTTCCATCAGGCTCTTCTGGCCCGACTTGGAGGCGGCAAGAACGTCGCGCGCAATCTCCATCCGGGTATGGGCGGCCAGGCCTTCCACCGCCTTGACATCCTCCGGACCCAGCGCGCGATAGTAGGCCTCGTCCGCTGTATCGATCGCGGCGGGCAGGAGATTGAGCACCTGCCCCAGCTCCTCGCCCGCGGCGTTCAACGCCCGCAGCAGGCCCTGGCACCCGGCCATGCCGTCCGGCGCTTTCCTGCCGCCGAGCATCCCCATGGCCTCGGCAAGCCGCGGGCCAACGTTCATCGCAAGGCGCGTGCGAATATCCTCCAGCCCCTTCCGGGCCGCCGCGGGAACTGCTCTCCCCGCGCCCCCCTTCCCGAGCGACGCGCAGTCCTCGGTCACGCTCCGGATCGCCTCCTGCAGGAGTTCGCCCAGCGAAGCGCCCTGCTTCTCCAGAAACGACGTGAAAGCCGCCGCGTCTGTGTCCGGAATTGCCTGAAGCCCCTGGCTTTCCTTGGAAAGCCTGTCCGCGACGCCGGCTAGCCGGTCCGGTATCAAATCAAGCGGCGGCCTGTCCCGCACAGCCTGCAGATCGAATAGCGCGGCCAATCTCAGCTTTTCCGAAGGACTGAGAGCCCTGTCCGCCATGTGCATGGAAGCCGAATCGTCAACGAGCACTGCGGCGTATCGCGTTACGTCCCGGCGCGTCTCCCACCATAAGACCGGCTGGGCAAGCACCACCGCAAGGAGCAGGATCATCGCAATCCGCAGCCCGAGCAGCGCGCTGCCGGCGCCCCGCGAAACCTGCGCGCTCTCCACCTCATAGAGCCAGACGGCCACCTCCACCGCCGCGGCCGCAATCCACGCGATGGACCAGAGCGACCACGCCGCATCCAGCACGAGAAAGCGCGATGCGAGCTGGAAGGCCAGCCAGACGGTAGCGGCCCCGATAAGCGCGCCGACGGCCAGCAGCCCGTGGCCCTGCCATCGCTCTTTCAAACGGCCCCGCAACCAATGCGCGCCGATCCACGCCGCCGCACCCAGCGCCGCGAGCGCGATCAGCAGCAACATCGGGAAGTGAGCCGACAGCAGATCGGCCCGTCTCAGCTCAGTCACCATGAAGGAGTTCCTCCATTTGTGCCCGAAACGAGATCGAGGGCTTGCTCCGCTCCCCAAAGGCAACCTCGCTGCCTTCTCCGGTCCTGCGCCGCACAGCAATCCAGCGCGTGAGGCCGGTCTCGATGAGCAGGGCCAGCAGGGCGGCCAACGCGAGGAAACGCCAGAGCTCCTTCCCGAACGTCTTTCCGCTCAGGATCTGACGCGTCTCGTCGGCCGTCCCCGGCTGGGTAAGCCTGGCAAACTTCCTCACGAGGTCCAGATCCGCCGCACCCAGCGGCTGCATGCGGCTTTCGGCAATATCCTGCGCAACCGCGAAAGAAACGCTGCCGTCCGCGGAAAGGACCTCGCGGCACGCATCCTTGAACGCGTCCGGCAAGGCGATGCTGTAGAGGCCCGGCCGCTGCAGGCCGTCCATCCGGACCACCGCGCCATCGCTGCCACTGATAATCCTGCCCTTGATCCTCCCGGCGTCCGGGCCGAACACATCGACCGGTGTTTCTTCCTCGCGCCCCTTGCTGACCTTGCGCGCCGAAAGGCGCAGCGTGATGTCGGGCCCCGGCAAGGCATTGAGGTCCGGCCGGCCGGGGTTGCTCAGGTAGTAGACCAGCTCATGGATCAGCGGAACAAACGCGCTGCGGCCCGCCAGATTGCTGCCGCGATTATCGAGCGAACAGGCGGCCAGCATCACGATGCCCCTGCCAACCCTGCGCTCTGAAAGGAACACATCGCCGTTGTTCATGCGCGCACCCACCGAGACCGTCTCGTCCCGCGTCGCTTCGCTCACCTGCCAGTAGGCCGACACAGCAAGCGCGCCCAGGTCGCTTCGGCTATCCTCCTTGATCGTGCGAAGGGCGCGATGTTCCAGGGCGGACACGGCGAGCCGCCGCTCCTCGCCGGCCTCGGCCACCACCCGCGCGCCGATATCCCCCGGAAGAATTCTCTTCCCGTTCGCCATCCACCACCCGTTGTAGAAGTCACGCCTGGCATTCTCGCCCGGCGCCACAAGAATCCCGCCGCCGCCCTGCGCAAACGCTTCCAGATCCCTGGCCAGCTTGGCGGGGAGCTGCGGCACATCCGCCAGCACAACGACGCTGTAGTCATTCAGGTTGCCCATATCGCGCAGCGCCATGACGTCGACAATCTTCGGCTCGATAAGGAACCGGTCGGCGCCCGGCCCGGCCGGGCGCACGCCCCCGGCGGGCTGGGCCCCCGCGACGGTTTCCTCCCCGGGCGCCATGGCAAGGGCGGCAAAAGCGGCCGCGCCATCCAGAAAGCGAGCCGAAGGATTGCCGTCAATAAGCAGCACGCGAAGGTTGCCGATGACGTTAACCACCGCGCTGCAGCTGTCGTCGGCCGGCAGATCGTCTTTGACCACGAGGCGGGCCACCAGAGTATGGGCACCCGGCGTCTTGAACCGGTACGCAAACCGGATCGTCTCGGAGTTGCCCGGCTCGATCTGGCCGATCGTGCGGTCGGTCAGCGACTCCTCGTCAATCTTCAGCTTGAGCTCCGACGGCGTAACGGCCTCCCCGCCCGTATTCTCCACACGGACCTCGATGCCGACTTCGCGGTCGATTCCCACGGCTTCGCGAGAGAACTCGATGGCAGCGACCCCCGCGTTCCGGAAGTTCCCCGGCAGGGGAAGCGTGCGAAGCACCAGGTCGGGCTGCGGATTCATCTTCGAGAATGTGTCGCCGAGGAACTTCCAGCGCAGCGGCTCATCCACATCCCACCCGCGGCGCTGCCCATCGGTGATGAGCACGATCTTCCGGGCCGGGCTGGCTCCCTGCTCCAGCGCTGCGGCGGCAGCCGCCAGGGCCGCGGGAACCTGCGCCGTGCCGAAGGCGGGCTTCAGGCCCTCGATGGCGGACAGAACCTTGACGCGGTCCGATGCGGGCGTGCCGACCACCGTCACAGGGAACGGCCCGGCGAGGAATACGCTGAAATCCGTGCCGCGCTCCGCCGTCTCCACCAGCCGGGCCGCTTCGGCGAGCGCCCGCTGAAAGTTGGACTTGCCTTCGGCCGCCAGCGTCATCGACGTCGAGCCGTCGATGACCAGCGCGATGCTCTGCCCGGACTGGCTTCCAAACCGGCCGAGGTTGAGCTTCTTTTCCAGCCGGACGGCCAGCACCGCGAGCGTGATGAGCACGGCGCTTGCGACCCGGCAGGAAAGGGCCGCCCGCGGAACCTGCGCCATGGCGAACGACACCCCGAACAGAACGATGGCGAGCAGGATCAGAGGCAGCACGATCGCGTACGGCACATGGGAGCCCGGCGGCACAAAGGGCCGGGCAAGCGCCATGGCGATCAGGGCAAGAATCAGGCACCGGACGCCCAGAAGCAAAACCTCCTCCAGCATAATCCGCCGCCTGCAGTTGATGAGGGTGTCGAGCAGGAACTGCACGGCGCCCCACTGGACCGTCCGGGCGGTGCGGCGGTTCAGCAGGTGGATGACGATCGGGATCGCCACCGCCAGCAGCCCCAACAGCAGCCACATGTTTTGAAACAGCATGATGCCCCTACCGGCCTTTCCTGCGCCGCGACATGAAATCCGCGAGCGCCTCATGGAACGGCGTCCTGGTTGAGATCGGGATGTATTCCGCCTTGATCTGGCTGCAGGCGACCTTGATCGAGCTTACAAACTCGCCGACGTGCCGGAGGTACTCAGCCCGAACGGACTGCGGGTCGATCTGCAGCTTTACGCCGGACTGCTCGAGGCTGTGAAAGTGGGTGGAGCCCTTGAAGGGAAACGTGAGCTCCTCCTCCGCCATGATATGCAGCAGCAGCACATCGTGCCGGCGATACCGGAAATGATGCAAGGCCTTGATGAGGCCCGCAGGACTGTCGAACAGGTCGCTCAGGATGATGACCACGCCGCGCCGGTGAATGCGATCGGCAATATTGTGAAAAATCGGGATCAGCCCCGTTTCCCCGCCCGGCTTGGTCTGGTTGAGCTCGTCCAGCACCTGGCGCAGCTGCCCGGCCCGGCTGCGGGCGGGGATGTAGCGCCGCATCCCGGTGTCGAACGTAACCAGCCCGACGGCATCCTGCTGCATGATAAGGAGGTACGAGAGCGCTGCGGCAAGCAGCTGGGCATACTCAAACTTGGAAGGCCTGCGCCCATCCACCTCCGCCGCCATGTCGCCCGCGTACGCCATCGACCCGGAGGCGTCCACGAGGATCGTAGCTCGGAGGTTTGTCTCCTCGATGTACTGCTTGATGTAGAATCGGTCGGACTTTCCGTACACGCGCCAGTCGAGGTCGCGCAGGTTGTCGCCGGCGGCGTACTGCCGGTGCTCCGCAAACTCGACGGAGAAGCCTTTGTGGGGGCTCCTGTGGCGGCCGGTGATGAAGCCCTCCACAACGCTCCGCGCAAGAAACTCGAGGCGGGAGACTCTTGCGGTAGACTCGCCCGGCAGCAGCCGCATGTAATCAGACGTTGATGTTTTCAACAGGCTTGAGCCGCTCAATGACCATCCGGATAATCTCGTCGCTCGTCACGCCCGCCGCCTCGGCGTTGAACGTGGTCAGCACCCGGTGCCGCAGCACAGGCAGAGCGACGTTTCGAACGTCCTCCGTGGTGGCGTGGTAGCGGCCGTGCAGAATAGCGCGCGCCTTGGCCGCCGTAATCAGGCAGATGCCAGCGCGGGGGCCCGCGCCCCAGGCAACCATCTCTTTGACGAAATCAGGGGCGTCCGGCGCCTTGGGCCGCGTTGCCCGCGCAATGTCGCGCGCATAGTCAATCACGTGTCCGGCGACGGGCACCCGCCGCACGATCTGCTGAAGCCGCAGCACCTCCTGCGCCGTGAGCGTGACTTCCAACTCCGCCTTGTACGACCCGGTAACCTGACTGATGATCTCCCGCTCCTCCTCCGCATTCGGATAATCGACAATGATGTTGAACATGAAACGGTCGAGCTGAGCCTCCGGGAGCGGGTACGTGCCCTCCTGCTGGATCGGGTTC
>CAYRKB010000101.1:0-16878 GCA_964424705.1 uncultured Victivallales bacterium
TAAAACACTCCTCTCCACTGTAAGAGGTTACAGGAGGCAAAAGATAAGATCATGCAATGCGAATTGCCACGAGCGGATTGTGCTTGTGTATTACGAACGCTTCTTCTATATGTTGCGGCGCTTTTTAGCGCGGTGTGCAGCTGTAGCTCAATTGGACAGAGCATCTGACTACGAATCAGAAGGTTGCAGGTTCGATTCCTGCCAGCTGCGCCAGAACCGACGAAGAAGCGCACAACTTATTTGTCTTCAGGGCAAGGTGACCCGGAAGTTCGCTTTCGGGAATTCCTGACCGGCGGTAAGAGCCCGCGAGTCTGCGCGCACGAAGGAACGCCTTTTGCGAGCGGACAGACACAGTCAATGCTGTGGCCGACAGTACAGTCTGGATGGGAGAGGACATAGACGCGGACGTCGCAAGGCGCCCGGGATATCCCTCCCGGACGCCTTTTTTCATTCGGGAGGATTGGGGTCTTGACAAGAGCCACGACACGCAAGAAGCCGGCCGCCCGCCTTTTCGACCCGGTCGATGAGGTGATCGCATCGATCCAGCGCGGCGAAATCGTCGTCGTGACCGACGACGAAAAGCGCGAGAATGAAGGCGACCTGGTGATGGCCGGAGAGAAGGCGACCGCGCAGGCTGTCAATTTCATGGCGCGGCACGGGCGGGGATTGATCTGCGTCTGCGCCACGGCGGAGCGGCTGCAGCGGCTCGGAGTTTCGCGCGCTGTCACAAAAGGCCGGGGCGATGCCTTCCAGACTGCGTTCATGGAAACGGTGGATGCGGCGCAGGGCATCACCACCGGGATCAGCGCGCAGGACCGCGCGCGCACGGTTCAGGTCATTGCCGATGACCACAGCTCCCCGCGCGACCTTGTCAGCCCCGGGCACACGTTTCCCATTGAGGCGCGCGAGGGCGGCGTATTGAGGCGCGCGGGCCATACGGAGGCGTCGGTCGATCTGGCGCGCATGGCCGGCCTGAAGCCGGTGGGCGTGATCTGCGAGATTCTGCGGGAGGACGGCTCGATGGCGCGCGTCCCCGACCTGCGCGTCTTTGCTACAAAGCACAAACTGAAGATGACGTGCATCGCGGACCTCATCGCCCGGCGACGGCACCATGAGAAGCTCGTCGAGTTTCTGCGCGAGGTCAGCCTCCCCACGCGGTGGGGCGTCTTCAAGCTGCGCCTGTATCGCTCCACCATTGAGAACGAGAATCACATCGCGCTGGTCATGGGGAAGCTGTCCGCGAGCGAGCCCGTGCTCGTGCGCGTGCACAGCGAGTGCCTGACAGGGGACGTTTTCGGCTCGCAGCGCTGCGACTGCGGGAGCCAGCTGCACGAAGCCATGCGTTGGGTTGCGCGCGAGAAGTCCGGCGTTATCTTGTACATGCGCCAGGAGGGGCGTGGCATCGGGCTGGCAGGAAAGATTCACGCCTACGAGCTGCAGGAGCGCGGGATGGACACGGTGGAAGCCAACGAGCATCTGGGGTTCGGGGCGGATTTGCGGGATTACGGGATTGGCGCCCAGATTCTTGCGGACCTCGGGCTGTGCAAGATACGCTTGATCACCAACAACCCGCGCAAGGTCGTCGGGCTGGAGGGGCACGGTTTGCAGATTGTGGAGAGGGTTCCACTGGTGTGCAAGGCGACCGAGCACAACGCGCGATACCTGAAGGTTAAGAAAGAAAAGCTGGGGCACTTGCTATAGAGCGGGGGGGCGGACGTGGCGTGAAGGGTGCTGTAAGGGGGGATGCGATGAAGGAACTATCCGGAAACTTGACGGCGCAGGGGCTGAAGGTCGGGGTCGTGGTCAGCCGGTTCAATGACTTTCTGACCAAGCAGCTCGTGGATGGCGCAAAGGACTGCCTTTTGCGGCATGGCTTGGCGGACAAAGACCTGACGCTGGTATGGGTGCCTGGCGCGAATGAGACGCCGCTCGCCATTCACAAGATGGCCGCGGGCGGGAAGTACGATGCGCTGATCGCGCTCGGAGCGGTGGTGCAGGGCGCCACGCCGCACGCGGATCTGATCAACGGACAGGTGTCGCGTTCGCTGGCCAAGACCGCGATGGACTGCGGCGTGCCGGTGATCAATGGCGTTGTGTGTGCCAATACGCTCGAACAGGCGATCGAGCGGTGCGGCACCAAAGGCGGCAACAAAGGGTGGAACGCCGGCCTTGCCGCGATTGAGATGGCCAACCTGTACAAAATCCTCGTGTGAGAAACTGATGTCCACTCGTAGAGACGCCAGAGAGTTCGCGGTGCAGATGCTGTTTGAGCTCGATCTGAATCCTTCGGATCGTCTGGAAACGGTGTTTGCCTCTTTCTGGAAAGAGCGTGAAGCCGACGAGGGCGCCCGGGACTTTGCCCAGGAGATTGTGACCGGAGTTCGCAGGGAACGGATCCCGATCGATGATCTGATCAAGTCCATTTCTGAGAACTGGGATATCCGCCGCATGGGCGTTCTTGACCGCAACGTGATCCGCATGGCCGTGTATGAAATGCTGCACCACAAGGACGTGCCGGCCGCCGTGACAATCAATGAAGCCGTGGACATCGCAAAGTATTTCAGCAGCGGCGAGTCCGGAAAGTTCGTGAACGGCGTGCTCGACAGAATTCGCAAAGAGCTGAAGCTGCCCGCGCGGCTTGGCGAGCCGGGCGATTCCGGCGCGGGGCGCAAGGCCCGCAAGACGCGCGGCTCCTCCCCGGCGAAGCCGGAGGGCGCGGCTGCAGGGCCCCTGGCGTAGATCTTGATGTGCGGCCGCAAGTCTCTCCTGCGAAACTTGAGCGCGTTGCCGATACGATTCTGGAACAGCGGCCGCATCTGGATGCACTCGGCTTCGATGACAGAGAGCGCTCCCATGTCGATCATCGCATCCGCCTCCTGAACGCGAAACTCCAAATCGGCGACCGCGTCCTGCGCCGCGAGGCCCGGATCGATGAGCGAGCAGTCACGCGCCTGCAGCAGCACGTAGCGGCCGCTTTCAAGCGTGCGCTGGACGGTGCTGCGCAGCTCCGGGTCCACCCGGAGATATGCCGGAGACACTAATCCGGCCTCTAGTAGTCGATATGTGAGAATGGGGCTCCCTGCGCCCTTGCGGCGCAGGAGTCGAAATTCAGGCACCTGCCGCACAAGGCGGCAGGGAGCCGGTCCCTCGTCAACGAAACTATTCAATGGCCGGAGGTATTCCTGCGCAGCAGATCCTGGCGTTTGTAGCGGGGAACTCCGAGGCGCGCGGGTTCCACTCGACGACCGTGCCGCGCATGTGTGTTGACGAATCGTTGCCGGAGGCGGTACCCTCTGCCCCCGCATGAAGAGGCAGTTCGACAAGCTGACGGCGAGTGAACTATACTGCACCCGCTGCAAAACGATGCGGCCGGTCCGTGAGCGGCTGATGCTAATCCTCCCCGGTGCCGAGTTGCACGACTACCGGTGCGTGGTTTGCGGCGATTCACTGGGCACGCGGGAGGTCCGGCAGGCGCAGCCGGGCATCGTGAAAGCATGATTATTGTGGGCGACCTGTGGGAGGTATGACGTGGCTGCAAAGAAGGATTACTACGAGCTGTTGGGCGTCGGACGAACTGCGTCCGTGGAGGATATCAAGAAATCGTACCGCAAGCTGGCGATGAAGTATCACCCGGACCGCAACGCGGGCGACAAGGCGGCGGAAAACATGTTCAAGGAGGTCTCAGAGGCCTACGAAGTCCTCAGCGATTCCGCGAAGCGCGAGCAGTACGACCGGTACGGACACGATGGACTCAAGGCCGCCTTTGGCCCCGGCGGGTTCGATTTTTCCCGCGACTTCACGCACGCTTCCGATCTCCAGGACGTCCTCGGGTCGATCTTTGGCGAAGGCGGCGGCTTCTTCGACGAGCTGTTCGGGGGAGGGGGGCGGCGGCAGTCTCGCTCAGGCCCCATGCGCGGCGCGGATCTCCGCTTCGATCTTGAGATTGACCTTGAGGAGGCCATTTTCGGTTCCGAACGCGAAGTCACGTTGCCCATATCCGAGGAATGCGATACCTGCCATGGGGCGGGGGTTAAGACAGAAAGCGGCAAGCAGACGTGCCGGCATTGCGGCGGCCGCGGCGCGGTGGTCTCGGGCGGAGGGTTCTTCCAGGTGCGACAGACGTGCCCGGTCTGCGGCGGCACCGGAACGATCGTGACGAACCCCTGCGCGAAGTGCGGCGGAAGCGGCAGGGAGAAGGCCCGCAAACGCATTTCGCTGCGAATTCCGCGCGGCGTCGAAACGGGATCCCGCCTGCGTCTCAGCGGAAAGGGCGAGGGCGGCGGAAAGGGAGGGCCGGCGGGCGACTTGTACGTCATCCTGCACGTGCGGGAGCACGATCTCTTCAAGCGGCACGGCGATGACCTCGTGTGCGAAATGCCCGTGCCGTTCCACATTGCGGCGCTGGGCGGGGAGATCAGCGTGCCGACCGCGGAGGGCAACGCAAAGCTGAAGATCGAGGCCGGGGCGGAGAGCGGCAAGGTGTACCGGCTGCGCGGAAAGGGCGTGCCCAATGTGGACGACCGCGGGCGGGGCGATCTGCACGTGCAGATCCATGTGGAAGTGCCTGTGAATCTGACCTCGCAGCAGAAGAAGGCGCTGAAGGATTTTACGGCGGAAGCCAGCGCGGCCAACTTCCCTGCGAGCGTTGAATTCGATTCGCGCGCGGAGAAGTTCTTCGCCCGCAAGAGCGTCATGGAGAAGAGGGAAGGGTGAACTCGCCCCGCCGCTGCTTCATCGATGGCGACGCGTGGACCGGCCCTGAGGCCGAGCTTTCCGAGAACGAGTCGCACTATGTGCGCGACGTGCTAAGGCTGCGACCAGGCGATGCGCTCTCGGCTTTTGACGGGCGGGGGCGCCTGGCCGATGCGCTGGTGGTGGCCGGTGCCGGCGGCGGCCGGCGTGGCAGCCGCGTTGCCGTGCGGCTGACGAATCTGCGCTGCCTGCCGAGGCGCCTCCCGAGCCTCACGCTTTTGCAGGCCGTCGCGAAGCCCGCGCGGATGGATTGGATCGTGGAGAAGGCGACGGAGCTCGGGGTCGGATCGATTGTGCCCCTGATCACCGAGCACGTTGTGGGCGCGGAGCGCGCGGATGGGAGCGCGGGCCGCACGGAGCGCTGGCAGCGGATCGCGCTAGGTGCGGCACGCCAATGCGGCACGCCCTGGCTGCCGGAGATCGGCCCAGCGCGTTCCCTGCCGGATGCGCTGGGCGCCCCGCACGCCTGGGATGTTCTTTTCGTTGGCGCGCTCACGCCGGGGGCGCGCAGCTTCCGTGCCGCGCTGACTCCGTATCGTGACCGGATGCCCGGGCGGGCTGCACTTCTGATTGGCCCCGAGGGCGATTTTACGGCGGCGGAGATTGAGATGGCGATGGCGTGCGGCGCGGTGCCCGTATCTTTCGGCCCGCTGGTGCTCCGCGTTGAGACGGCGGCGGTGTTCGGACTCAGCGTGCTGCTTCACGAGCTGGGGACGGGCCCCGGCGGGGAATAGGCCCATCAGAACGGCGGCGCTTCGCGCCCTTCCGGCGTGACCATCCCGGGAATACCCATCAGGTTGGGCTGGGGCCGGGAGCGGAAGGCCGCAAATCGCTCATCCTGTTGAATGGCGTTCAGCGCTTCCTCTCCGCCGTGCTGCCGGGCCTTGAGCAGGGACTGGGAAGCCAGATTGGCCTGCCCCGTCAGCAGTTGAACCGCTGCGGTTTCCAGCCATGCTTTCCAGTCAGTCGGCTTCTTCTTAAGGTAGAGCTGCAGCGGGGCGAGCATCCGTTCCGGATGCCCGGCGTCCGAATACATGCGCGAAATGCTGAGGAATATATCCGGTGGCGCATCCGCAGGAATGCTCCCCACGCACAGGTCCAGCGCCCGCGTCATCTCAGGGAATTGCTTGGCGGAGTGCAGCAGCGTGGCCGCGTTGTAGTAGATGCCCGGCGGCATGTTGGTTGCCGTCAGCACGCCGTTCATCATGGACATGAACTCGCCCATGCGCTGGACCTGCAGGTAGCTCTCGGCCAGTTCCATGGCGGCCTGGACGTCCATCTTGCCGGAACTGCGGGTCGCCTCAAGGGTCTTGATGCGCGTTGAGATATTCATTGCGCGCTCCAGGTACCTGATGAACTCAGGCACGCGGTCGTTGCCCGGGTCCTGCTGCTGGAAGACGCGCATCAGGTCGATCGCCTCCTGGAATCGGCCGAGTTGCATCAGCACCTCCTGCACAAGCCGGAAGTTCGCCTCGGGGCTCAGGGGATACAGGATGCGGGACTGCTGGAAGGCATTCTCGGCGTCGGCGAACCTTCTTTGCCGCGCATAGAGCCCGGCGATCGCGCTGCGCAGTTTGGAGAACGACTTGCGGGCCACGACGTCGCGGAGGAACTTCGTGTCCCCGCTGAGCCGGCGGGTGTACCAGTCCCAGAAGTCCTGGTCGTTGCGCACCATCTCGTCCGTAAGCGTTATAGGCCTGGGGTTGATCTGCATGATCAGACCGTGTGGCTCGAGGTATGGGTACATCCACTGAATGACGTAGCTCTCCTCAACAAAGAACTCATTCTTATAGTTGTTGTTCTCAAAAATCATTTCGGCGAGGATTCCGTTGATCTCCATAACGCCCAGCGCCCCGCTCACCTGGACGCGCCCGTTCTCGATCTTGAGCTCCGCGCTGGGCGGGCGCCGACCGCTACGGACCTCCTCCACGTAGCGCTGGAACGCCTTGGCGCTATCCTCCTGGGCGGGAATCCATATCTGGTTCCCGTACAGGTCGCGCATGACGCTCATGTAGGTGTTGTCGGCGAGGGCGTTCTGCGTGATCAGAAAAACGTCCGGCCGCACATGGGCGCAGTAGAGCATATAGGTGGGCACAAAGCGCCCCGGGTCGGTTCCCCCGAAAAACACTGCGTCCGGCCCCATTTCGTTTGGGAAGAACGGGTTCGGGATCGGCTCCTCGTCCGCCTTAAGTTCCTCGCGGATGGCGTCCGCCCCGCGCAGCTGGTAGTTGCCGAACTGCCAACCGAAATCGTGGCCGTTCTGTTCGGCGCCGCCGTTGACGCGGATCATCTCCTTGTTGTACGCATTCTCAAGGAGCGGCAGGCCCGGCAGCAGCAGCGTGCCGGCAATGCCCAGCCAGATTACGGCGCGGTTGCCGCGCAGGATCGTATCCACAAAGGCCAGCACGAACACCAGGCCGTACCCGATCCAGAAGGTGTAGAGGGCGTGGGAGGATATGAACTTCACGCGCTGGATGAACTCGTCCTGGATGTCGCCCTTGGGCGAGGCCAGGGCGACCAGAACGGCGCTCATCACGAGGAACGCGCTCAGCGTCACCAGCGTCCACTTGCGGCTCTCGGAGTCGATCTCGGTGCCGATGGGCAGGTCATCGTCGGGCTGCCCGGGGGTCTCGCTGAGGAACAAGCGGCGGAACATGTCCCACAGTTCAAGCACTACGATCACCAGGCCGCCCACGACGGCCAGGAGAATGATGCCGCCGATCAGAAACCGGTAGAGCGTTGTCAGCGCCGGGATCACGCCGAGCGCGGGCGCCAGCATTTCTTCCGCCAGAATCAGCCCTACGGCCCCGGCGGCCATGGCCACCGCCACCCAGAGCATGCGGAAGCGCCGTCCATTCACCTTGACGCTCCACGCGGTGAAGGGCAGAAAGCCGAGGACTACGACGGGCAGGGCGAACGTGCCGCGCAGATCCCGCAGGTAATCGCCCACCTGGTGCACGAAGGTAATCGTGAAGAAACTGGTTGGCGCGATCTTCTCATATTGGCCGCGCGAAAGGGCGTGCTGGAAGCCTTCCCATGTGCGCGGGTAGCCCCAGTTGATGGGGGGGTTCGTCTCGGAGGAGAGGGGCATGAACGCGTACACGGCAAGGCCGAGAATCAGAAAGACCACGGACGGCGCCACGGCGCGCCCGCGGGGCAGGAGGAAGTACACGGCGGCCAGGTAGATGAAGTTGACCACCACGTACGTGTAGCATGTCATGTCGGCCGGGTGTGCGACGGTCGGCAGAACCTGCTTGCCAATGAGGAAGTAGACCACCCCGTACGGCACCAGCGTGATGATGAAGTCGCGGAACAGGCGCACGTCCTTGAGCAGGACGATAAGCACAAGCGGCACGATCAGCAGCAGCAGCACCTGGTAATTGGTCAGGCCGAGCCCGAAGACGAAGGCGATCAGGTAGAGCAGCCTTTCTTCAGGGTTCTTGCGCCACGCGTACGCCATCAGCCCGGTGAGCACCCAGAGGCCCGCAATGCCCAGCACGTAGTGGATCGCGACGTCCCAGAAGTCGTCATATACCATGACTTCGCGCACGGTCAGGCCGGTCATGATGACCAGGCTGACGAGGCCCAGCGCGGCGAAGGACCCGCTCGTCAAGTGCAGCTTCTCCCGCGGGGCGCGCAGCCAGACGTAGGTCGCGAACAGCAGCGCCGCCACGAAGAACGCGTTGAGGGAATACACTTCGCTGATCACCGACTGCGACCAGTTGACCGGGCTGAAGGCGAACACCAGGCTGGCGGATACGCCGGCGGCCCAGCAGATCCAGTCTTCGGTCCGGCGGCCGATTACTTCCGTGGTCTGCCGCAGGCTGCGCAGCATGTCCGTGCCGGAGCGGCAGATCAGAATCGCCGTGAAGCCCGTTGCCAGAGCGCCGAATACGGCCGAGGCCAGGCCCACGCTCCAGGCCGGGTTAGGCTGGCCGCGATAGGGCACGAACGCGAACACCTTGGTGAAGAGCCAGGTGATGATGGTCCACAGGGGATAGCCGGGCGGGTGGGGGACGCCCAGGTGCGCGGAGCCGGTGACCAGCTCGCCCGAGTCCTCCAGCGTGACGGTGGGGGCCAGCGTGTAGCAGTAGACCGCCAGCGAAACCAGAGTGGCCGTCCAGAACGCGCCCCAGTCGATCTTTCTGAAGAAAGGCTCGGCCGCGCCCTGTTGCGTGAGTCCGTTTGATTTTTCGCCCATGTCCCTCCGGAAATAAGCTTTGGACTATAGCGATCTGCGCTCCGCGTGACAAGGACTGCGTTTCGTGCTCTAAAGAAAAGGGCGCATGTGAGTTCCGGGGATCGCCGCCCGGGGGAGGATGCGGCGAAGCTCGGAGAGAACGCGGCGGGGTCGCCGCATCGCCAGTCGGAGTTGCCCGTTGTCGCTCCCGGCTTGCTTCTGGAGTCGCGACGCCCTCGTCGCGGAGATAAAGAAACGCGCCTGAACGGACAACTCCCCGGAACTCACATGCGCCCTAAAGAAAAGAATAACTTTCTATTGCAAAGTACTCTGCTATGTGCGAATTTCTTTTCCGCGGAGAGGCGGGCCATGATTGCAAACCACATCCATGATGCGCTGGCGCAGGTGCGGACGCTGCAGGAGTTCATTATTGAGCGCAACCTGTTCAAGGGCTATTCCGGCAAGGCGCGCATCGTATCCGGCTTCGCGGCGCTGACGGGCGCCGTGATTCTCTCGTCGGGCAGGATCCCCGATTCGCCCTGGGCGCATCTGGCGGGCTGGAGCGCCGTGCTCGCGGCGGGCGTGGTCGCCAACTATGCCGCGCTCCTGTACTGGTTCCTGTTCGACCCGCAGGCCAAGCGCAACCCGCTCATGCTGAAGCCGGCGCTTGATGCCCTTCCGGCTCTCGCGCTGGGCGCGGCGCTGACGCTGGCCATCATTCTCCACAAGGAGTTTGATCTGCTCTTCGGGGTCTGGATGTCGCTGTACGGACTCGCGCAGATCGCCTACCGCAACTCGCTTCCGCGCGGCATCTACCGGACCGGCCTGCTGTATATGGCCTGTGGGGCCGCATGCCTGCTCTCTCCCAACGTGCGGTTTACCAATCCGTGGCCCATGGGCATCGCGTTTTTTATGGGGGAGCTGGCGGGCGGGGCCGTGTTGATCCGGGATCACCTCCGCACCGCGGACAGGAAGGAGTAGGCAGACCATGGCAGAAGAAAAAGAGAACATCTATGACGCGCTCGAGCGCATCTTTCACGAGCCGAACCGGCTGGCCATCATGTCCGCCCTGTGCGCGGCGGGCAAGGATGGCCTGACCTTCAACGACCTGAAGGAGGCCTGTCGCCTGACGGACGGCAACCTGAACCGGCACCTGAAGGTGCTGGAGGATTCGGAAGTCGTGCTGCTTCGCAAGGAGTTTGTGAAGTCCAAGCCGCGCACAACCGCGCTGTTAACGAAGCGGGGGATGCAGAGGTTCCAGGAGTACCTGCAGGCGCTGGGGGAAGTGTTGAAGCAGGCCAGGACCTCGGCCGTTCCGGCCAGGGCGGCTTCTTTTGCCGCCGGCCTCCCTGTGCGAGCCAAAGCGTAGGAGGAAACGTGAAGAGGAAGAACGGGGCGGGGAAGCGGGCGGATTCCGGGCCGGACCGGTGGCACACGGCGGCCCGGTGGAGCGAGGTGGAGGCCTTGCGAACGGCACATCTTGTGCTTGCAATGGCCGGGGAGCCGAGCCCGGCCCACCGTTCCTTTGCGGCATTGGCCCTTCGCCGGAAGCTCGCCATGGCGGGTTCTTTCTTGCCTTTATACTTTGCGATGCAGAGAACTTTGCAGTGAAGCGCGGCGGGGCGGGAGCCTCGCGCGACAACAGGAGGACCAGGCTATGATATTCGCGATACTGATCTATGCAGCTCTGCCCGTGATTCTGGTGGCGCTTGCCCTGCCGCCCGCCATCAGGAGCCGGTCCTGGGCTGCATTCTTTCTTGCCGCAGTCTCTTCGTTCATGGGCATCTTGTTGCCGCTGCTGGCATTCCTCGGCGGCCTGGCTTTCATGCCGGAGTGGAAAGGCGGGTGCAAGCACGGCTGGATTGACTGCTTTCATGTCGGCAAGTTCGCCCTCACGCCGCTGGTGCTGTGGGCTGTGGCCGCGCTGTACGCCCTCGAGGTGCTTCGGGTCAAGCGCCGGACGAGGCCGTGGATTGTGCTGGGATACCTCATGGGCGCGGTGATCAGCACCGTCTGCCTCGTGCATGGCCTGTTCACCCTGAGACTTCTTGAAAATCCAGGAATGCTGCTGGGAATGCTGGTCCCTCTCTATGTCTCGGCATGGTACACGGTGCGCACGGTTCACTTCGTCCGTTCGGCCGCCGTCAGCGCATGGGCGTACCGGTTCACGCTGCTTAGCTCCCTGCCGTTCTGGGTTTTCAGCCTGATCGCGTCGCGAAGAAGTTATCTGGGATTGCCCGACAGCCCGCCCGGCTGTTTCATTGTGTCGGCCGCAGCGAAAGGGCACCCGCGCATTGTCGGCCCGATCCGTGTGCTTGCCCGCGGCGGGGTGGTGCAGCCCGTCAATGGCCAGCTTGCAACCTTCTGGGAATTCGAGGATCTTTTGCGGCGAGCGCTCCCGCGGGCACATCGCCGGTTCAGGGCCGTTTACAACGTGTGGGGCTACCGCGCCGCTTTGCTGGTGCGGAATCCGGTGGTTGCGGATGTCGTGTATCTTGGTCTAAAACCTTTCGAAAGCCTGGCCCGCTGCGCAGTGCGGGCGACAGGACGGCGCCCATGAGCATAGGGAAAGTCGAGCTCTGGATGTGGGAGCGATGGCGGCGGCGTGAAGGCCGGGGCTGACGATTTGCTCAGTGCCGCGGGTCGAGGGAGAAGAGGCCTGTGGTGATGACCCAGGCATCGTCAACGGTCATCGTCTTGCGTTCATGGCCCATGCCCCATGAGTCCGTATACAGCAGCTCCCGGGACGTCTTGTTGTAGCCAAAGATGATTCGTATGTGGCCGCCTACGGCCTGCGGCAGCTCGGGCTTTTCCGCGACGATACCGAGCATTACGCCCCATGCCACCGGGATGCCCTGGTCCACGCAGCTGGCGATGTCTGCAACGAACTTTCTGTAGGCGGTCTGCTGCCGCTCGCATCGCGAGCGTCGCAGCGTCGCCGGATCCATCGCCTGGTAGACCGCCGCGATATCAATCATTCCGCCCTTGCCGAGGTCAACAGGCGCCGTCTTGTCCTTCTTGGCCTGCTGGTTGTACTTGCCGACCATTTCCAGCACCTGGTGCACGGAACAGTCGTAGTGAACATCGACTTTCAGGCCCAGCTTGAGGCCGATCCGCCTGAACACCTCGAACATGGCGTCGGGGCTGGTGCCCCCGCCGGTCTGCGTGTCGGCCATCTGCGCCAGCACGTGCTGGTCCAGATTCTTGCCATAGTACCGGAGGATTCGCTCTGCCGTGGCAACCGCGCAGTAGCCCTTCTGGCCCTGGTCCACCATGGGGATATTGTCGATGAAGACGAATGCGTCAGCTTTCCGGACGTTGCGCCTGCTGCCCATCGCCGTTGCGGCCTGGCTGGCCGCGGCGGCCTTTCCGGCGGCCGGACCTTTGTTGTTCGCGTCGAGCGGCGCAAGGATGAGTTTGACGTATTCTGCGCGAAAGCCCTTGGCGTCCTGTGCCGTGCCGGCGTGCTTGGAAGTGCTCCACTTCAGCTCGATGGCCGGGCTCTTCCCTGCCCACAGTTTCGAATTGATCGTGGCGCTCGCAGACATCTTTTCGGCCGGCCGCAGCTTGCCTTCAGCGCCAGCCCAACCGGTGAGGCTCTTATCCAGGGCCGCCAGGTGCGCCGCGAACTGGGCCTCGGAAAGATCCCCAGCGTCCCCGCGGTTGTACGTGGACATCACGATCTGCGCGAGCCCGTTCGTTCCGAAACTGAGGACCACCTCGTACAGCGTGTGGCCCAGAAATTCGAGTTTGGGGCTGTTCTTGTAGCCGGGGTAGCGCAGCTCCGCATGGGTCTCGGCGGATACCGGCCTGAACCAGCCCGCGGTCCCGCCCGTCAGCCACTGCTGCTGCTGCCTCGACCACACGTTGGAGCCGTCTTGAAGCAGGGGCGCGAAATCGGCAGCCCTGCCCGCGGAGTTCAGCGCCGCGCCGGCCAGGAGCGCCACGAGCCATGCATGGGTTTTCACTCGGGCGAGAATGTGCAGGAACAGAGCCGGAAACACAAGCGTGCAGGTATTGTGCGGCGCGGTTGACACGCTTTCCCGAAGCTTCTATCTTTCGCGCATGCCTTCACCTTCTGTCCACCCTCGCGATCCGTTGCATGGCGTCACGCTGGAGGCCGTCGTCAACCAGCTGGTCGCGCGGTATGGCTGGAGCGAGATGGCCGCTCGCATCCCCATCCGCTGTTTTCAGAACGACCCGACCGTCAAGTCCAGCCTCACGTTTCTGCGCAAGACGCCCTGGGCCCGCCAGAAAGTCGAGGCGTGGTACATCTACGACCATGTGAGAAGAGAGAGAAGACCATGAAGCCGACGCGCAGCGCGGTGCCCGCGGACCCGCAGGTCCTGCCCAACCCCTTCGCGGCGTTGAGCAGCGCGGGGCTGCCGCCGGCGCCGGAGCGCCTTCCCGGCACGGCGGGCGCCCCTGCGCCGGCCAAGAATCGCGGGCGGGTGGACATCTTGAGGCAGACGGCGCATCGCGGCGGCAAGACCGTGACGGTCGTGCAGGGGTTCACCGGCATCGGCCTGGCGGAGATAGAGAATCTCGCCCGGGCGATGCAGAAGGCCTGCGGCACCGGCGGCACCTTCAAGGATGGGCGGATCGAGCTTCAGGGCGACAAGCGCGAAGAAGTCGCCCGCATCTTGAGCGAAGCCGGCTTTCGCCCCGTGTTTGCGGGCGGGTAAGACCCCTGCCACGAGCAGCACACCTGATACATTCCTGTCCTCAATTCCGCACCATTGCGACATTTATGTAATTATGTGGATTGGACGGGCCGTACCGAAGCCTCGAGTTCGCATTCGTAATAGATTTCCCTACAGTATGTTGTGACCGATCTAGCCGGCAGGTGCTCGGTTGGCATGCCGTCTGCAAACGTAAAGTGTAGTATTGCCTGTGAGTCAGCAATTCGCATTATGGCGCGCGGAATAGCCCGCGTAAAGCGGGCTCTACTGTGAAAAAGTCTTGAGTAGAGCCCGCTTTACGCGGGCTGTGGATTGGGTAGAGCCCGCTTTACGCGGGCTGTGGATTGGGATGAACGGCCATAATGCGGATTTGCTGTGAGTTGCGCGCTCTTGACCGGGGCTCCGTGATTTGATACCTTTCAGTCCCGCGTCTGCGGGTGATACGACGTGCGCTGGAGATAGCGATTCTTATGAGCAAGAAGGATGACGATGGCCAGCGATGCAGATTGCCGCCCAAGGCGCAGGGCCTGTACGATCCGCGCAACGAGCACGACGCCTGCGGCGTGGGATTTGTGGCGAATACGGATGGCCGGTGCTCCCATGCGATCGTGGAGCAGGGCATCGAGGTCCTGAAGAATCTGCTGCACCGCGGAGCGACGGGCGCCGACAAGGACACGGGCGACGGCGCGGGCATCCTGTTTCAGCTCCCCGACCGCTTCTTTCGCCGGGAATGCAAGGTGCTGTTCAAGACAGACCTCCCGGCGCCGGGCTCCTATGGCGCGGGAATGTTCTTTCTCCCGATGGACGCCGATGCGCGCACGGTGTGCTGCCGCTTCTTCGAGGAGGCCGTGCGCGCCGAGGGGCTGCAATTCATCGGCTGGCGCGACACGCCGACCGAGCCGTCATCGCTCGGCAAGCAGGCGCTGCTCAACCTTCCGTTTGTGCGGCAGGCCTTCATCGGCGGCGGCGGCCTGAGCGACGATGCCCTGGAGCGCAAGCTGTACGTGGTGCGCAAGGTGGCGGAAAAGCGCGTGCGGGAAACGCTGCGCAACTGCCCGTTCTACGTGCCGAGCCTGTCGTGCCGCACCATCATCTACAAGGGGCTGATGATGGCCACGCAGGTGCCCGGCTTCTACACCGATCTGCGTGACGCGGAGCTTGAAAGCGCGATCGCGGTCGTCCACCAGCGCTACAGCACCAACACCTTTCCGTCCTGGCCGCTTGCCCAGCCGTTCCGCCTGCTGGCCCATAACGGCGAGATCAACACCCTGTGCGGGAACCGCAACTGGATGAAGTCGCGCGAGCGCAACCTCGACTCGGGCAAGCTGGGCGACGACATTCGCAAGATCCTGCCCATCGTGGAAGAGGGCGGGAGCGACTCCGCCAGCCTCGACAACGCGCTGGAGCTGCTTGTCGCCGGCGGCCGGTCGATCGACCACGCGATGATGATGCTCATCCCCCAGGCCTGGGGCGCGAAGTATCCCATGGGTCCCGACCTGCGCGGCTTCTTCGAGTACCATGCCGGGATCATGGAGCCGTGGGACGGCCCGGCGGCCGTGGCGTTCACGGACGGCCGCTTCGTGGGCGCGCTGCTGGACCGCAACGGCCTGCGCCCGGCCCGCTACACGGTAACCCGCGACAACTTCATGGTGTATGCCTCCGAGGCCGGAGTTCTCGACCTGCCGGCCGCGCGGGTCGTGGAGAAGGGCGCCCTGCGCCCGGGGCAGATGCTGCTGCTCGACCTGCAGAAGCAGCGCCTGCTCAAGGACTCCGAGATCAAGATGCGGCTCGCGCGGCAGCAGCCCTACCGCCGCTGGGTCGAGGAGAACAAGATCCGCATCCATGGCTTCTTCAACGCGGTCGCGCCGGTGGCGCCGACGGCCGAGACGATTCTCCAGCGCCAGCGCCTGTTCGGCTACACCCGCGAGGACGTCGCGGTGATCCTGGAGCCCATGGCCGCCACGGGGCACGAGGCCGTCGGCTCGATGGGGGCGGACCAGCCGCTCGCCGTGCTCTCGGAGAAGCCGCAGCTCCTCTACTGGTACTTCAAGCAGGTGTTCGCGCAGGTCACCAACCCGCCGATCGACTCGATCCGCGAAGAGCTCGTCATGTCCCTGATGACGTTTCTCGGCACGACCGACAAGATCCTGTCCGAGGTCCCGCAGCACGCGCGCCTGATCAAGCTGCAGCACCCGATCCTCTCCAACGACGACATCGACCGGCTGAGGTCGCTCGACATGAAGGACTTTCTCAGCAAGACGCTGCCGATCGGCTTCCCTGCGCAGGGCGACGGTCGCGCGCTGGGAGAGGCCCTGGACCAGCTCTGCCGCAAGGCCGAAGCCGCCGTGCTGGCCGGGAACAGGTTCATTTTGCTGAGCGACCGCGACCTTCCGCAGGACCAGACTCCGATCCCGTGCCTTCTCGCGGTGGCGGCGGTGAACCAGTACCTGCGCCGCAAGGCGCTGCGCACGGGCGCGAGCCTTATCGTCGAGACCGGCGAGGCGCGCGAGGTTATGCACATGTGCCTGCTGCTCGGGTACGGCGCGTCGGCGATCAACCCGTACCTTGCGTTTGAGACCGTGGCGCACATGGCGCTCAAGCGCGAGCTGAGCGCGAGCACGACCGTGACCAAGGCGATGGAGAACTACATGGATGCCCTGCGCCACGGCATTCTCAAGGTCATGTCGAAGATCGGCATTTCCACGCTGCGCAGCTACCGTGGCGCGCAGGTGTTCGAGGCCGTCGGCCTGAACAGCTCCGTGGTGGACCGCTACTTTGAAGATACCCCCTCTCGCGTGGAAGGCATCGGCCTGGAGGAGATTGCGTCCGAGGCGAACGCGCGCTGGGCCCAGGCCTGGCGCCCCGCCCAGGGCGGCGCGCCGCTGCTGCCGGTGGGTGGCCAGTACAGGTACCGCGCGAACGGCGAGCGGCACCTGTGGACGCCCGCCACGATCAGCCTGCTGCAGCAGGCCGCGCGCGGGAATGACACCGCGCTCTACCGGCAGTACGCGGAGCTGATTAATAACCAGGCCGAGAAGCTGAGCACGCTGCGCGGGCTGTTCCGCTTCAAGCCTGCCACGCCGGTCCCGCTGGATGAGGTGGAGCCGGCGGCCCTGATCGCCAAGCGATTCGTGACGGGCGCCATGTCGTACGGCTCGATCAGCCGCGAGGCGCACGAGACGCTCGCCGTGGCGATGAACCGGCTCGGAGGCATGAGCAACAGCGGCGAGGGCGGCGAGGACCGCGAGCGCTACAAGCCGCTGC
>CAYRKB010000102.1:0-16514 GCA_964424705.1 uncultured Victivallales bacterium
GCAAGGTCTATATCCTGCCGGTGAACAAGCACATGAATGAGGCGCGCACGTTCACCCTGACGCTCGACGACAAGACCGTATCGACCTCAGAAGTGTCGCAGGAGACCGGCGCGCCGCTCGCCGCAGCGCCGCTGAAGGACAAGGTCCTGGAAGTGAAGCTGGAAGCCGGCGAAGGCCGGCTGTTCCTGCTGAACAGCAAATAGGCGCGCTTCAATAGGGCTATAGCGATTCGGACTGCGGGTTATCAGGCGATGGCGGAAGAACGCGCACCTCTCGAGCGTAAAGACCACGGAAGCATAAGCTCTACAGGGCGCGCGATTGCTGACAGCCTGCAGCTTTCTGCCTGTCTGCCCCTGCGTCAATCCGCCGCCGCCTTCACGAGCGAATGGCGGTAGTCGTCGAACTTCTGCTGTAGCCGGTTCAGCAGGATCGCCACCGGCAGCGTCGCGGGGAGCGCGAAATAGACCAGCCTGTTGAGCGGAATGCCGAACAGGAACTCTCCGATCCACATCACCAGCAGGTGGGAAATGTAGATGGGGTACGAGAGATCGCCCAGGCGGCGGTCCCAGCGCACGTTCATGGTCGCGTGGAACACCGCGGGCAGGACCGGCACCGTTGCCAGCAGCACCAGCCAATACGCCCCTTCGCCCAGCGCCGGCTGCATCGCCGGGAGCGCCAGCGCCAAAAGGGACAGCGCGACCAACCCGCCCCACCCCCGTTGCGACCGGCCCAGCAGGTCCGGTCGGCGGGCCTGCAACCGGCGATAGAGGGCGTGAGAGAAGACGCCCAATAGAAACACGCCGACCTCGAACAGCACAAACCGGTGGGTCCACGGATCAGCGTTCAGCCGCAACCCCCACCAGCCCGCCAGGCGAGCTGCGAACGACAGCACCAGCACCGCCGCGCACAGTCGGGGCCGCGGCACCAGCAGCGGCACCAGCAGGTAGAACACCAGCTGCAGGCTCAGCATCCACGCCTGTGGCACAAACATGTAGTAGTGGAGCGGCGGCTGGGTTCCCTGGTGGAAGTTCCGGCAGAAGGCCAGCGTGCCGTCCGCCGCGCGCTGCAGGAAAAACTGCGACTCCATGCCGACCAGCACCACCTGCTGCAGGTAAATCCAGAGGCCGCCGATCCCGCGCACCGGATGCTGCAGGGCCGTGGCGATCGGGTGCCGGTCAAACGCCAGCCAGGCGTAGATCGAAAGCAGGATCGTGGGGACCAGCACCATGACGTACTGCGGGTAGATACGCAGCGCCCGACCGACGAAAAACGTCCGCAGCGGCGACCGGCTGGCCGAATACTTCCCCTGCCAGACATACGCCATGGAGAAGCCGGAGAGCAGGTAGAACATCTGCACCGCCAGGCGGGCGTCCACCAGCCAGACCCCGAACACCGGCCCGGCATGGGCCACAATGATGCTCAGCGCCAGGAAGAATCGCAACGTTCCCATAGTTGGGCGATGGTACTGTCTCGGAAGCGGCGAAGCAATCGTTTCGCGTGTTGGCATGGCTTGACTTTGCCCGCGTGGTTTACGACTGTACGAGGCCTTGGCGGTAAAGCAGGAAGCTGGCGAAGACAGGCTGTTCCTGCTGTGCAACAAGCAGACGAAGGAGTCCGAGCTATGCCTCACCAGCAGCCGTTATCACCCGACGCCGATTCCTTCGACCGTCTCTCCAACTGCGAGGCTTCCCATGGCAAACCGGCGGCGCGCAGGAATGCCTGTTGGGTTGACGTCTCCCACGGCCTGGGCATCCCGTTTGGCGGGATTGGCACGGGCTATCTGGCATTCGGCAAATACGGGTTTGTGAAGGTCAATTTCAACTCGAACCCGGACCCCGAAACGCTGGCGTATGACGGTGGGGCCCCGATGAGGCATGCAACTATCTCCGTGAGCCCGCCAACAAGGCGCCCTTCGCGCTCTTCCTCGCCGAGGCTGGAAGAACCGTGGCGTTGCAGGAAACACCCGTTGCCTGGCAACCGGCGGCGGCGCCCGTGAGCCGGGTGACAGCCCACGCCTTCCTGCCCAAGGGCCGCTTCACGTTTGTGCAGGCGGGCGAGGGGCTGGCCGTGGAAATGACCGGGTTCTCGCCCATGGTGCCGCATGACCTCGCCAACTCCACGATCCCGGTCCAGGTCTCTGAGCTGACGCTAACCAACACAACGGATCGGCGCCGGCAGATCACCTTACGCCTTGGGCATCGCGATCCGCTGCAAGCCGCCGGCGACACGGCCCGCTTCGAGGAACCGGCCGGCCAGGTTGCCTTCCGGATACCCGGCGGGCATGCGGACGCCATGGGCGTGGCGGTCGCAGTGGATTTGAAAGCAGGCGAGACCCGGTCCGTCCGCCTGTTCATCGCCTGGCATTACCCGCAGTTCAACACCCCCTCCCCGGCTGCCACCGCCTCCTATCGGCGCTTTTACGCCGGGCGCTTTCCCGATGTTAGCGCCGTACTCACATACGCCGTCGAACATGCGGACGCCTGGGCCGCTGCCATTGACGCCTGGCACGAGGCCTATGACCTGCCCGCCGAGTTCAAGCGCCTCTGGTTCTCGTCGCTGACTTCGGTCATCACGTCCACCATGCTCAGCGACGATCCGTTCTTCTTCGAAATCGAAACGCCGCACCTCTGGGTCTGCACCATGGACGTCAATGTGTACAGCTCCTGGCTGTACCTGATCAACTGGCCCGAGATCGAGCGGATGGAGATGAACCAGTATCTGCAGGCCATTCCGGCCGAAGGCGAAAACCGCGGCTTTGTCTGGCATTCGCTATGGAGCGATGCCTGCCATTATGTCGAAGAGCCCGTCTTCCTCACCCGCCTGTACCGTGATCACCTCTGGTTCAATGACCCGGCATGGCTTCAGCGGGCGCTGCCCGTCGCCGTTGCCGCGGCGGAATACGTGTACCGCACGGCCAGCGTCGATGACCTGATCACCTCGCGGGACGGCAACCAGAGCTATGATTGCTGGAAGATGCCCGGCATCAGCTCCTTCGTGAATTCCGCCTGGGTCTACGGCCTGCGCGCGCTGGAACGGATGGCCCAAGCCGCCGGAGCGACCGTCACCATCGGCGGCCGGCCGGTGGGCGAACTGGCGGCAAGCGCGATCGAGCATTATGACGCCCGCCTGTGGAACGCGGACACCGGCTGCTGGAACTGCTTCAGCCGCACCCCGGATGCCGCGGCCGGCGGCGTCCCGGAAACCCTCTTCTCCGACCAGCTCTTCGGCAAATGGGTCGTGACTATCGCCGCCGACCTGCCGTCGGTGCTGCCTGAAGAGAAGATCAGGAGCGCGCTGGCCACCCTCTACCGCCACAACCTGATCGAAGACCCCGAGCGCGGCTTCCGCGGCTGGGTCAACGGCCTGCAGCCCGGCCGGGTCATCGATCGATCCGGGTACCACGCCTTCGTCTTCTGGTTGGGCGGCCAGCTCAACCTCGGCTCGCTCCTGGGCGAGGCCGGCGACGAGGCGGCCTCCCTGGACGTCTTCCGCTCCGTCGAAGCCAGCCTGCACAACAATCACCTGGCGGTCGGCGAATGGAACCAGTCGATCCACGACGACCTGAAGACCGGCATCCTGCCGGACGAGCCCGCCAAGGATACGCCGCGCTTCCCGCCCTACCCCCGCTACAAGTGCGCCTGGGAATACGTGGTCCGCCTGCTGGGACTGAAAATGGACGCCAACCACCTCTATCTGACCCCGTTCAAGACACTCGCCTTCTCGATGAAGGATGTCACTCTTGCCGGCGTGCGGCTGACGGTTGTTGTCAAGGCGGACTGGACGAGCGCCCTGCTGGACGGCGTCCCGGTCGCCGGGCCCGTGCGAATTCCGCGCGGCGCACAGAAATGCACGGTCGAGTTTCTCTGATTTTCTGCAACGGAAAGGGAAGCATTCATGTTCTACAAGGCGCGATCCAAAGACACGGGAAACATGTGGGATGTGTGGCTCATATTCCACAACGGCACGTACTACCTCTACTCCCTTTGCAACAGGTCGGGAAACGCCTGGACGACCTGTTCCTGGGACAACTACTCGTTGGCAAGCTCTCCGGACGGTGTGCACTGGACGGAAATCGGCCCGGTGCTTACAAAGGACGAAGGCAAGACGGGGCTCGGCACCGGTTCAACATGGCGCAATCCGGTCCCGGGCGGGAAGCCGCCCTTTCAGATCAACTACTCCTGCAACGGGCCCGAGCGGCAGACGATCTTCTTCGCGCAGTCCGACGACCTCGTTCACTGGACCAAGTGCGGCCCGGCGAAGGAATTCGTGCAGGACGAGCGCTGGTACGAGCGCAACGGCCGGTGGGACTGCATCTGGACGATCCCGCGCCCCGGCGGCGGCCTTTATGGCTATTGGACGGCTTCGCCCAAGCCGGAGACCTGCGGCCAATTCGGCTTCGGAGAATCGCCCGACGGCATCACGTGGAAGGCGCTCAAGCCGCCGTATGTGACCGGCGTGAGCGGAGGCGAGGTCGGGGCGATTGAGAAGGTAGGCAATCGCTACGTCATGCTCTTCGGAACATGGGGCCGCATGGAGACGCTGATTGCCGACAAACCGCAAGGGCCGTTCAAGGCGGCTGCCCGGAACCGCGTCTTCCTTCAGGGGATGCCCCATACCTACTTTGCCCGCTTCTTCCAGTCGCCTTCAGGGCTGCTCGTCTGTCACCATTCCATAACGCACACCGGGCAGGTCTACGCCGCGCTGCTGAAGGGAACAAGCTTCGATAAGGACGGAAATCTGCGTTTGACGTGGTGGCCGGGGAATGAGGCGCTGAAGCACAAGCCCGTGAGACTGAAGCTGCCGTCCAGGCGCGCCGCGGCTCCCGTTGCCATGCTGGATTGCAGGCTGGACGCTTCATACGGCGGCGTCCTGGAAGGCGCGCTGCAGTTGCCCAAGTGCCTTGGCGCGCCGCGCGGCCTTTATGTGGAATACGGCAGGAACACCGGGATGGCGGTCCTGTTCGACTACACTGGCCGCGCGGAGTTCGGTCCGATCCGCGCCGACGGCACGGGCTTCAAGGCTGAGAAGAGCGTGGATCGGGAGATGCGTTTTGGCGAACCAGCCCGATTACGACTGGTGGTGAGGGGCGTCCTGATAGAAGTCTACCTGGACGACGTCCTGATCGAGTGCCACAGCCTTCCAGGGCGGGCGACCGGGCGCATCGGCCTGATTCGCGGCGGCGATGGCAATTCAATCCGCAACGTGAACGCATGGTTGAACACCTGGCAGAAGCTTCCCAAGGATCCGCCGCAGCCGCTGGTGATCCGCGAGTTCCTGGCAAGCCCGCTGCTGCCGCCGGTCGCGGACATCCGCAGGGCGAAGCCGCCGCGGCGGGGCCTGGCGAACCAGCCCGTGGACTTCATGGACGGCATCGAGCTGGGTGACGTCCGCGGCATCCACGGCGGAGAAGACGGCCTCATCTACGTCGAGGCTTCCGCGAAGTTGAAGCGGGCCGCCAACGGCACGCTGGCATACGGGTCGGATGGCCCGGTCACGGTGTGGGTGAACGGGCGCGTCGTGGCCCGTCAGCCTGACGCCACGAACCCGGGAGGGGTCGGGAAATACGTCGCCAAGGCGGCGTGGAAGAAGGGCACTAACCGGATCACGTTCGCGCTCGCCACGAACCACGGCAGGGCATGGGGCGTGCAAGCAAGGGTAATATCATGAAAGCAATCATCAGGAAGAACGAGTCGTTTGGTTTGAACAGGTATCCCTGCAGCATCTGGAACTACACGGACCTGAAGATTCACGGTTCGCATATGACCGAGGCGGAGATGCAGTCGCTGGCGGATGCCGGCATGACCGTGCCGCAAAGCCCGAACTACGACCCGACCGATCCGGCCCAGAAGGCCCACATCCACAAGATGCTGGACTGGGCGGCGGCACGCGGCATGAAGCTGCTTCTTCGGGACCCCCGCTGCATGGGCCAGATCGCTGCGGAGGGCAAGCCGCCCGCCGACTACGCCGTAGGCGTCAAGGCGGCCGTCGCCGATTACGGAAGCCATCCGGGGCTATTCGGGTTCTTCGTCGGCGACGAGGGGGGCGGCGACGCATTCGCCGAATGCCAGCGCATCCAGAAGGAGATCGCGCCGCACCTCTTCCCGTTTTACAACCATCTGCCGGCTATCGCACCGAACTGGGACAAGTACCTCGACAAGTACATGCAGCTGAGCAACAGCGACATCCTCGGGTACGACTGCTACATGCAGATGCACTGCACGGACAAGGAGGGCGGGATCGACGCCTACTACGAGAACCTGCGCATCTATCGCGAGGCCTCGCTCCGCCACGGCGTGCCGTTCTGGAATACGGCCCTGAGCCTGGGCCACATGATGTACCGGACCCCGAGCCGGACCGACCTGAGCTGGCAGCTGAACACGTCGGTCGCCTCCGGCGCCCACGGAATGATGTGGTTCTTCTGGTACATGGACGCGCCGGGGCCGGACATCGGCATTCCGCCCGTGGACGAGTTCTGGGAGAAGACGCAGACGTACTACGACATCCGGCACGTTCAGCAGCGCTTCCACAAGACGTACGGCGGCCTGTTCAACCGGCTGGCGAGCACGCGGGTGAGCTTCTTCCCCAAGGCGCGGGGCGGCGGCGAGGTATGGACTCCCAACGATCTGGTGCTGGACATCTGGCCGGCCTATGACAACAAGCTGCCGGTCCTGGTCGGCGAATTCACGGACATCGAGGGCAGGCGTTACATCATGTTTGTCAACAACAGCCAGACCACGCCGGACCGCGTGCTGGTCAAGTTTCCCTTGAAGACGAAGCTCTACTCCTTCGGCTACGGCAGCGAAGGCAAAGAGTTCCTGGTGAACGACGGAACGCAGGCGGACCCCGACTGCGTTCCGGCCTGGCTATTCCTCGCGCCGGGGGGCGAGACCGTTTTCCGCGTCGAGCTCGGGAAATGATTCCTCAGCACGTCGGCAGTCCTGCCCCGTCAGATTCCGACGTTGCTGCGCAAGCGGACAAGAGCCTGCACTGACTCCGCGGGAATCTGGCCTGTCGTGTCCGGCGGAACGTCGAGCAGGAAGTTGACGCCGGCGGCGCGGCAGGCCCGGAACTGGTCCGCCAGGCTCTTGTCGTCGCGCGGCTGGTCGCCGTTGACGAAGAACCAGTCCTTGCCGATCGGGTCGCACACCTCGCCGGGCATGTAGTAGTTCTTGCCCTCGATGTTGCGCACCTTCTTGTACCCTCCCCCGGCCGGCAGGCTCCGCTCGATGGCAATGAGGTCTGAGGGCCACGCGTAATCGACGTTGTAGCTTTCCTGCGTCGAAATCCCGCTGTTCATCATGATCACCGTATCCGGCTGCAGCCCGGCGAGATGCCCGTAGAGGAACGTCCGGTAGCCGCGTCCCAGAATGCCGGGGATGTCGACCCACGTCTCGGCGATGGGACCGTACTGCGTCAGCAGCTCCGTCAGCTGGGCCGTCTGGAAGGTCTGGTACTTTGCTGTCGGGCCGGCGCCGTCGTCATCCGCGTCGGACGGCGTCTTGCTGCCGAACCGGTTGCGATTGTCCCAGGAGCAATAGTAGAATCCCGGCAGCACGCCCTTTTCGCGGCAGGCGGTGACGAACTTGTCAACCACGTCGGTTTTGTCGGTGCTGTTGGCAACCGTGTAGTCGGTCAGCTTGCTCGGCCAGAGACAATGCCCGGCCACATGCTTGGTCGTCAGGATGGCGTACTTCATGCCGGCGTCCCGCGCCACGGAAATCCACTGCCCCACGTCGAGCTTCGTCGGGGCGTACGTGCCGGCGGGATCCTTGCCGCTGGGCAATTCATTTGCGACGAATGTGCTCATGCCGTAGTGGATGAACATGCCGTAGCCGAGCGCTTCAAAAGCGCGCAGCCGCTCGAGCGACAGGCGCTGGCTGACATCCTGAGGCCTTACGTCCGCAGCCGCTTCGGCGGGGAGCGTTTCCTTCGCATCACCGTTCTTCTTGCTCATGGCGGACCCCTTCTTTATTGGGCGGAACACCCATTACGAACCTGTCTGAATCGCGCGCGAAATGATGTGATCCTGCATGTCGCCGGACAAACTCGTGAACCGGGCCGAGTAGCCCCAGACCCTGACGATCAGGTCCTGGTATTTGTCTGGATGCAACCGCGCATCCTTGAGCGCTGCGACGTCATAGATTGCGACATTCATGACCGTGGCGCCCAGGCGGAACGCCGTATTGATCAGGGTCTCGATCAGCGCCCGGCTCTTTTCGCCCCGCGGCGCCAGGGATTGCGCCAGGCCCAGTTGAAAGATGGCCACGCCGACGCAGTCCGCCAGCGGCGCCTTCGTGGCGGAGCGAATGACCGCGCTGGGACCTTTCGCCGCGCGGCCGGGCGTGGGCGAGAAATGTTCGCCCACGGGGTCCATCCAGCGGCGGCCGTCGGGCGTGGCGCCGCACATCTGCGCTGTGGCCACGAACGCATGGTTGAAAAGGCACGGCCAGGCCGGCAGCCCGGTGAAGGTAGGGACCGACCGCATGTGCCCCACCGTGCGCCGGATCACGTCGGCGATGACGAGGTCCACGTAGTCGTCGTCATTGCCGAATTTGGGAGCGGCGAGGCAGCGGCGGCGCAGCGGCTCGTGGCCCTTCCAGTCGGCGGCCAGGGCTTCCAGCAGCCCGGCGGGAGTGCAGGCCTTCTCTTCAAAGACCACCTTCCTGACCGCCGCCAGCCCGTCGGCCACGGTCCCGAGGGAGCCCAGGAACAGCGCCTGCTCCCTCACGGCAACGCCGCCCCGGTGCGGGTCGAGCCCCGTGGCAAGGACGGAGTCAAAGGTCCCCGCCATCACCAGCGAGCTGACCTCCTCGGCGGCGCAGCGCTTCATGTACTCGCACTGGTTCTTCATGGCGCGGTCGACATGGTGAAGGTACTGCCGCATGAACGCTTCCATGAATTCGTCGAACGAGCCCATTGCCGCGAAGTCGCCGCTTTGAAATCCGGTGTACGCATGGTCGATCACCTGCTCAGGCTGGGTCGTGGCCAGGAAGAGGCGGCGGGGCGCCTGGTGCGCGGAAGGGCTCTCGGCGCCGTTGAAAAGCGTTGCCTCCAGGCATTTCAACGCGTCCACGACCCACAGGCATATCGTCGAATGGCCGTCTATGGTGATCTCGTTGCATCCATCGTTCGCGTAGTTGCGGGCGAGCGCGAGGGGCACCCCGTAGCGCACGAGGGCCGGAATGATCAGCTCGTCGTTGTAGACGGTCCCCTGCCCGTGCCCCACGAGCTGGAGCTCAATCACCTTGTCGATGAACCGGCGCGGGGTCTTCGCATGGATGCGGGCGCTCACGAAGGGGTTCGTGTCGTTGACGCAGAGGGCGGCATCAATCAGCAGGTACGAGACTTCATTGGTGGCGTCGTTCCCGTCGGCATCCTGCCCGCCGACCATGAGATTCATGAGGCCGTAGATCGGGTGCTCGACCTGGCGGTTCAGCAGGCACCAGAGCTCGCAGAGAATTTCAAGGGCTTCCTCCCGCGTCAACCGGCCTTGCACGTCCGCTGCGTAGAAAGGGAACAGGTGCTGGTCGAGGCGGCCGATGGTGCTGGAGAGGTTGTGGCAACCGCGTATGCAGTGGACGAACCAGAAGAGCTGGACGGCCTGAGCGAACGTCCCCGGGGGACCCTCGCTCACCGCGCGGCAGTTGGCGGCGATGGTTTCCAGGCGGTTTCGCTCGGCCGTGGTGGCGCCGCGCATCTGCCCCTGCGCGGCCTCGGCGTGGGCGGCAATGAAGCGACAGACGGCCTCGTAGGTGGCGGCAATCGCCCGGAGATAGTTGGCCTGCTCCGCGGGCAGGCCGGCGGCGTTCGCCGCGGCCTGCCGGGCTATCCCGCGCGGGCCCAGGCGCAAAAGGTTCCCTACGTTCATCGGGAAATGCAGGTTGTCCGCGTCCCAGCGCAGCCGGTTGGAACCGTCCGGAGTTTCCGTACGGCGAAGCGGCCCGGCAAGGATCCCCGCCACTGGTATCACCGGCTCGGTCGCGGCCAGCGTGTCCGCGAAGTAATGCGCCTGGGACGTTGCCAGCGCAATGCGCGCCTCGACAGGATCAGTACCCGCACTTTGCGTGTCGCTCATATCCCCCTCTCCCGGGCGGGCCTTCATGCACCGAAGAGAATCCTTGTCACCTGCCGGATCCGGTCCTGAACAGGGCGGTGTCCGGGATTTCCATTTTTGTGACGCCGGGGCCCTCATAGCGGACGGTCAGCACCTCTCCGCCGCCGGCTTCAAAGAATCCAACGAGAATAGGATGCAGTCCGGGCTCCAACTGAAGGGTGCCGCTCTTCTCTGATTCGCCGTGATACCCGTCATTGTCGACAATCTTCTGGCCATCAATGAAGAGCACGCTGCCGTCGTCGGACGCAGTGAAGAACGTATATTGCCCCTTCTCCTGAATCCTGACGTATCCTGAGAATTCGAGACAGAAATTGTCGTCGCGCTTTCTGACGGCAAGAGTCACCCTCGACACGGTCCCGGACGTGGCGGGAGCGAGAGCGGCGAAGTCGGGCACGCTGGCCCACTCGCCCTCGAAGTACTTGTAGTCAAGGCCTGACTCCAACGCTTTGCCGTTCAGCACGACCGGTTCGACTCTGGTGAACTGCTGGCGGACAACAAGGCTCTCGTTGCCGTCCTTGTGGTAGAACTTTGCCTTTACGAGCGCCGTCTTGTCGACCGGAACGGGCCGCGCGTACTTCGGGGACGCTTTCGTCGGTTCCGCACCATCCAGCGTGTAGTGGATCTCACCGTCTTTGGCCTCCAGAAACCGGCATTCGGTCTTGGTGGTGAAAGCCGTGGCCGCGCCCGGATCGAATTTTGGGGAATCATACCAGACAGAGGACGCCACCTTGGGCGGCGCACCCAGGGCCTCCAGCATAAGGCTGGCCAGAAACCTGTTGCCGAGCAGGCTGAGGTGGACGGAATCGTAGGTAAGGATGCCCCGCTCCTTGTTCTCCTTGTTGTGCTCTGCCAGGTACTCAATGCACTTCTTGCGCAGATCCAGGAGCTGCGACCCGGTCTCGCGCGCCACGCCGCGACTGACGTCCGAATACTCGTCGAGCATCTTATCGAAGGTGTTCGTGCCGCCGGTCAGCTCGCCGATGACGGTGGGCGTGCAGAGAATGACCCGCGCGCCGACGCCCTTGATCTCCCCGATCATGCTCTCCAGGCCCGCCTTGAACGCATCCTTCGGGGTGCCGTTGCCGCTCCCGGAGTGCCACACGTCGTTGATGCCGATGTAGATCACGACGATCGTGGGCTTCTTGTCCAGGACATCGCGCTGCAGTCGCTGCTGGCAGTCGGGAACCTTGTGACCCGACACGCCGGCGCCGATGACGGTAAGATGCAAGTCCGGGTACGTTGCGTTCAGCGCCTCCCCTGTCAGCCGCACGTACCCGCCGGGGAAGACACCCAGCTCGGTGATGGAATCGCCCAGGAATACGATGCGCTCACCCTCGGCAAGCCGCTCCGGCGCAGGGGACAACCCACTCGCCGCCGTCGCGCAGAACGCCACCATAAGGCTCTTCCATACAAGATTCTTCATTTACGCTCCTACATTTGTGTCACAACCGTTACTGTACGCATTCTCTGACGGTCTCACACATAACCACAACGTCTTCCGCGGATCATCTGCAGCACTATCTCCCGGCCAATTGCTGACCGCCCAGAATCCTGGCTCCGATATCAGGGCGAAGCTCGCCGGGCTGCAGCACCAGCTGTCCTCCTGCAGCAACAAGCGTCTCGCGCCGGCCGGTGGCACCCGTCTGAGGATCGACCCATTCCACCGTGTACCGCCCTTCGGGTACGTTCAGCACAAACGCGCCGCACTTTGCGTCATCCCCGCGGCGGATGTAGACGGCATACTGCCGGCCCTCTTCGGCGAGGACATAGGCCGCCGCGGCGCCGCCGCGGTCCGCGATGGCGCCGTTGCACGGGGCCATGCGGACGAAGTCAAAGCCCTCCATGAAGTCTTTCAGGATACGCAATTGCTTTCGGATTTCCGGCCCGCCGCCAAAGTTCGCGCCCGCAAGGTGCCGGGCGCCTGCTTCATCCCCCACGCAGAACGACGCGTCCAGGTGGTTGAACAGGCCGCCGCCGGCCAGCATGAACTGCCAGGCCTGCACGCGATAGGGTTCGGCGGCGGCGCCGTCGAACCCTGTCTCGTTACAGCCGATGAGCCGGCCCAGATTGAAGTTGGCGGTCACGCACTTCGGGTCCGGCCGCGGATAGTGAAAGTTAAGAATCGAGATGGCGGGATGGACCTCGGTGACCTGGGCGAATTCATTGGCCACATTCCAGCTCACCAGATGCTGCAGGGCTTTCCCCTTTTCATCTTTGAGGATCAGCTCGGCGATGTGATGCTGCCACTCCATGGTGACGCTATCGCAGTAGGGCTCATTGCAGATCTCGTAGTACAGATTGCCGTGCCCGTTCACCGTTTGGATAATCTTCCTGACCATGGCGTCCTGGTACTGCTGCAACATCCCATGCTTCAATGTGAAGACTTCAGCCGATAGAATCTCTCCCAGGCCATTCACGTTGTTGTCCGGGTTGAAGGGGGAAAGTTTCCATAGCACGCCTTCGGCGTGGAAGGCGTAGTGCGGACAGAACAGGTTGATTTCAATCACGATCCCGCGCTCGTCCGCCAACTGACAGAAATCCCGCAGTCGGGCGAAGAACACGTCGTCCCACGTGTTCAAGTCAAATTCATTGCCGCCATCTGCGGCTCCAGCGATCCGGCTCCGCCCGAAGGGGCAGAGGAACCGTGCCGGCACGGGCCCCAGCGGATTCTGCGGCCAGTGTTCGTCCGGCCGTTCGCGATAAGCCCCCACGAACAGCCGCGTGTGGTTGAAGCCTTCGCGGTGCAGCGTGTCGAGGTACTTCCGGTAATTGAAGTCCGGATTCAGCACTGCCGCGTAGTGCTCGCCGGAGGTGATGAGCACCGTCGGCTTTCCCCGGAACAGGAAATAGTGGGGGTTGGCTGGATGAAGCGAAAGTGCGCTGTTGTGCATGGGGGTTCCATGTACTCCATTGCGCTGCCGGTCTCAACAGATTTCGTTCTTTGGCGCCCGGGCCCAGGGCAGACGCATGTATACAAAGTGTCACCAATGCATGCGGCTCTTAACAGGTAGGGACGGTCCTCCGGGCCGTCCGCGGACGCCTCGCCATGCCCCGGGCCTCCCTTGACTTTACACGCCTCGTCCGCGACTATTCATGCCGCGTCGTCCGGAAGCAGAGCAAAGAACGAGGTTCTTCAGGAGACAACTTCCATGCCCCAATCCAAGGAACTTCTCGCCCAGTGGAATGACCCCTCGCCCATCTGGCGCGATGCGCCCTTCTGGTCCTGGAATGACCGGCTCGACCCCGAACGGCTGCTCCGCCAGATCGACGCCATGCGCGCCGCCGGGATGGGCGGCTTCTTCATGCACAGCCGCTACGGACTGAAGACCGTGTACCTGTCCGAGGAGTGGTTCCGCTGCGTGAACGCCTGCATTGAACACGCCCGCGCCACCGGCATGAAAGCCTACCTGTACGACGAGGACCGCTGGCCGTCGGGCAGCGCGGGCGGCGCGGTGACCCGCGCGAACCCCGACTTTCTCGGACGCCGCCTTGAGCGAACGGACTCCGACCGCACCGGGAACGAGGAACGGTGGCTGGCCGGATTCGCCGTTCAGCTCGACGCAACGGGGCGGCTGCTGGCATACCGGCCGCTGGCGCAGGGCGAGTCGCTGCGGGCCGGAGAACAGGCTGAACATTATGTGGAGAAGCGGCACCCGCGAACGGGCTGGTACAACGACGGCGGATACCTGGACACGCTCAACCCGGATGCCGTGGCCGCATACATCGCGAGCACGCACGCTCCGTACGCGGAGCGCTATGGCAAGGACTTCGGCGGCCTGATCCCCGCCATCTTCACCGACGAGCCCAGCATGTCCTGGCTGTACGACGACGTCAGCGTGCATTGGACTCCGGCCCTCCCCCGCGAGTTCACGGAGCGCCGCGGCTACGACATCTTCGCGCAGCTCCCCGAGCTGTTCCGCCCGCTTGCGAACGACGCGTTTTCCAAAGTCCGGCACGACTTCCGCCGCACCCTGACCGAGCTGTTTGTGGAGAACTTCACGCACCAGATCACCCGCTGGTGCGACACGCACAAGCTGCCGCTAACCGGGCACGTGCTGGAAGAGCAGACTCTGGCCTCGCAGTGCCGCACCATCGGCGCGGCCATGCCGCACTACGAGCATATGCAGTGGCCGGGCGTCGATATCCTCTGCAACCAGTCGCACGAGCTGGCCACCGTCAAGCAATGCACGTCGGTCTGCGACCAGCTCGGAAAGGAGCGGACACTCTCCGAGCTGTACGGCGGCATCGGCTGGGACTGCTCGCTCGAAACCCACAAGTTCGTAGGCGACTGGCAGGCCGCCTGCGGCATCAACTTCCGCTGCGTGCACCTGGTACATTACAGCCTGGCCGGCGGCGCGAAGCGGGACTGGCCGCCAAGCCAGCTGCTGCACTGCTCGTGGGGCAAGTACTACCGGGCCGTGGAGGACTATTTCGCACGGCTGGGGTATATGCTGCGGCAGGGCACCCCGGTGCGGGACGTCCTGGTGCTGCACCCGATCGAGACGGCGTGGGGAATGTTCACCCCGTTCGAGGAAGGCCACCCCTCCAAGGTCGGGCCGGCCACCCGCTACTTCCGGCTGTTCGATGCGATCATGTTCGACCTGCTTAAACAGCACTACGACTTCGATCTCGCGGACGAGTCGCTGCTTGCAAAGTACGGCTCCGTGGAAGGTGGCCGCGTTCGCGTGGGCCAGATGGTGTACCGCGCGATCATCGTGCCGCCCTCCCTGACGCTCCGCAGCACGACCCTGAAGCTGCTCGAATCGTTCCGCGCGGCGGGCGGCATCCTCATCTTCGCCGGCGAGGTGCCCGCGCATGTGGACGGAATCGCCTCGGACGCGGTCACGCGGCTGGCAGCCGGCACGGCCCAGTGCGCAGCTACGGGGTGCGTTGAGGCCGCCGAAAAGGTTCTGCCCCGGCGCGTGAGCATCACGGAGAACGGCGCAGAGCAGACGTGCGTCAGGTACATGCTGCGCGACGTGGACGGCGGTCGCCTGCTGTTCGTGCAGTCGCAGGACCGCGCGGCGGGGCACCGCATCACGGTCCGGACCCGCGGCGCGGCGCCCGCCGTCGCCTGGGACCCGATGGATGGCAGCCGGAAGGTGCTCCCGTCGCGGACGGAGAAGGAAGACATCGTGCTGACCCTCGATCTTCCGCCGACGGGCTCGATGCTTCTCTCGCTTGGATCTGACGTGCCGGGCGCTGCACAGGTTGCGGCGGACGTCCCGGAGGGACCGGCACTGGCCATCCCCGGTCCGTACGAGATTCAGTTGACCGATCCGAACTGCCTGGTTCTCACGCAGTGCGAATATGCGATCGGCGAGGCACCTTACTCGCAACTGGTGCACGTCCTCGATGCGGACGCCCGCATCCGCGAAAAGTACGGCCTGGCCGCCCGCAACATCGAAGGGCACCAGCCCTGGTACCTGTATGCGCTCGGTAAAGTCGACGTAACGCCGCGCGATTCCTGCCGGCTGCGCTGGACGTTCCATGCCACAACGGTGCCGGCCGTGTGCCGGCTGGCAACGGAAAGCCCTACATCCTTCGAAATCAGCGTGAACGGGCAGCGCGTGGCCGCCGTGGACGGGTGGTGGCTTGACGAGGACTTCAAGACGCTCAACATCGCCCCGTTTCTTCGCGCCGGGGAGAACGAGATCGTCTATCGCTTCGACTATCGTCCCGATATGGAACTGGAGCCCATCTACATCGTCGGCGGGTTCGGGGTCGGCCTACGCGAGCCGGGGCTGGAGCACTGGCGCCAGGAGAACTATACGCTGACGGAAGCGCCGACGAAGCTCGCGGCGGGCGACTGGCTGGACCAGGGGCTGCCGTACTACGGAGACGGCGTGAAGTACGCTATCGACGTCGACCTGGTCGCCGGGACGAGCGGCGTTCACGTGGATCTGCCTCAGCTGGCCTGCACGGCCGCGGCGGTGCACGCGGGCCCGGACTGCATTCCGCTGGTGTGGCCCCCGTACCAGGCGTTTGTTCCCGCCGAAACGATCCGGAAAGCCAGCGGACGCATCTGGGTGGAGGTCCTCGGCGGGCGCAAGGGCGTGCTGGGCACGATGTTCTCAAGCAACGAGCCGTCACGCTTTGGGTTGCTCGGCGCCCCGACGGTGCGTCTTGTGCCCGGCCGCTACGCCGGAACGATGCAGTCCGGGAACAGGAGAAGCCGCGGGTCATTGCGGCAGAATTCGACCCGACAAGATCCGTCCGGGGCGACGTAGACCAGGACGTAACTGGGCGTGACGGCGGGGACCGCGGGGGCGGCGACGGCGGGCTGCGTGAGTTGTGGGTGCGCTATGGCGCGGAGGATGGAAGCGCCCGCAGGGCACAGCGACAAGGCCCAGAAGAGAGCGAAGGCAGCGACTGCAGTCAAGCGTCTGTTGCAAAGCGC
>CAYRKB010000103.1:0-16319 GCA_964424705.1 uncultured Victivallales bacterium
AGCTTTTCATAATGTTGTGCGCGTCCTCTTTGTTGAGGACACGGTATTGGACGGCAAGTTCTGACGTAAACTGTCTTCACTTTGGCTTCTTCCTTTCCCAAAGTGACAACCTGTTTCAGGACGTGACCTCAATTCTGAATTCTGGCTCCTGTATTCTGACTCCTTGGTGCGATTGCAAATTACTGCAATCGCACACTCCTCGCTGTTCTCCTGGTCTGGCCTGCCTGCGGAGCCTGTGGTAGGATCGTCCCCAGGTGGGCATACGGCGTTGAAACATCGGAAGGGCGGAAGCGGGGCATTTGGGGTGAGCGACAGCACGGACAGCCAATCTCTCATGAGCGCATTGCGCGCGCACTGGCGTTACAAGCTCGCGGTGAGCGCGATCATCTCGGTGGTATTCTGGTCGGCCTACCTTCTCGCGCAGCGCTTCCCGCTGGGAATTGTGCGCCCGGCGCCATCGCTCCCCGTGGACGCGTGGATCCCTTTTCTGCCGGCGGCGGTCTATCTCTACGAGTCGCTTTGGGCGATGCAGGCGGTGGCCCCGTGGCTGATGCGCGATCTTCGCGACCTGCGCGTATATTGTCGCGCCCTGTTCGTGATTCTGGCCGTGGCCGTGTTCATCTTCGTGCTATGGCCAACCGCCAGCCCGCGGCCGGTATGCCCGGCGTCGGCGAATGCCCTGTACCGGGCGCTGATCCGCGTGGACCTTGAGCTCAATGCCTTTCCGTCCCTGCATGCGGCGTTCGCCTTGTACAGCGCGCTGGGGTGCCGCGTCGTGTTCAAGGGCCTGCGCTGCCCCGCGCGGGCGATGGGCGTGATCTGGGTCTGGACGGCGGGAATCCTGGCGGCCACGGTCCTGACGAAGCAGCACACCGTCCTGGACGTGGCGGCTGGCGCGCTGCTGGGATGGGCCGGGCACTGCCTCTATGTGCGAAGCAGGAGATGATCAGGGGCGCAGGGGCGCCGCCTGCGCGCACAGGCTGGATCCGGCCCCCGTCCACGCGCCCGGGTTGTGGGCCGAGTACGGCTGCGCGAATCTCGGTTCGTGGTAGAGGCGCCGGACGAAGATGCGGTAGGCGAGGTTGCCGACGAAGTTGATGATGCACGAAAGCTCGAGCCGGGCCACCCGCCGCGCGATCTTGTCCAGCCGGAAGGTCTCGCGATACGCCCACTTGAAGCCATCGTAGAGCTCCTGCGGGCTCATGCGCCCGGGCTGGATGACAACGTGCATCGTGTCGTAGTCCTCCCAGTTGAAGCTGAGAATCCGGTTCGCGGCCAGCAGCCGCTTGAAAAGGAGCGTGCCGGGGTAGGGCGTATAGAGCGAGTAGCGTGGGATGTCGAGGTTCATGGCCTTGACCTGCTCCACCGTGTTCGCGAAGACGGAGGTGTCATCCTCGTCAAGGCCGAAGACGAAGCAGCCCTGCACCGCGATGCCATGGTCGTGCAACGTGTCCGTCACCTGCCGGTAGGCTGCGGTCTTGTTGAATCCCTTGTAGATGCCCCGCATGTTCGACTGGTTGACCGATTCCATCCCGAGCAGCAGGTAGGCGCATCCGCTCTTCCGCATGAGGTCGAGCAAGTCGGGGTGCTGTGCGACCTCCACGGTGGTCAGGCCGCCCCAGCGTTTCTTCAGGGGCGCCATGGCGGCAAACAGCTCCTTGGAGTATTCGACGTCCTCGACGAGGCTGACGTCGTTAAAGCAGACGTAGCGACTGGGAATGGCCCGCAGCTCCGCGACCACGTCGGCCACGGGCCGGCGCAGGTACTTCGGGATGACCGGCAGCGTGGCGCAGAAGTCGCACGTGCGCTTGCATCCGCGCGTGGCGTAGAGCGTGTTGGGCATCACGTAGGCGCTGCGGCGCTGCAGGTCGCGGCGGGGGAGGGGAAGCCCGGCCACGAGGTGATCGCCATAGTCGTCCTCCCGGTAGCGGGGCGCCATGCAGCCCTTGCGGAAGTCGGCCACAAGGCGGGGCCACGTGCGTTCGGCGAGGCCCAGGACAAGGGCGTCGGCATGCGGCGCCGCCTCGTCCGGCAGGACCGTGACATGCACGCCGCCGAGAACGACGGGAACTCTCATCCGTCGATACTGGTCGGCCAGTTCGTAGGCCCGGCAGGCGTTGCCGGTGATGACACTGATCCCCACCAGATCGACGTTTCCGTCGGTGGGGATGGGCCCGACGCTGCCGTCGACGAGTTCCCATTCAATGTCCGGATCGGGAACCAGGGCGGCCAGCATAGTCAGCGTCAGCGGCGCCTCGCGCAGCGAGCGCACGAATCCGCCTATGCGGATCGTGTGCATGTGCGCGTCGGGCATGATCAGTCGAATTCGCATGGGAGCATCGTGTCAGACTCTCCGGGGAAGGTCCAGCACGCACAGTCCTCAGTCGTTGCGTCGTGTTCCGGATATCCGCTTACAGGCCCGCGCCCGGGACGGGTGAGCCGAGCAGCACGGAGGACTGTTGATGGAAAAACGCGCCCGCGATGGCGCCGGTCATCAGGCACGCCAGCGTTGCTGCGAGCAGGGCGCGCAGCCCCACCGACGCGAGATCCGCCCGCCGCCTTGGGACCAGCGCCGCCGTGCCTCCGACGAAGATGGCGAGCGACGCGATGTGAGCGAACCCGCACAGCGCGTAGGCGACGATGACGGGCGAACGCGGATCGGCGGCCTGGCCGGCCCGCATCAGCTCCCCCAGCGCCTGGTAGGCGGGCACTTCGGTCATGATCAGGCGCTGGCCCAGCAGCGCTCCAGCCCAGCCGGCGTCGGCCGGCGGCACGCCCATGACCAGCGCGAAGGGATAGAATACCCAGCCCAGCATCTTCGTGAACGACAGTCCGATTCCGCAGGCCTGGCCTGCCGCGCCGAGGAGAGAGTCCGCCAGCGCCACGAGCCCTAGAAAAGCGATCAGCAGCGCGCAGACGCCGGCCACCAGCCGCAGGCCGGCCATGGCGCCGTTGACGACGGCGTCGATCCAGCTCGTGTCCTCCGGGTTGCGGCCGATGGAGATGTCAAGGCCCAGCGTCTCCGGCTTCCCGATCTCCGGGACCAGCAGCTTGGACATGATGAGCGCGGCCGGCGCGGACATTATGGAGGCGGAGATAAGGTGGCCGGCTATGGTCGGGAACTGGTGGCGGAGGAGAAGCACATACACGCCCATCGTGGAGGAGGCCACCGAGGCCATGCCGGCGGTGATGATTGTGCAGAGCTCGGAGCGGGTCATGCGGTCCAGCAGCGGCCGCACGGCCGTGACAGACTCGATCCCGACGAAGATGTTGGTCGCCACGGAGAGGCTCTCTCCGCCGCTTACGCGCATGAGCCGGGTGAACACCTTGGCGAACCCGCGGATGATGAGCGGCATGAGGTGCCAGTAATAGAGCAGGCCCATCAGGGCCGAGAAGAAGACGATGGTCGGCAGAGCCTGGGTGGCCAGCACAAAGCCGGCGAAATTCGAGTCGGCGAGGTTGCCGAACAGGAACTTTTGGCCGGCCTGCGAAGTGTCGAGCACCCGGAGCACGGCCGCGTTGCCCCAGAGAAAAACCTTCTGGCTGCCCGGCATGCGGAACACCAGGGCGCCGAGCAGGAGCAGGAGCGCCGTGCCCCATCCGACGACGCGCCAGTTGACGCAACGCCGGTTTTCGGAGAAGGCCCAGGCGACTGCCATGAGAATGACGAGGCCCGCGAGGCTGACAAGGCTGTACGCGTTCATGGCGCGCAATCATGCCGCCGCCGCGTGGTGAGGTCCAGAAGAAACAGTCAGCATGAGTAACCTCTCAGTGACGCAGGTGGGGCTCCCTGCCGCCTCGTGCGGCAGGGGCCGGAATTCCGCCTCCCGTGGCGCAAGGCCACGGGGAGGCCCCTGCATAACTGAGGCGATACCAGCGTGACGGGGTACAGAGAGCGGGCGACCTCGGATGCGCTCCGGCGGGGTAGCGGAACCTCACCCCGAAATCCGGGAGTAAGGCGCGCCGTCGTTCTGTGTCATCGAGTCGGTGGCCCGATCATACTCGAGAATGAATGTGCTGCCGTTGTTGCACCTTCTCTCGACCTTGGTACGTTCGTCGTTCAAGAATATGAAAGTCCCGCCCCATTCCGCGTCTTCCGAAGACTGTTCGAACCGGCCGTCCTCGTGCAGGGTCATGGTCAACTTGACGTCGGGCAGCCCGGGAGGGTACGTACTCCACGCTCCGATGGGGGTTGTGCCTGTCTTGGGCCGCGCTGCGACGGCGCGCGTTGCCTTCGCCACGGCAGCCGGCTTGGGGCTGGTGGGTCTGGCGTTCGTTGTTTCCTTCACAGGCGCGATGGGCCCGTCGCCCAGTGACGCAAGCTGCGCGCGGGCCTCCGCGGCGCTGCTCCTTGCAAGGCGAAGTGCTTCGCTGACTTGGATTGCATCGTCGAACTTCCCCTGCCTCGTGAGCTCCTTCTTCAGAAGGTCAAGATCGGCGACATAGCTGCTGGTCAGCGCTGCTATCTGCCTGCCGCTGCTGAGGTCGATGCTCTGCAGGGACTTCATGGCTCTTGTGTGCAGATCGCCCAATTCTGCCGGTGTCTGCGGCGCAGTTTCCCGGGAAACCTGTTTCGTCTGGTTGAAGCGATCGATCTCCTTGCGAACCAGGATCACGTTGTCGAGGTCGCCCGCCGCTTTGAATTTCAGGTCAAGGGCCTTCAGGGCCTGCAAGTACTGATCAGGCCAAGCGGCGCGCAGCTTTCGCGCATTGTCTTCCACCTTGGCCACGTTCTGGCGATATGCAGTTGTCCTGGCGTCCATCGCGGCGTGGGTGCCCTGGGCGCGGGACGTCAATGTGGCCGCCAAAGCCGCGGCAATGACAAGCAGTCTCTTCATTCTCATTCCTCCATCCCGGACGGGATCAATTCGCACGTGCCGGCTGTCAGATGGTTGACACGAAGGCAGCCCGTAGACACCGCCGACCTCAATTCCATGCTCTCTGCTAGCACGATATTGGAGCGCACGCAAACTCTTCCTGCGGTTCGAGCGACAGGCGGGCGCGCGCGTTTCCGTGCTCCTGGAGACGCGATGCCCTCGTCGCGGGGTGCAAGAGGAGGAGCGAGGGAACGCGGCGGGGTCGCCGCATCTCCAGTCGGAGTTGCCCGTTGTCGCTCCCGGCTTACTCCTGGAGCCGCGATGCCCTCGTCGCGGAGATAAAGTAACTCGCCTGAACGGACACCTCCCCGGAACTCACATGCGCCCGCGACAGGCACTGCAGCCGCAGGATGCCAGGGAATGGGGAGGGGCGACTCGCGCCGGACCTAGCTGAGCTTCGCCTTCAGGGTCGCAAGCAGGAGGGTGGGGTTGATGGGTTTCTGGAACATGCCGGTGAACCCCATGTCCGCATAGTCGGCAGTGATGTGAAAACTGTCGCCCACGGAGCTGAGCATGTATACGGGCGGGGTCGCGCCCAGCGCGCGGATGTCCTTCACGAAATGTGTCCCGGAGTCGATCTCCTCCATCATGAGGTCCACGATAACCATGCTGGGCTTCAGCTTCTTGTACGTCTTGAGCCCCTCTTCCGCGCTGCTGGCGTTGGCGACCTTGTAGCCGGCACCCTCGATGATGGTGCGCAGGGAATCCAGAAAATCCTGATCGTCGTCGATGCAGAGAACTACGTGTTTGTTGTTCTTCATTACGAATCTCCCCGTTGTATCGACCGCTACGCCTGCTTCACAACGCCTTGCGCTGCGAGCGCGGCACGAATCCACTCTTCCACAAAGTCCGTGGCGGCCGCAAGGTTGGCCTGCGCCGCCCCCGAAAGCCCTTCGCCGAACTCGTTAAACTTGTAGCCGCGAATCGCGAGCAAGTACACCTTCGTCTTCGCGCCGAACAGATTCCGCACCAGCCCGAGCAGCTGCTCCGGCTGCACGCTGTGCGTGGTGAACCCGGCCTCTTCCGTCGCGGTTACCTCGCGCCACGCGAACGGCTCCGCGCCTTGCGCGGCGGCGTCCGCCAGGATGGCGACCTCGTGCCGCGCCACGGCCTCCGCATCCTCCACGGTGAGCTGGTAGTCGGAATCCGTCGCGAGCCCCGGGATCCCGCGCCGCGCCACCTCCTCGGCCAGCGCCGGGCCGAGCCCGTCGTCGAAGCGCCCGGGGTTCCCGTACCCGATCAGCAGAATCCGCGGCCCGATCACTTCTCCTTCCTGTCCACAATCTTTCCTTCGGCATCCACCAGCTCGACCACGAGCGGCATCCTGCCCATCGCATGCGTCGCGCAGGAAAGGCACGGGTCATACGCGCGGATGGCCACCTCCACGTGGTTGAGCAGCCCTTCCGTGATGGTCTTGCCGGAAAGATATTGCTTGGCCACGCCGGTGACGGCGAGGTTCATCGGCGTATTGTTGTGCGTGGTGGAAACAATCAGGTTCGCCATCGTAACCTGGTCATTCTCGTCCACCTTGTAGTGGTGAATGAGCGTGCCCCGCGGCGCCTCAATGAGGCCCACGGCCTCCGGGCGGCGCTTGCCCTTCACGAGGAGGTCTTTGCCCTGGAGGTCCTTGTCGTTGAGCAGCTCCACGATCTTTTCCATCGAGTGCAGCATCTCGATCATGCGCGCCCAGTGGTACGCCATCGTGATGTTGTTGGGCTTGCCCTGGGTCAGGGCCTTGAATTCCTTGCGCGCGGCCTCGGCCTCGGGCGTGTCGATGAAGTCCGCGGTGTTGAGGCGGGCGAGGGGCCCCACGCGGTACCAGCCCTTCTCCGTGCCCAGCTTCTTGATGAACGGGAACTTCATGTAGGACCACGACCGGACTTCCTCCGCGATGTGCTCCAGGTAGTCCTGGTAGTTGACCTGGTCGAAGAGCGTGCCGCCCTGCGCGTCGATCGCGCGCAGGTTGCCATGATAGAGGTCCAGGGCCCCGTCTGCGCGCACGAGCGAGAGGTGGTTCGAGTCGAAGGAGCCGAACGGGGCGAGCGTCTGCAGGTGTTCGACCGTGTAGTCCTTGGCCACTTTCAGCGCGCCGCGGCACCAGTCCATCATCTGCTTCACGTCCTTGAGGAAGACGTCGCGCTCGGCGACGGACAGGTTCTTATTCACGCCGCCGGGGATGGCGCCGGTGCCGTGGATCTTCTTGCCCGCCGTGGCCTTGATGATCTCCTGGCCGTACTTGCGAAGCATCACGCCCTGCACGGCGAGGTCGGGGAACTTGCGGGCCACGCCGATCACGTTGCGCAGGGCCGGGTCGGCGCCAAAGCCGAACAGCAGGTCGGGGGAGCACAGGTGGAAGAAGTGCAGCGCGTGCGACTGCAGCATCTGGCCGTAGTGCATCAGGCGGCGGATCTTCTCCGCCGTCGGCGTAAGCTTGTCCACGCCGGCAATGAGGTCCATCGCCTTCGCCGCCGCGAGGTGGTGGCTGACGGGGCAGATGCCGCAGAGCCGCTGCACGAGGACCGGAATCTCCCAGTAGGGGCGGCCCTGGATGAAGCGCTCGAATCCGCGGAACTCCACGACGTGCAGCCGCGCCTGCTCCACGTTGCCCTTCGCGTCGAGCAGGATGGTCACTTTGCCGTGTCCCTCCACGCGGGTCACGGGCTCGATCACGATCTTTCTCGTTTGTTCAGCAGTAGCCATGGTGCCTGTCTCCTTAGTCGTACTTGATCAGCTCGTACGGCATCTTCAGCGGCTGGTTGGTCAGCAGCGCCACCAGCGCAGTCCAGATCGTGTCTGCCGGCGGCGGGCAGCCTTGCAGGTGGTAGTCGATCTTGACCACCTCGTTGCAGGGATAGACCTTGTCCAGGAGCAGCGGGAGCTCGGGGTCGTTGGGATAGCCGCCGCCGGGGTTGTGCACGCCGGGTCCGTTCCTGTAGGCCTCGTCGAGGCACTCCTTGAGAGGGATGCCGTTGCGCATGGCGGGGATGCCGCCGCCGATCGCGCATTCGCCGACGGAGATGAGAATGTCGCAATGCTCGCGGAACTCCCTTAGCACCCGCACGTTTTCCTCGTTGCAGCACCCGCCTTCGATCAGGCCGACCGCGCAGCGCCCGGTGAATGTCTTGAGGTCGTCCACGGGCGACCTGTCGAAGTCGATCAGGTCGATCAGCTGGAGAATCCGCTCATCGATATCCAGGATCGACATGTGGCAGCCGAAGCAGCCGGCCAATGAAGTCGTTGCAACCTTTGGTTTTGCCATTGCCGCGTTCCCTTCTACTTGCGCGCGACGGCCGCGCGTTTCTCTTCAATGTCGGAGCCGATCGGCTTGTGGTCGTACGTGCGCTGCCCCACGGGCACCGCGAAGCCCGTGCGCTTGCGCAGGATGGCGCCCACCGGGCAGATCGACGCGGCTTTGTCTGTCACGGCCGCGCCGGTGTCGGCCAGCTTCGATTCCGCGTTGACCCAGATCTTCTTCTGCGCGCCGCGGCCGAGGAAGCCGAAGCAGCCCTTGCCGTCCACGTCGCGGGACGCGCGCACGCAGCGCGCGCAGAGCACGCAGCGGTTGCGGTCGATCATGAGGTCGGGGTGCGAGGCGTCCAGCTCGCGGGCGGGGAACTGGTACTCGTGCCGCGGGCACAGCACGCCGAGGCGGTAGCCGAGCGCCTGCAGCTCGCAGTTGCCGCTCTTCTCGCAGAACATGCAGAAGTGATTGCCCTCGACGAAGAGCATCTCCACCAGGCTGCTGCGCTGGTTCTTCAGGTCCTCGGTGTCGTTCTCGATCACCATGCCCTCCGCGGCCGGCGTGGTGCAGGCGGCCTGGGGGCGGCCGTTGACCATGACCGTGCACACGCGGCAGGCGCCGAACGGGTGCAGCTCCTTGTGCGCGCACAGGCGCGGGATATAGATGCCCGCCGCATCCGCCGCCTCCATGATCGTCTGGCCCGCCCCGGCCGCCACTTCGGCCCCGTCAATCGTGATCTTCAGCGTCTCGCTCATGATGTGCCCTCAGCCTTTCCTTACGAAGATTTCCGAATCGCGCCCGATCAGGGACCGGGAAGTGTTCAAGGCCGCCTGGATGTCGAACGACGGGCGGAACGCATCCGCCGCCTTCTTCGCGGACAGGCATGCTTCGTAGGCGGGCCGGAAGTTTTCGATTGTCGTGACCACCGGGTTGGCGGCCGTCTGGCCCAGCCCGCAGCGGCTGGTCAGCTTCATCGTACGCCCGAGCTCCTTGAGGTAGTCGAGGTCGGCGGCCGCGCCCCGGCCCTGCAGGATGGCTTCGAGCTTGTTGCGCATGAGCACGCAGCCCACGCGGCAGGGGGTGCAGTAGCCGCAGCTCTCCTCCACAAAGAACTCCATGAACTTGTGGGCGACGTGCAGCACGCTGCGCTCCGGGCCGAAGATCATGACCGACCCGCCCGTGGCCAGGTCGTCGTAGCAGATCGTGCGATCGAATTCGGGCCGGGCCACCATGCGGCCGGACGGGCCGCCCATCTGCACGGCCGCCGCCTTCTCGGCGCCCGTCATTTTCAGGAGCTCCGACAGCTTGATGCCGAACGGCACTTCGTACACGCCGGGGCGCCGGCAGTCGCCGGAGACGCTCAGCAACTTTGTGCCGGTGCTGCCTTTTGATCCCATTTGTGCGAACCAGCCCGGCCCCGTGTCGAGGATGCGCGCCACGCAGCAGAACGTCTCCACATTGTTGACCGTTGTCGGGCAGCCCAGGTACCCCTTCTGGGCGGGGAAAGGGGGGCGGTTCTTCGGGTCGCCGCGCTGTCCTTCGCACGAGCTGATGAGGGCGGTTTCCTCGCCGCAGACGTAGGCGCCGGCGCCCATCTGGATGCGGATGTCAAAGTCGAACCCCTGCTTGCCGCCGACGTTCCTGCCGAGAAGGCGCGTTTCGCGGCGCCCGGCCAGAATATGCTCCAGCCACGGATGCAGGTAGGCGTATTCGCCGCGCAGGTAGAAGATGCCCGTGTCCGCGCCGATCGCGTACCCGGCGATGGTCATGCCTTCAAACATGAGGTCCGGCTGCTCGGTCAGCACGACGCGGTCCTTGAACGTGCCCGGCTCGCCTTCGTCGGCGTTGCACAGGACATAGCGCTGCGCGCCCGGGGCCTGCCGCGCGAAATCCCACTTCATCCCGGTGGGAAACCCCGCGCCGCCGCGCCCGCGCAGGCGGGAGGTCTTGAGGTCGCGGATCACTTCCGCGGGGCTCAGCGCCAGGGCCTTCTGCAGTGCGGCGCCGGAAGCGAAGGGGGCGAAGATCACCGGGCCTCTCTCGCGGATGTTATTCGTCACCATCGAATGGACCAGATCGTGCGCGTTGTTGCCGTCGCCGAGGGTCTTGACGAGAGAGGCCTCCGCGCCGTGCTTTTTGATGATGGCCGCGATCGCGCGCGCCTTGTCGCTGTCCAGCTGGGTCACCACGACATCGTTGACCAGGGCGGCCGGCGCCTGATCGCTCATTCCGATACAGGGCGTCCATTCCAGTGTGACGCTGCCGTCCTTCGCCGTCTCCCCGAACGCGATTCCGAATTCATCCTCCAGGACCTTTGCCACGTTCAAGGCGCCGTTCATCTCGTCGATCACGTCGTTGCAGAGCCGGATGACCACCCTGCCCCTGGGCTTCCCGGAGAGGAACGCGTAGAACGTCACGATGCCCTCGACTTCCACGCGGGGCACCGACATCTCCTCCGCGATCCAGTCGATGGCTTCGCCTGGCACGCCGCCGAGTTTGCGCTGGACGGCGAGGACGATGTCCATCATGCGGGCCTTGTCCTGGGCGAATTTCTGGCAAAGGTTGCGGATGTAGGTTTCGTTCTTCTTGCTCATGCATGTCCCCCTCTGAAGAAGTGGCACTTCAAACGACCGCGCGAGCAGCTTCCAAGCGCAAATCTGCCAACCCGCGCTGAACCGCACTCATATACAGGGTTAAGAAAGTATATCACATTTCTATTGTGGAACAATAGAAATACATAGGAGAAAACTACGCTTCTACTTTGTCAGGATCAGCTTCGCGCCCGCGATCGTCAGCACGATCGCGAGGAGACGCTTGATGAGCACGGGTGAGAAGCGGTTGCTTCCCAGGTAGGAGCCGGCCGCGCCGCAGATCAGCGCGCTGGCGACGAACGGCCAGGCGCAGGTCGGGACGGATCTTGTCGCGGCGAGGTTGCCGGCCAGGCCGGATGCCGAATTGACGAGAATGAACAGCGCTGAAACGGCGGCGGCGGTCTTTGTCCGTGCCCATCCCATCAGGATAATCAGGGGCGTCAGGAAGATCCCGCCTCCCGTTCCCGTAAAGCCGGCAAGCAGCCCCAGCCCCGCGCCGACCCCGAGCGACGTGGGCCTCGACGGGGCACGCGAGATGGGTCCTTCCTTCGGATCGATAAGAAACCTGGCGGCGGAGAGCAGCAGGACCACGCCGACCAGGATCTTGAAGACGTGCGTGGGGAGATTGAGGTACCCGCCAAGAAAAGCGAACGGAACGGCCAAAGCGGCAAACGGCCAGAAGAAACTCCACGAGAAATGACCGGCCTTCCAGAATTGCCAAGTTCCAATGCAGGCGACCACGACGTTCAGGATCAGGGCGGCTGGCTTGATGGAGGAGGGCGCCATGCTGAACAGCGTCATTACGGCGATATAGCCCGAAGCCCCGGCGTGCCCCACGCAGGAGTAAAGGAATGCCACAAGGCCGATGCAGGCTGTGGCATACATGAGATGATCCGGATTCACGGGCTCCCGGGCTCCGTTCGCCGCCAGGCGCCCGACTTCCCCCCCGTCTTTTCCAGAAGGCGGACCTGCTCGATCACGATTCCCTTGTCGGCCGCCTTACACATGTCGTAGATCGTCAGCGCGGCCACGGCGGCTGCGGTCAGGGCCTCCATTTCGACGCCTGTCACGTGATGGGCGCGCACCGTGGATTCGATGCGCAGAGCCGCCTTGCCGAACGTAACGTGGACTTCCACGACGTCGAGGGGGATCGAATGGCAGAGCGGGATCAGTTCCGCGGTGCGTTTGGCGGCCATGATGCCGGCGATGCGCGCGGATTCGACCGGATTGCCTTTGCGCAGGCCGCCCTTCCTTAGAGCCTCAACGAGGCTGGCGCCCAGCCGCACCACGGCTTCGGCGCGGGCCGTGCGCTGCGTGACGAGCTTGCCGCCCACATCGACCATGCGGGCGCTTCCATCGCGGGCAATGTGGCTGAGCTTGCGAGTGATCCTGGCAGTCTTCGGCATGGCCCTCCCCGTTGCTTCGTACCTTCGAGCAGACTATCACGGACTCCTCAGGACCGCCATATTTTCCGGCAGTCACCGCTGGCAGAAAACCCGGAAAACCCGGTGGGACCGTAGGAAGCTGTATTGAGGAAGGAGCTGCCGACGGCGAAACGCGTGCGATTGCAATAGGTTGCAATCGCACAGAATTCAGAAGCCAGAACTCAGGAGTCAGAAGTTTTGTGCGCATCCTCTTTGTTGAGGACACGATATTGGACGGCAAGTTCTGGCGTAAAATGTTGGGAATCAATTCTGAATTTCGGCCCCTGTATTCTGACTCCTTGGTGCGGTTGCAACGTATTGCAATCGCACCCCGGTGAAATGAAAGACCCTCCGGGTTTTGAAACTGTACGTGGCATTCGTCACGCCTTCTTGCATTCCCTGGCTTGGGGTGTTGGTGTCTTGATCAGGGGATGCGGGCTATGGGGAAACAACTACTTGTCATCATCGCGGCCATCGCGGCGCCTTGACCGGCAACTTCACTATCAACAAGGCCGGCAGCGGCACCGTGGTTCTTGCTAGCCCTTACCGGCTTCGCCATTCAAGTCGTGGACCCAGTGCATGGCGCGGTGCATGAGCTCCGTGCCGCTTTGCGCGTCCAGCTTGAGCTTGATCCGTGCGTAATGGGTCTCGACGGTCTTCACGCTGATGTGAAGGACCGCGGCAATCTCCCGCGTGGGAAGGCCGCGGCCGATCTGCTCGAAAATCTCGAGTTCGCGGTCGCTCAAGCGCTCCACACCCCCCAGGTTCGATTCCGGCTTCTCGCCCTGCATCATCTCCGCGAGCAGCCTCGCAGTCATCTTTTCGCTCACGCAGCGCTTGTTCGCCAGCACCATTCGAATGGCGTGCAGGAGCACGTCCGGCGGCTCCTGCTTCATCACGTAGCCCAGCGCGCCGGCGCGTAGCGCGCGCTCCGCGTAGAGGGTCTCGTCGTGCATGGACAGCACCAGGATCGGCAGCTTCGGATAGAGCAGGTGGATGTTCTTGGTCAGTTCAAGGCCGCTGCTGCCGTTGAGGCTGATATCCAGCATCGCGAGGTCCGGCTTCAGCGCGGGGATGGCTTTCATGGCTTCCTCTTCCGTGCCCACCTCCGCGCAAACCGTCAGGTCCGCCTCCTGGTTGAGCAGCTGCACCAGCCCCCGGCGGACGATGGGATGATCGTCCACAAGCAGCACTTTCTTCTGAGACGTGTGAGGCGAATCCGCCTGGTCCGGCGTCCTTCTTGCTTTGGTCATTCCCTGTGCTCCGCTTTCTTCGTCGGCCTGTTGACAAAGGTGCAGACGGCCCGCATCCCGCCCGGCTCGTTGCGCGCCAGATCGAAGGCCCCGCCGATGGCTTCGGCGCGGTACTTCATAATGTGCAGGCCCAGCCCTTCCCCGGCGCGCCGGTCCGTGGGCAGTCCCTTGCCGTTGTCCTCGACGGTCAGGATTCCGCCGTCTTTGTTTTCCTCGATTCGAATCTGAATGCGGCTGGGCTTCCCGTGCCGCACGGCATTGCTTATCGCTTCCTGGGCGACGTGAAACAGGTGGGTGGCAACCTCATGGTCGTGGATCAGGACCGCCGGGTCCCCGGCAAACTCGCACGCCACGTCGAACATGGTGGCGGTATCTTCGGCCAGCCGGCGCAGCGCGCCCGTCAGCCCTTCCTCCATCAGCTCTACAGGCGCAAGGCCGCGCGCAATACGCCGTGCCTGGACCATCGCCTGCGACAGCAGCTCGCCGATCTCGCCTGCGTCGTCCGCGCCCGCCACGCCTGCCGCCTTGAGTTTTATCTCGAGCGCTCTTGCGAGAAAGCCGATGCCCGCCATCTCCTGCCCCAGCGTGTCGTGGAAGTCCTGTCCGATGCGGCGCTTCTCGCGGCTGCTGATTTCGAGAATCTCCCGCTCCATGTGCCGACGCACCTCCAGCTCTTCTTTCAGCTGTTCATTCAGTCGGTTCAAGTCATCCGTGCGATGGCGAACCAGCTCTTCAAGCCGCTGCCGGTATCCGTTCAGATCATCCTCCATCGCCTTGCGCGTGCTGATGTCGCGAATCAGGATCACGGCGCCGTACCCGCCCTTGAGTCCGCTGGTAACGAGTTCGATCGCAATCGGCCGGCCATCCTTGCGCGTTCCCACGCCTTCCCCGATGTGAAAGCCGACCGTCTCAAGCGCCTGGCGGACGTCGTGGTTCTTCCGCGAATCCCGTCGGTCGCCATACAGCGCGGAAGTGGGCAGGCCCAGCAGTTCGTCGGGGCGATAGCCGAACATGGACTCGACGGTTGCGCTGCACATGATAATGCGGCATTCCGGCGACACGAGGAGCAGCGAATCGGGCGCAATGCTGGACAGGATGCGCCGCACTTCGCCTTCCCGCTGTATGGCGCGCGTCCAGTCGCGGTAGGCAATCCACAGCAGCCCCAGCAGCCAGAAGAAGAAGAAGTTCATCAGATACTCCGCCACAGGCAGCGGAGTGACCTGCTGGAAGAAGGCGCGCAGCGGCGCGAGCGTCGCGGCGGTAAGCCGGTAAGCGACCAGCATCAGCGTGATGGCAATCGCGTACCAGAGCTGCTGGATGTGCTTTTGCGGGGGATAGCCAAGCGGTCTCATAGCTTGTTCTCCTGAAACTGTTTGACCGCGACAGTTTCCCCAATGGCGGCGGAGGGGTCAAGCGTCAAATAGCGTGCGAATAATCGCACGGGTGGTTTTGCTCGCCGGCGGCTCGCCGCCGATGGGTGCGTGATGTAGGGGATTGCCTGACAGTGTTTTCATGCTTGCCCTGACTATGCGGATTTCCGCGTACGTTCTACAAATATCCCAGCCTAAGTGGTCTCGGACACGGAAGCGTCCGTGTGTCGCGCTCGTTAGCTTTGGATTAGTGGAGTTGTGTTATGCAGCCGAAAAGAGCGTTCAGCAAAGGGTTGTTGCTGGCAATCGTCACATTGACGCGTGCCTGGGCGGATGTGCGTCAGGTATCCGCGCTGGCGCTGGCCGTCGGATTGTGTCTTTCAGGCGCAGGCAGCGCATGGGCCTCGGCCTCGGTCACGGCGGCGCCGGGTTTAAGTGTGTCATCCGATACCGCGGCGACTGGCGGGAACGGCGCTTATACGGCATTGGGCAGTATCGTGCTCACGGAGGGCGCGAACGGAGATGTAGGCCTTGGAGCCATCGTCTTGAATGCGCCCACGGGGTTCCGTTTCAATCCGGGTGCCACCGTTACCATGACTGTCACGAAACTGACCGGCAGCAAGGCGGCGCTCAAGTGCTCTGGAACCGCGACCGTCGCGGCTGATGGCACCACCATAACTGTCACCGTGACCGCGAAAGACGGCACTGGTGGGACGGGGACAAAATCAAGCATCACTTGGGCTGGCATCCAGGTGCGGCCGACGGCCGTGACGTTCCCTTCGCCAAATCCCGGAACCATCACCAAGGCCTCAGGCGACGCCACCATTACCGGAATTACAGCCGGAACGACTTCATTCGGCAAGCTGACGGAGGTTGCCGGATCGAGCGTGACGACGTGGCCGACGGCCGGCGCGATCACCTATGGCCAGACGCTGGCCTCATCCACCTTGAGTGGCGGATCCGCGAGCCCGGCGGGCAGCTTTGCGTTCACCACTCCTGCGACCGTGCCTGCGGCCGGCACCTACAGCGCATCCGTGACCTTTACGCCTACCGACGCGACGCACTACAAGACGGTGAGCGGCAGTGTGAATGTCACGGTTGCCAAGGCAGCCCTGACAATTACCGCTGATAACAAGAGCAAGGCTTATGGTGCGGTGCTGCCTGCCTTTACGGTGAGCTACAGCGGGCTGGTTAACGGCGATGTGGCGCCGGCAACGTCGCCGAGTGTTGGGACGACGGCCCTGACATCGAGTCCGGTTGGAACTTACCCGATCACCGCCAGTGCGGGGGCCGATTCAGATTATACGATCAGCTATGTGGCCGGGACGCTGACCGTTTCCAAGGCGGCGCTGACGGTGACAAGCGCTGCGGTGACGACCAAGGCTTATGACGGCACGACCGCGGCGGTGATCACCGGCACGCTCAGCGGGATTGTCAGTCCCGATGTGGTGACTCTGACCGGCACCGGCACGTTCAATACCGAGAACGTGGGTACGGGCAAAGCAGTGACCTCGACATCGACGCTGGGCGGCGCGGATGCGGGCAACTACACGTTGACGCAGC
>CAYRKB010000104.1:0-9271 GCA_964424705.1 uncultured Victivallales bacterium
CGGCACGAAGATCGTGGACATGATGAAGCCGGTCGGCAAGGGGCAGCGCATGCTGCTGATCGGGGACCGGATGACCGGCAAGACCACCGTGGGGGTGGACGCGATCATCAGCCAGCGCGGCAAGAAAGTGATCTGCATATACTGCCTGATCGGAAAGTCCGAATCGGCGCTGAACAAGGTGCGGGAGTCCCTGGAGCTGGCCGGGGCGATGGCGTACACGATCGTGGTCGCCGCGACGGCGGCGGACCCGATGGGCCAGCAGTATCTTGCGCCGTACGTGGCGAGCAGCCTCGGCGAGTATTTCATGCATCATGAGCACGGCGATGTGCTGGTCGTGTTCGACGATTTCACGAAGCATGCCTGGGCGTACCGGCAGATCTCGCTGCTGCTGGACCGGGCGCCGGGCCGCGATGCCTACCCGGGCGACATCTTCTACCTGCACTCCCAGCTCGTGGAGCGGGCCGGCAAGCTCAAGCCCGAGCGCGGCGGCGGCTCGATGACGCACCTGCCGATCGTCGAGACGCAGCAGGGCGACGTGGCGGGCTATATTCCATCGAACATCATCTCGATGACCGACGGGCAGATCTATTTCAGCACGCCGCTGTTCAGCGAGGGGTTCAAGCCGGCGATCGACATGGGCCTCTCCGTGTCGCGTATTGGAAACCGGGTGCAGTGGCCCGCAATGCGCAAGCAGACGGGCATGCTGCAGCTGGACTTCGTGCGCTATAAGGAGCTGGAGAAGCTTACGCGGCTCAAGGCGGGAGTCTCGGGCGATGTGGAGAAGCGGCTCAAGAAGGGCCGCGTTCTGGAGGAGCTGCTGAAGCAGGACCCCAACCTGCCCGTGGAGATGGAAGAGCAGGTCATCGTCCTCTATTCGCTGCAGAACGGCTTCCTGGAGAATACCGAGCCGGCGGACGTGAAGAGCAAGCTGGAGCGGCTGATCAAGCAGATCCGGGAAAATCGGCCGGACGTTATCAAGGAAATGGTGGACACCCAGAAGATGACCGACCTGGTCAAGGAGGGATTGAATGAGCAGCTTGCGCGGTTCACCAATACCTCTGTTTAAGATGAGGCAGGCCGCCAAGGGCATCATCAAGGACATCAAGGAGATCGTCGTGCGCGTCACGGGGCTGCCTTCGTGCCTGAACGGGCAGATTGTGGACCTGGGCCGCGGGGTGCAGGGCATTATCATGGGCTTCGACGCGAACGACGTCCTGGTGCTGCTGCTCGGCGATCCGGGGAAGCTGCGGCTGGGCGGAGAAGTGCTGGGCGTCGACGAGCCGTTTCGCATTCCGGTGGGCGCGGGGGTGATCGGGCGGATGCTCAACGCGATGGGGGAGCCTTGCGACCAGGCGGGCGAGATCGCCGTGGAAGAGCTCAAGCCCGTCTTCCACGATTCCGCGCCCATTACGTGGCGGGAGCAGGTGACCAGCTGCCTTTCGACTGGAACGCGCGTTGTGGACAGCATCTACCCCATCGCCAAAGGGCAGCGCCAGCTGATCATCGGCGACCGGATGACCGGCAAGACCGTGATCGCGCAGGATGCCGTGCTCAACCAGAAGGGGCAGAACGTGGTGGCCATTTACTGCTGCATCGGCAAATCGCTCTCGGCCATGGAGAAGGTGGTGAGCGTGCTGCAGGAACGGAAGGCCTTCGAATACACGTGCATCGTGATGGCCACCGATAACGCGCCCGTGGGCGAGCAGTATCTCGTGCCCTTTTCGGCGGCGACGGTGGCGGAATATTTTTCTTCGCGCGGCAGGGATGTGCTGGTCGTGTTCGACGACCTGACGAAGCACGCCTGGGCCTACCGGCAGCTCTCGCTGCTGCTGGACCGGCCGCCCGGCCGCGAGGCGTATCCCGGCGATATCTTCTACGTGCAGACGCAGCTCATGGAGCGGGCGGGCAAGTTCAATGCCGAACACGGCGGCGGGTCCATCACGTTTCTTGGCATCGCGGAGACGCTGCAAGGCGACATGACGGGCTTCATCCCTTCGAACCTCGCGTCGATGTGCGACGGCCAGATTGCCATGAGCGCCGCGATGTTCGCGGAAGGCTCGCGCCCCGCCATCGACTTCACCGCCTCGCTCTCGATCATTGGCAGCCGCGTGCAGCCTCCGATCCTCAAGCAGCTCGGGCAGCATCTGCGCGCGGATTACGCCAGGTATCTGGAAGTCGTGCAGCTGAGCAAGATGCAGGCCTCGGTTTCCGGCGAAGCCGAGCTGCTTATGAAGCGGGGCCAGGCCATGAGCGCGGTGATGCAGCAGGGACAGAATACCCCGGCGCCGCTTGCCGAGCAGGTGCTTTATCTGTACGCCTTGCACCTCAAGCTGCTGGAGGACCTGTCGCGTGCGGACAAGGACCATTTCTGCCGCGGCCTGGCGACGTATGCGAGGGAGAAGGGGAAGGCCCTGCTGGGCAGGATCGAAGAGGTGCAAAAGCTCACGCCTGAGATCGAGGCCGGGCTGAAGAGCCTGTTTTCGGATTACATGCAGCAGGCGAAGAAGTGAGCGGGGCTTGTCAGGGCGGGCGCAGGGCTGTAGATTTTGCGGTCAGGGGCTGAATGGGTTCGTCGTTCGAATGGCTTTTCGGGTCAGGCCGCTATGAAGGTAACGATTTTGAGCCCGAAGAGCGTGGTCTACGAGGGCGAGGTAAAAAGCATTTTTTTGCCGGGCGAAGAGGCGGAGTTTGAGATTCTTGAGCACCATGCGCCGATTGTGAGCCTGTTGCGGACCGGCTTTATCACCATGGATTGGGAAACCCATGTCCCCATCAAGAAGGGAATCGTCCGGTTCGAGGACAACGAGTGCGTGATCCTGGCGGAGTGAAGGCGCGGAACGGGCGCGCAAAGGGGAGCTAGCGGTGGATAGTTTTATCATTTTTCTTGTGATTTTTGTGACCATCATCGGCCCGTCGGGAGTGATTGCCACCATCGGGTATGCCAGCATCCGGGCGCTGGGAAGAAATCCGTCGGCCGCGTCAAAGATCCTGCCGGCGATGATCATTTCGCTTGTGTTTTCGGAGGCGATCTCTGTGATTGCGCTGCTGATACTGTTCCACCTGTTCGGGCGCGGGTGACGTGCCGCGGGAGCGGACGAAGGCTTAGGGGCGGGCTGCCAATACTGGCTTGGGAAGGCGATAGAGCGGGAGAAAACGGATGCAGGAACTGATCAGGATTGTGGCGGTGATTGCGGCCGTGGCCGCAGCGGTGCTCGCGGGCGTGCTCTTGCTGATCCGCCGCGTGCTGCATGGCGACACGATGAGGGCGGTGGACAAGATTAATCTGGTGGAAGCGGAGGTCCGGAAGAAGGAGGAGTCCATCCGCCATGAGATCGAGCAGCACGAAAAAGAATTCCTGAGAATGAAGAGCGAGGCCGAGGAGTCGCTGCAGAAGCAGAAGGAACAGATGGAGAAGGAGCTTGCGCTGCTGCGCGAACGGATTACCGCCGACGCGAAGAAAGAGGGCGAGAGGATCATGGACCAGGCGCGCCGCAACGAGGAGAAGTTCCGGCAGTCGCTTGTGCAGGACATGGAAGAGAAGTCCGTCCAATACGGGGCGCAGGTCTTCAATCTCGTGTTCAGCGAGCATATCAACGAAGTCATGAACGAGCATTTCGTCGGCGAATTGCTGGATGCCCTCGAGGAGGTGGACGCCGGGACCATCACGGTCGAGGGGGCGGAGGGCGAGTTCATTTCCAGCCACCCGCTGGCGCCCGCCCAGAAGCAGCGGCTGGAGAAGCTGCTGGAAGACAAGTTCGGGGTGAAGATCAGCATCGTGGAGAAGATTCAGAAGGACCTGCTGGCCGGCCTTCTCTTCAAGCTGGGCAGCCTGGAGATCGACGGCAGCCTGCTCAGCCGCTTTCGCGAGGCGGCGGCGGAGGTCAAGAAGACGGCCGGCGGCGGGTAGCGCCAGCGGGGCGACCCGTCACGGGGAGGGTTTTCGCAGTGCAGCTTAACGAGTTGCGAAAAGAGATGCGGTTCACCAAGGAGCTCCTGAGCCTTGTGGAGACGCTCAAGAACGTGGCGGGGTCCCAGTACCATCTTCTGGAGAAGGAAAAGGAGCGGTTCGGCCGCTTTATGGACGCCTTCTCCGGATTCTTCCGCGTGGTCAACATGGCGGATACGGATAATCCCCTGGTACGCCCCGTGTCGGATGTCCTGGGCATTGTGATTCTGACGTCGGACTCGGGCTTCATGGGCGGCCTGAACCAGGGCGTGATGCGGGCGGCGATCGCGGCGCAAGGAAGCCACCCGGACGAGAAGACGGCGCTGATCGTGATCGGGGACAAGGGCGCGAACACGTTCACCGACCAGGGGCGCAGCTTCAAGGCCTTCCGGGGCGTTCACCAGGACACCATTTACGAGCAGGCTGTGGAGATCAAGGACTACCTGGTCGCGGAGGTGCTGGCCCACCGCATAGGCAAGGTTCTCATCGCGTGCCCGCGCGCGCTGTCGTTTTCCTCCCAGGCGATCGAAGTGCTCCATATTCTGCCCTGCGCGGAGCTGTTCGACAAGAACGTGGAGAGCGAGGTCTCCCGGCACATGATCGGCAAGAAGATGATTGAAGACGCGCGCAAAGTCATCGTGGAATCGACCTTCAACGACATCGCGGAATACCTTGCGTCGGTGTGGATAACGGCCAAGCTGTACGAGGTGTTCGAGGACGGCAAGCTGGCCGAGTTCGGCGCGCGCGCCATGCACCTGGAGGGCAGCCACCAGAAGGTGGAGAAGAACTACAAACAGGTGCGCCACCATTGTTTCAAGGCAACGCACGAGAAAATTGACAAGGGGATGCGCGAAAGCTTCACGTCCCGCGGCGGGCAGAAGAACCGGAAGAAGAACGAGAAGGCGGCGTAGAGGCCGGCGCTGCGCCGGGAATGAACGAAGAGAGGGATTCTCATGAGCGACCAGGCTGTTGCGGGCGTAAAGAAGAAGAACGGGAAGGTCGTAGCGGTCCAGGGCCCCGTCGTCGATGTGAGGTTCGAATCGATCACCGACATGCCCGACCTTCACGAGATGGTCCTGACGCGCACGTTTGACCGGCGGGATGTCACGCTGCTCGTGGCGGAGCATCTGGAGGGCAACATCGCCCGCTGCGTGTCCCTCGCCTCGACCCTGAACCTGCAGCGCAACTCGCCCGCCACGCCGATGGGCACTTCCATTATGATCCCTGTGGGCCCGGAGCTGTTCGGGCGCATCATCAACGTGCTGGGCGAGCCGATCGATGGCAAGGGCCCCATCAATGCCAAGGAGTTCCGGCCCATCCACACGGCCTCGGTCAAGGTCGAGATGAACATGAAGGGGCTCTCCGGGGCGAAAGCGGAGATCGTGGAGACGGGCATCAAGATCGTGGACCTTCTGTTTCCCGTGGTGCGCGGCAGCAAGACGGGAATCATCGGCGGCGCGGGCTGCGGGAAGACGGTTCTGATCAGCGAGCTGATTCACAACATCGTCGAGGAGCACGATGGCGCCTGCGTGTTCGCCGGCGTCGGAGAGCGCATCCGGGAAGGCAACGAGCTGTATTTCGAGTTCCAGCAGGTCGGAATTCTTGATAAGATCATGATGGCGTTCGGCCAGATGGATGAGCCGCCCGGGGCGCGGTTCAACGTCATTCTGACCGGCATCACCCTTGCGGAGTATCTCCAGTCCACGGGCAAGGAGGTGCTGCTCTTCATCGACAACGTGTACCGGTTTGTGCAGGCCGGGGCGGAAATCTCGACGCTGCTCGGCCGCACGCCCTCCGAGACGGGGTACCAGCCCACCCTGAGCTCGGAAGTAGGGGACGTGCACGAACGCATCAAGGGCTCGATTTCGGCCTTTGAGGCGGTGTACGTGCCGGCCGACGACACAACCGACCCGGCCGTGGTAACGATCTTCAGCTACCTGGATGCTGTGATGGTGCTCTCGCGCGAGCGCACGCAGCTGGGGCTGTACCCGGGCGTTGAGCCGCTCGCCTCGTCCTGCTCCAACCTGAATCCGGCCGTCGTGGGGCAGCGGCACTTTGACCTGTCGCAGGAGGTGCTGCGCGTTTTCACCAAGTACGAGGAGCTGCGGCGCATTGTGGCGGTCATCGGCATCGATGAGTTGACCAAGGCCGACCGCACGCTGTACGAGCGCGCCCGCAGAATGCAGAACTTCCTGACCCAGCCGATGTTCGTTGCCGAGTCGTACACGGGCAAGAAGGGGCAGTTCGTCCGCGTGGCCGACACCCTCGACAGCGTGGAGAAGATTCTGGACGGGCGCACGGATAACCGGACAGAAGAAGAGTTCTACATGATCGGTGCGGTCTGAGCGACAGCCCGGTGCTGAGCCAACCTGATGCGTGACCTTGAAAAAGCACTGCTGGAAGAGGGCCTCCTTTCCGGGGCGCGGCTTGCGGAGGCTGTGGCCATCGCCCGGGAGGGGCGCCGCTCCCTGCCCGACGTGCTTGTGGAAGCGGGATTTGTTGGCGAGGCGACGCTGCTGAAGATGCTCGCCCGCCACAACGGCATGGAATTCGTTTCGCTGCGCGACTCCCCGGTCGCGCCGGCGGCCGTGCGGCTGATCTCCCCCAAGCTTGCGACGCACTACGGGATCATCCCGGTCCGGCTCCAGGGGCAGGTGCTGACCATCGCCGTGTCCAACCCCCTCGACATGCGGCCCGTGGAGGACATCCAGACCAATTTCGGCCTGCAGGTCGAGCGGGTCCTCGCGTGCCGCTCCGACATCAGCGAGGCGCTGCAGCGCCACTACGGCGTGGGCGCAGAGACGGTGGAGCGCATTCTGGCGGAAAGCCCGCGCGAGGAGGGGCTCGCCTCCGCAGAGGCCTCGCACGACCTGGGGGACATGGCGGCGGATGCGTCCGTGGTCCGGCTGGTGAATCAGCTGCTGCAGGAGGCGATTGAAGACCGCGCAACCGACATCCATTTCGAAGTGCAGCGCGACGGCGTGGCGGTGCGGCGCCGGATCGACGGAATTCTCTACGATACGAGCGTGCCGCGGAATATCCGGCTCCTGTACCCCGCCATCGTCTCGCGCATCAAGCTCATGTCCGGCCTGAACATTGTGGAGCGGCGCATGCCGCAGGACGGCAGGGCGCGCGTGACGATCGGGCGGCAGGAATACGACCTGCGGATTTCCATCGTGCCCGCGATTCACGGCGAAGACATTGTCGTGCGCATTCTGCCTTCCTCCATGCTGCTCGACCTGCAGCAGATCGGCTTCCTCGCGCAGCACCTGGACATGCTCAAGGAGCTCATTGCCCGGCCGCACGGCATCCTGTTTGTGACCGGCCCGACCGGAAGCGGAAAGAGCACAACGCTGTACGCCTGCCTGAACACGCTGAACACGCGCGACCGGAAGATCATCACGATTGAAGACCCGGTTGAATACGAGATCAAGGGGGTTACGCAGACCCAGGTCCGGCCGGGCATCGGCCTGACGTTTGCGAAGGCGCTGCGCAGCATGCTGCGGCACGACCCGGACGTGATGATGGTGGGCGAGGTCCGCGACAAGGAAACCGCGGAGATCGCGATTCAAACGTCCATGACCGGCCACCTCGTCTTCAGCACGCTGCACACCAACGACGCCGCCAGCGGCGCGGTCCGCCTTATTGACATGGGCATCGACCCGTACCTCATTACGTCCTCCGTGCTCGCCTTTGTCGCGCAGCGGCTGGTGCGCGTGATTTGCGGGGAATGCCGCGAGAGCTACGAGGCAGACGGCAGGACGCTGTTCCGCGGGCGCGGCTGCCGCGCCTGCAACAAGAGCGGGTTTCACGGGCGCATTGCGATTTGCGAGTTCCTGCCTCTTGTGCCGGCGATTCAGGACCTGATCTTGCAGAAATCCTCCGCGACGCGGATCCGCGAAGCGGCCGACAAGCTCGGCATGCGCCGGCTCGCGGATGACGGCTGGGAGAAAGTGCTGAAGGGCGTCACGACCGCCGAGGAAGTGCTGCGCGTGACCGCCCTCTGAGATCCCGGAGAATGCTTCCGTGCCCACATTTGAGTATAGAGCGAAAGACGGCCCCGGGAAGACCGTGGCGGGAGAGATGGCCGCCGAATCCAAGGCTGCTGCGGCGCTTGCCCTGGACGAAATGGGCCTGAGCCCGGTGTGGGTGCGCGAAAAGGCGGACGAAAAGAAGCGCGGCAGTTCGTTCCGGCTGCGGGGGATTGCGCCCCGCGAGATCACCGTGTTCACGCGCCAGCTCGCGAGCCTGCTGAAGTCCGGCGTGCCCATTCTCCGGGCGCTGACCACCATCCGGGACCAGACGGAGAACCCGGAGTTTCGCCGCGTGGCGGAGGACATCGAAGCGCGCATCCGCCGCGGCGACATGCTCTCCGACGCGCTTCTTCAGCACCCGCGCCTGTTTCCAGAGCTGTTTGTGAACATGGTGCGGTCGGGGGAGTGGGGCGGGGTGCTGGACACGATTCTCACGCGCCTTGCCGATGCGCGGGAGCAGGAGGACGACCTGCGCCGGAAAGTGCAGGCGGCCCTGGCGTACCCGATCCTGGTGGTTTGCGTAGGTTGCGCGACCGTCTTCATTCTGCTCGCATTTTTCATGCCCAAAGTGATCGAGCTGTTCGACGAGTACCGCAATTTGCCCCTGCCGACGCGCCTGCTCATCGGCATCAGCACGTTCTTCTCCAAGTTCTGGTACTGGATGCTCCTGTTCGGGGCGCTGCTGGGCGCGGTGGTGCATCGCCTGTCGGGCAACACGCAAGGGCGGCTGACGCTGGACCGGCTGAAGCTGCGCACGCCGCTGCTGCGCACGTTCATTCAGCAGTCGGAAATCGCGCGCTTTACGCGGACCATGGCGCTGCTGCTCAACTCCGGCGTATCCGTTGAGAGGAGCATGGACCTGGGAGCGCGGACGGTCCGGAACACGGTCCTGCGCGCCGAGATCCTGGCCGCGCGCGAGCTGACCGTGCAGCAAGGCCTGCCCATGTCTGCCGGGCTGCGGCGCGCCCCGCACTTCCCGTCCTTCGTCTCCAACCTGGCGGCCGTGGGCGAGGAATCCGGTCACCTGGAGGACTCCCTGAATGAAATCGCGCAGTTCTACGAGAAGGAAGTCGAGCTGGGCAGCCGGCTGGCGACGAGCCTGCTTGAGCCGATCCTGATTCTGGTTGTGGGCGGCCTGGTCGGCCTGATCGTGGTGGCGATGCTGCTTCCGATTTTCGAGATCGGGCGCGGGCTGCGCTGACGCGGCAACTCGCATTATGGCCGTTCATCCCAATTCACAGCCCGCGTAAAGCGGGCTCTACCTCAGGACTTCTTCACAGTAGAGCCCGCT
>CAYRKB010000104.1:9371-16021 GCA_964424705.1 uncultured Victivallales bacterium
AATCCACAGCCCGCGTAAAGCGGGCTCTACCTCAGGACTTCTTCACAGTAGAGCCAGCTTTACGCGGGCTGTTCCGCCATAATGCGAATCGCCGGCGCTGACGAGGTGCTGCTTGTAAGGGCGGCACGGGACGCTGTATACTGAACGCAGCACAACGGAGGTAAGGAATGCGAGCGCATCGCAGCAATGCAGGGTTTACTTTGATTGAGCTCATGGTGGTAGTCATTATCATCGCCGCTCTGGCTGGCATGGTGCTCCCTAATGTGCTGCCTGCGTCCGATGACGCGAAGAAGCATATCGCCCGCGGAGATATCGCGAACATCAGCATGGCCCTGAAGATGTACCACCTCAAGAACGATCGCTTTCCGACCTCGGATGAGGGGCTGAAGGCTCTGTATCCGGACTACATCGAGAAGAAGCCCCGCGATCCGTGGAAGCGCGACTACCTGTACCGGAGTCCCGGCTCGCATGCCGGGGCGGGCTTTGACCTCTGGTCGCAGGGCAAGGATACGGCGGCAGAAGCCGATGATATTGCAAACTGGAACGAGTGACCCCGCCGTGCCCCGCCGGACATATCCCGGAGTCCCGGCCCGCCGCGCGAAGCGCGGATTCACGCTGATTGAAGTGCTCGTGGCGCTTGTAATCCTGTCGACGGGAATCGTTCTGGTGCTGCGCGCTTTTGAGACGGCGCTTGTCGCCTCGGGCCGCGGGCGCGACTCGCTGGTCGCCACGGCGCTGTTGCGCGACAAGCTGATCCAGGTGGAAACGGCCCTGCGGCTGGATCGTAATTTCGAGCCGGGCGGCACGGAAACGTTTGCGGAGGGGGAGAAGAAGGGCTTTACGCTGCGGTGCAGCGTGAACGCGTCCGGGTCTTTGCGGCCAGACTGCGGCGCGCTGTACGAGGTCCTCGTCGAGGTCGCGAAGACGTCCTCGGGCACGGATCAGTCGGCGGCCACGTATGTCTTTGTCCCGCCGCGCCCTGAAGCAACAGGCAAAGGCCTGCCATGAACAAAGAGCAGCACACGGCATCCGGGAGTCTTCGGCCGGAATCCCGGCGGCGGGCGCGGGTTGGCGTCGCCGCGTTCACCCTGATAGAGCTTCTTGTCGTCACCGCGATACTTGCGGTAGTGGTCGGCGTAATTGGCGCGAGCCTGTCCGGCGGAATCAGGGTGTGGGATACGGTGCGCGCCTACGGCCAGGCGGAAGCGGAGCTGGGCATCGGGCTGCGGATTCTGGAGCGGGACCTTTCGAACGCGCTCCCTTTCTGTGACGTCGGGTTTCGCGGCGAGCCCGCCGAGGTGTCTTTCGGCGGGCTGATGCGCGAGGCCCGGGGCGCCGGGCTGGAGGGAACAGGCGTCCTTGCCGTGGTGAAGTACCGCTACGATGCAGGCAAGGCCGCGCTCGTGCGCACGCGGCAGCCTTGCGGGGCCGGGGCCGCGGCGAATGAGGCCCTGGCCGAAACCGTTCTCACGGGAGTGCAGGGGCTGGCCTTCGGCTACGTGGCGGCCGGCGCGGGGGCGGGGGCCCAAAGCGCGCGCGCGGACTGGCCGAATAGCGGCACAAACTTTCCGGCGCTCGTCCACGTGAAACTCACAACGAAATCTGAAGGCGGCACCCGCCAGATCGTGCGGACGTATCCAGTGCCCGTTCAAGTGCAGGACGTCACGATCCGGAAAACACAGTAGCTGAGGACTATGGAAGAACACCGCCTCAAGGGGATGATGCGTCGGCCTGGCAGGATTCAGGCTGACGCCCCTGCCTGTCCGGCGCGCGGGGCCAGCGTCCTGGTGCTGACCCTTTGGACGCTCTTCTTTCTCGGCGCCCTGGCGGTTGCGATCGGTTCCACGGTCGCCATGCACCTGCGCGTGGCCGAGCGGCTGCGGGCGGATACGGCGGGGTGGGCGCTGGCGAAGGGCGGAATCAACCTTGCGATGGCGGAAACAGCCAAATGCACGAACGGGTGGGACGCGTTCTGCGAGCCGTGGGCCGACAGCGAGAATCTTTTCAAGGATGCTGCGCTTGGAACTGGCACCTTCCGGGTCTACTGGGAGGACCGATCCGAGCCTGCGAGCCCGCGCGCGCGCTACGGAGTCAGGGACGAGGACGGAAAGGTCAACTTGCGTTTGGCGCCTACGAACCTGCTGATATCGTTCTTTGTCGAGGCGGGGGGGGGGATGAGCGAGTCCGCAGCGGCACGCCTGGCTGATTCCGTGGAAGAATACCGGCGCACGCCATCGGTGTTGACAGGATCGGCGGTTCCTGCGAATGATACGCGCGATAAACCGTCTTCCGGGCGTTTTTTATCGATCTATGAGGCTCGCCTGGTGGAGGGTATGACGGCGGATATGTTCGCGCGGATTGCGCCGTATAGTACGGTTTTTGGCGATGAGAAGGTGAATTTAAACACGGCTGACCCTTTGGTATTGCGCTCTGTCGCAATGGCCATCGGGGTGAGCGACAAGGATGCACATGCTCTCGCCGGGCTGATCAAGGATTTCAGGAGTAAGCCGGTAGATAACGCGTTTAAACAGGGCGCCGTTGAGTCTTTGTGGAGCCTGTTGCCCGGGGCGCCGGGCGCTTTGTATGTGCCGTTCACGCGCCTTGTGAGTGCGACGAAGCTGTCGTCGACCTGCTTCGGTGGTACGGCGGAGGGGTGGGTGCGGGGCGAGACGGGCGCGGTTACGAGAATAGAGTTTGTTTTTGAGAGGAAGAGCGGGGCCATTCGTTTCTGGCGTGAGGAATAGAGGAGCGCCGGGGAGTGGGGTAGTCTGAAGCCGGAACGAGGGAAGTTCTAACCATGGGTGGAAACAAGCCACGGCATTCAAAGGCTCCTGACGTTGTAATCGAAATCGGCAACGAATGGCTCAAGGTCGCCCGCGTGGAGCGATCCCAGGGGGGCATCTCTTTTTCCAAACTGCATTTGATGCGGGCTGACGGCGGCGAGGGCCGTCCGGCGGACGCGCTGGCGCGGGTGCTTGAGCAGTGGAAAGTCCCGAACTCGTCCGTGCTTGCCTGTCTTCCGCGGCAGGTCGCCAATATCCGCCTTCTTGAACTGCCTTCGACCGATCCGGATGAAATTGCAGACATGGTGGTTTTGCAGTCCGGCAAGCAAACGCCCTACTCTCAGGACGAAATCGTTTCGACCTACCGCATCATCGGGCCGGGGCGCGAGGAGGGGTACACGCGCATCATGCTCGTGATCGTGCAGCGTCCGGCCCTGCGCCAGCGATTTGCGCTGCTTGAGGATGCGGGCATTGATGTCGCACAGATGACAGTGAGCACCGAGGCGATCCTCAACTGGCAGCGCCAGGCGGGGGCGGGCGGGGCCGGCGCGTTTGCGCTGCTTGATGTGGACGCCGGATGCTCCGACTTCATGGTGTTTTCGGCCAAAGGGCTTGTGTTCACGCGCAGCATCATGATCGGCGCCGGCTCGCTGCAGGGCGATTTCGAAAAGTGGAAAGAGAAATTCGCGCGGGAGGTGAAGCAATCGCTGGACACCTGCCTGAGCGAGTCGCCCGGGCTCGGGATTACCAAGCTCCTTCTGGCAGGGGCGGCAGTCCATATTCCGTCGCTTGTCACGTACCTTGGCCCGCAGCTCGGGTTGCAGCCCGAGTGCCTGGACAGCCTGCAGAGCCTCAAGCGCCTGCCCGCGACGCCTTCTTTGCAGGACTCCGAGTTCCACGCGATCTCGATGACCGCCCTTGCGGGCCTGGCTTTGCGGCCTGATGAGCTGCGGATCAATCTGGTGCCCGACAACGTGAGCACCCGGCGCGCCCTGGTGCGGAAGTCGCGCACCCTGACCACGATGGTCATGCTGCTCATGACCATGATCACCTTCGCCGCGGTGTTTGCCGTCACCAAGGTCGCGCTGCGGGCGGGCCAGCTGGATGAAGTTGAAAAGGCGATCGCCGCTTCGGCGCCCCAGGTGGCCCTGGACGAGCAGATGCGAGAGGTGGTTCACCTTGTGGCGGCGCGCAGCGAGTCGCGGCTGGCCCCCGTCGTTCTCTTGCGGGAAATCCGCGCTTCCACGCCGAGCAACACCTTTCTCGATGCGGTGGACCTGAACTACGAGCAGAATCAGGTGATGGTCAGCGGAACTGCAGATACGATCAAGGACGTGCGGGCTCTTGTTCAGAACCTCGAGCAGAAAGATGTCTTCAAGGATGTTGCGGAGGGGCAGACCAAGAAGGTTGCGGAAACGGGCCGGTTCAAGTTTCAAATTGCCTGCGCGCTGGAGGCACGCAAATGATCTCGGGAAGACTGGCAAGATTGTCGACGCGGGAGCGTAGCTGGATGCTCATTGCGGGCGTATTCGTCGTTCTTCTCTGCGTGGTGCTGCTCGTAGTGAATCCGGTCCTGCAGGAGCTCCATCGGCTTGAGGAGGAGATCGGAAGAAAGAGGGTCCAGAAAGCGTATGCGCGCAGCGTGGAGTCCTGGCACGCCGGCGTCGCGCAGCAGTTTTCCGCCGCCGCCGGCAGACTGTCCAAAGCGGTCAGCCCGTCCGAGGACATCGCCGAGTTCAAAGGGGAAATCGACGAGCTGGCCCGAAAGCATAGCCTGGTCGTTTCGACGATGGAGCACCGCGAGCCGCGGCCGTTCAAAGCCTATGATGAATACACGGTGGCGATTGGCAAGTTCGAGTCGTCGCGCCAGGCGCTGCTGGAGTTTCTTGATGATTTGCAGAAGAGCCCCGGCTTGCTTCGAGTTTCAAACATGAGCCTGACCCCGGGACTGACCGGGGATCAGATCAAGGGCTCGCTGCTTATCACCAAGGTAAAGTTAAAGAACGAGAAAGCCGGTGTCGAACCGGCCGTGAAGCCCGGCCGTTGAGCCGCGCGTTGAATAGCCGGGCCGCCTCAATGCGGACATAACATGGATCACACCGTTTCAGACGCAGCGCGCAAGGCGGATTCCTCTGCGGCGGTGACGCAGCCGGGCGGGCTCGGCGTGGCGCGGGCCATGGATCCGGTCGTCACCCTCGGCGCCGTGCAGCGCTACGTCGAGGCGGAGCGCTCCCGCAATCGTCGCCTGATCCTGTGGACCAGCACGGTGTTTCTGATCATTCTTCTGCTGACTCTTGCGGTTTTTATCTCCATCGGCATCTTTGTGTTGCGCAGCTCTTCCCGCACGGCCTCGGTCGTGGACCGGATTCATGCGCAGACGAGGGTTTACGCCGCAGAGGCGCTTGGCTTCTCAAACCGCATGGCCCAGGTGGCTGGCGCACAGGCGGAGATTGATGGGCGGATTCAGGAGGCCGAGGCGCGGCGCTACCGCGAGTCGGAGCAGATGAAGTCCGACCTCGAGAAACTCCAGCAGTGGGTGGAATCGCGCACCGGCGCACGCCAGGCGGATACGGCTGCGGTGGACACGCGGCTCCGTGAACTGGAGCAGTTCGCTGCGAGCGGCCGCAAGGAACTCGATGTCGTTCGGCGCAGCCAGGCGGAACTTATGACGGCGCTTGCCGCGAAAGCTGAAGGCAGCCGCGCAGAGGCGCCGGCAATCGCGGAGCTCTTGCCTCCGGCGCGCCAGGAGGGCGATGGCGCCGAAGAGGACGCGCTGGCGGGGTCGCCCGCAGCGGCGGAAGACCCCGGCGCGGAGGAGGCCAGCGACAAGATTCTGGCTGAGGCGAAGTCCGTCGCGCTTGAGGAGATCGCGGCGCCGTCGCCCTCTTCGGAGCCGCGCGAGATCTCCGTGATTACCTTTCCCAACGGGGATCGCTACGAGGGCGAATTCAAGGCGGGCCTGATGAACGGATGGGGCACGTACACATTCCGCAACGGGGATCGCTACGAGGGTCAGTTCAAAGATGACATGCGGGAGGGGCGTGGCGTGCTGACGAGCCCCGGCGGGGACCGTTACACGGGCGACTTTGCCAACGACATGCGCCATGGCCGGGGCAGCCTTGTGTCCGGCAAGGGAGATCGCTACGCCGGCGAATTCAAGAACGACCTGATGAGCGGGATGGGCGTGATCGCATACCAGAACGGCAACCGGTACTCGGGCCAGTTCATGAACGGGCTGCGGCATGGGAACGGCCTGTTCACGTTTGCCAACGGCGATGTGTACAAGGGCGAATTTCGAGACGACATGCGGCATGGCAAAGGTGTGTACTTGTTCGCGGACGGATCCCGCTACGTGGGCGACTTCAACGAGGGGCGGCGCGAAGGCAAGGGCCTGTACATTTACGCGAGCGGCGAGCAGTACACGGGAGCCTTCAGGAACGGGAAGAAAGAGGGCCAGGGAGTGCTCACGTATCCCAATGGGAAGATGGTGAAGGGGGCGTGGCAGGAAGACCGCCTGGTGCATCCGGAACCGTGATCGCGGCGGAATGCTGAGATTGCCCTCCGGAGATATCTCTCAGAACCTATGAGCCTGAAAAGAGCAGTTCAGTCGCGCTGGGCGCGGCTGAACTGCTCTTTTTTTTGTCGCCGTAGCTGGCTGAACGGCCACACAGGCAGATGCCGTAGCGCCTGATCCCGGTACAGTTGGGCCAGCCCGACGATGGGCAGCGGACTCGTTGGTCACCAGGGCCCCGTGCTCGTAGATGGTGATTTGTGTCGGGTGTTCACTGTGGCGCTGCCGATCCCGGCGCAGAGCGCATGTGAGTTCCGGGGATCGCCGCCCGGGGGAGATGCGGCGAAGCTCGGAGA
>CAYRKB010000105.1:0-15474 GCA_964424705.1 uncultured Victivallales bacterium
TAAAACACTCCTCTCCACTGTAAGAGGTTACAGGAGGCAAAAGATAAGATCATGGCCGCGACTTCATCCGCGGCTTCATCCGCTTGACGCGTGCGGCAGCGCGCCCGTATGTTTCCTCGAAGCACGAAGACGCTTTCCCGGATTGGCTGCCGCATGAATGACCTTGGCATAGCCCTCAAGCTGGAACAGGTTTCGAAGAGTTATCCCGGCACGCTGGCCGTGGATTGCGTGGATTTCGACGTCCGCGCGGGCGAGGTGCATGCGCTGATCGGCGAGAACGGCGCCGGCAAGTCGACGCTGATGAACATCATCGCCGGCGCGTTCCCGGACTATTCCGGCCGCATCCTGATCGGCGAGAAGGAGGTGGCGCTGCATTCGCCGGCCGCCGCCAAGCGCTACGGCATCCAGATGATCCACCAGGAGCTGATCCTGGCCCGCCCGCTGAGCATCGCCGAGAACCTGTTGGCCGGCCGGCTGCCGGCCCGCCGCGGGCTGCTCGACCGGCGGGCGCTGCTGACGGAGTCGCGCGCGCTGCTCAAGCGGGTTGGTCTGGAAGAACTGGACCCCGAGACTCCGGTGGAGGATATCAGTCAGCACGAGGCGCAGCTGGTCGAGATCGCCAAGGCTCTCGGCAACCGGCCGTGCATCCTCGTCATGGATGAGCCGACGTCGGCCTTGAGCCGCGACGAGGTGGGGCGCCTGTTCGACATCATCCGCAAGCTGCGGCGGCAGGGGCTGGCGATCGTCTACATCTCGCACCACCTGGCGGAGATCATGCAGATTGCCGACCGCGTCACGGTGATGCGCGACGGCAAGCGGATTGCGACGCGCGCGCTGGGCGAGGTGACGCAGGCCGACCTGGTCGAGATGATGGTGGGGCGGGCCGCCGCCGCAGATCTGTACCAGCAAAAGCCGCGCCGAGCGCCCGGGCGTGAAAAGCTGGCGGCCCGCGGCCTGACCCGGTACGGATTCTTCCATGACGTCTCGTTCACTGTGCGCAGCGGCGAGATCCTCGGCATCGCGGGGCTGGCGGGGGCCGGCCGCACGGAACTCGCGCGCGCGCTGGTGGCCATCGATCCGGTCGACCGCGGCGAGTTGCATGTGGATGGCGTGCAGGCGCGTCTGCGTCACATGGGCGAGGCCATCCGGCTGGGCCTGGCGTACCTGCCGGAGGATCGCAAGGCGCTTGGACTGGCGCTTCGACTTTCGACGGGCGAGAACCTGCTGGCGGCGATGATTCCCCGGCTCACGCGCTTCGGGTCCTACTCCGCGCGCCGCGGCGCGGGCACGCTGGACCGATTGTTATCTTCGCTGCATGTTCATCCGCCGGATCACGATGTCGTGATCCGCAGCCTCTCCGGAGGCAACCAGCAGAAAGTGCTGCTCGCAAAGTGGCTCGCGCTGGAGCCGCAGGTCCTGATCCTGGACGAACCGACGCGGGGCGTGGATATCGGCGCGAAGGTGATCATACATCGTGCCATCGAGGAGGTCGCGGCGCAGGGCCGCGCGGTGATCCTGATTTCGTCGGACCTTCCGGAACTCGTCACCTTGAGCGACCGGGTTATGGTCATGCGGCACGGTCGCATGATCCGGGAGATTCCGCGCGAGGCGATCAGCGAGGAGTCCGTGCTGCTGGCGGCGAACGGGGGAGGGGCCGATGTCTGAGCGACCGCCATCCCGTTTGCCCTTCAGCTCGCTGGTCTACCGGTTCGGCATCTATGGCGCCGTGCTGGTGCTGGTTGTGATCGGTTCGTTGTTGAGCCCGCAGTTCCTTGCGCCCAAGAACCTGTTGAACACGGTGGACAGCGTCATGCTGCTGGGCATTGTGGCCGTCGGCGTGGCGTTCGTAACCTTCTCCGGCCACTACGCGGATCTTTCGGTCCCCACGACTATGGCTTTTTCCGGCGTGATGGCCGTCGAGATGCTGCGCTTCGGGTTCGTACCGGGGCTGCTGGCCGGTCTTGCGACGGGCCTGGTGATCGGGCTCGTCAACGCTCTGATGATAGGGAAGCTCCGCACCAACCCGATCATCTGGACCCTGGCCATGTCGTACGTCACCATGGGGCTGATGCGCTGGATCTGGTCGAACCAGCAGATCTACCCTAACGTGAAGGGCGGCGATACCGATGCGGGGCGCCTCTTTGTCGAACTATACCGCCATGGCGTCGTGGGGCGGGTGACCTTGCCGATGGTGGTCCTGCTGGTGTTCGCGGCTGCGGGGCAATACCTCCTGAAGCGGACGGCCTTCGGCCAGCAGCTCAAGCTGGTCGGTTCGAACCGGGCGATGGCCGCCGTGACGGGCGTGAATGTGCCGCGGACGGTGGGCGCCGCCTTCCTGCTCTCGTCCCTGGCCGCGGCGGCCGGGGGGATTCTGATCACGTCGCTTTCAAAAGTGGGCGCCTACTACAACGGGCAGGGCTATGACTTTGACGCCGTCACCGCGATCGTGCTGGGCGGCGTGACCCTGACCGGCGGACGGGGCGATATCATCGGGGTGTTCGGCGGCGTTCTGGTGCTCGGCCTGATGAGTAACATCATGACGCTCATGGGCGTGGACACGTTCGCACAGCAGATCGTCAAGGGGCTGGTGTTCATCACGGTGGTTGGCGCCAGCGCCGCGATGGCGCGGAGACTCGGACGGGACCATGAATAGGAAACGCGGCAACAGGCTGCTGGTGTTTGTGGACCGGTACAGGATCTACCTGCTGCTGGCGGCCGTCTTTGCGGTCATGTCGCTCGTGGCGCCGCGGTTCCTGAATCCGCTCAACCTGACGATTATCATGAGGTCCACGTGTCTGGATGCGACGGTGGCCCTCGGCTTCACGATTGTGCTGATCTGCGGTCAGCTCGACCTGTCCATCGGCGCCACGCTGACGCTCGGCGCGATGCTGGCGATCGGGCTGCAGCCGGTCCTGGGATGGTGGGGGAGCTTCCTGGCCGCGGTCGCGGCCGGCGCGGGCGTGGGCCTGATCAACGGGCTGCTGGTGACGCGGTCGCGCATTAGTTCCTTTATCGCGACGCTGGGCACGCTGACCATCGTGAAGGGCGTCATCTACATCTATTGCCACGGGTCGTCGGTCAGTGCGACCGGCGACGCGGCGTTGGCGCGCGCGGACTTTCTGGAGCGCGCGCTTGTGCCCCTTCTCACCCCGCGGGTGCTGGCTACGGCGGCGCTCGTGGCGCTGGCGCAATGGTACTTGACGCGCACACGGCCAGGGCGCAATTTCTTCCTCGTCGGGGCGAATCAGGAGACAGCCTGGCAGTCCGGCGTAGACCCGGCGCGCTACGTGACGGCCGCTTTTGTGGTATCCGGCGTGACGGCCGCGCTGGGCGGGGCGCTGTTCGCCCTGAGCATGTGCTCGGCCACACCGGACCTGGGGGACAGCAGCCTGATGGGCGTGATTGCCGCGACGATCGTCGGCGGCACGACCATGACGGGGGGCAGGGGGAGCGTGCTGCGCAGCGCGGTTGCCGTGCTGGCGTTCGCCGCGCTGTTCAACGGGTTCAACCGGCTGGGATACGGCAGTGAGATCAGGGTCCTTGTCGCAGGCCTGGTGCTGGCGCTGGTGGTTGTGCATGAGGCCGTCGCCGCCCTGCGGCATGACAGGACAAGGGGCAGGCGGCCCGTGCTGATGGATGAACTGACAAAGGGGAGCACCACATGAAGAGCATGAGCGTAATCCGGGCGATCGCGGCGGCGCTGCTGGTGGGCGCGACGGGCTGCGGCAAGCCTCCTTCCGTGTCGAAAGAGGCAATGCCGGACGCCGGCGCAAACCTGGCAAAGTCGCTGGCCGTTGACATTTCGGGGCTGAAGTCGGCGGATGGCCAGCCGCTGCTGCTGGCCCTTGAGACGAAGACGCCGCCGTCCCGCCCGGCGGACCCGGACAAGCTGCCCGAGACGGATGCGGCGCGCTGGTATGACATGGAGTACGCGGGTTGGAATGCGAACAAGGTCAACATCCCTCCTTCGCCGAAGAATGGCGCCATCGGGCGGCGCGTGATCACCATCCTCAACGGCGACCACCCGTACCTGGCGGCGTACAGCGCGGGGATGCAGAAGGTGGCCGATGCATACGGGATGAAGCTGCGCATTCTGTCGCCCAACTGGAAGGTGGATGTGCAGAACCAGATGCTGGACGAGGCCGTCAACGACCAGCCGGACATGATCATCCTGATCGCGCTCGATGCGAAGGTGGGGATCCAGCAGGTCCGGAAGGTGAACCAGGCCGGAATCCCGATCGTGCTGAGCAATATGCACCCGGACAACGAGGCCATGCGCTACGCCATCTGCTGGACCGGGCCGGATGACTGGGGCCAGTTCCGCATGCTCGCCAGGGCGTGGGCCGACAAGCTGGAGAAGAAGGGCGGCGTAGCCTACGTGCGCCATGCGCCGGGCGGATCGCCTTTCTTTGCGCGCACCTACGCGCCGATCTCCGAGCTTGCCTCCTACGCGCCTGAGATCAAGACCCTCGACATGCAGGCGCCCGGCTTCGAGGCGGCCAAGACGCAGCAGGTGGTGGCCGACTGGATCACGCGGTTCGGGCCGCAGCTGGTCGGGATCTGCGCGGCCGACGATTCCGCGCAGGCCATCGGGATCACCGAGGCGTGCAAGAAGGCCGGCCGCAGCGACATCGTGGTCGTGGCCGCCGGCAACAGCAAGATCGGGATGGACGCCGTCAAGGCGGGCGACATCTACGCCATCACCTACCAGTCTGCAGAAGCCGACGGGGCCGTGGCTCTCAAGGCGGCGGCCGACTGGTTCAACGGGCTGCCGTTGGAGCCGGTGCGCTATCTTCCGAAACACGTGATCACGCAGGCTGACGTCGATCACTACCTCCCTGCGCAGTGGTAGGCAACGCATGACTTCGCGCGATCGCGTACTGACAACCTTTGCGCACCGGCCGCCGGACCGCGTTCCGCTGTGGTTCGGCATGTCCACCCGCTTCATCGACAAGGCGAAGCGCGAGCTGGGGCTGGCGGATGAAGAGGCCTTGCGCCGGCGGCTTGGCGACGACTTCAGAAGGGTCTTCGCTTCATATCGCAAGCCCAGCGATGCGCTGCCCACGGGAGTCATCGGTCGCACGATTTTCGGCGTCGACCGGTTGGGGTACGAGTATGGCCAGCCCGCCTCGCACCCGCTGGCCGCTGCCTCGCTCCGGGACGTGCAGGCGTACCCGTGGCCTGATCCGGCCTGCGTTGATGTTTCCGGGATTCGGGCCGCCGCCAAGGGCTGGCACGACGAGTTCGCGATCCTTGGCGGGGACTGGTCCCCGTTCTGGCATGACGCCATCGACCTGATGGGCATGGAGAACCTCTACATGAAGATGTACGACGCTTCGCCGCTCGTCGATGCCCTCATGGATCACATGGTGGACTTCTATGCAGCATCCACCCGCCGGATCTTCGACGAGGCCGGCGATCTCATCGACATCTTCTTCATCGGCAACGACCTGGGCAGCCAGACCGGCCCGCTCCTGGGCCCCGGGCTTTTCGAGCGCTTCGTCCTTCCGCACCTGAAGCGGCTGATCGACCTGGGGCATGAGTACGGGCTCAAAGTGCAAATGCACTGCTGCGGGGGATTCGAGCCGCTGATCCCCGCGCTGATCGGGGCCGGGCTCGACGCGCTGCACGCGCTGCAGCCGGATTGCTGCGGCATGGACCTGCGGAGTTTGAAGACTCGGTTCGGCGACAGGATCGTGTTCAACGGCGGCATTGATTCCCACCACGTCCTGATCGGGGGCACGCCGGAGACCGTGCGCCGCGACACGCGCGCCGTGCTGGGGATCATGATGCCGGGCGGCGGCTATATTGCCGGCGCCAGCCACGACTGGATCCTGGAAGAGACTCCGGTGGCGAACGTTGTGGCCATGGCGGACGCGGTGAGGGAGGACGGAAGGTACTGATGTTCAAAGAGAATGCGAGAATCCTTTTCCAGGGCGACTCGATCACCGACGGCAACCGCGGGCGCGACTCGGACCCGAATCACATCCTCGGGCACGGCTACTGTTTCATCGTGGCTGCGGAATACGGCGCCAGATACCCGGAGCGACACCTGGTATTCATGAATCGCGGCATCAGCGGCCACAGGGTTACTGATCTGGAGGCACGCTGGCGGACGGACACGATCGAGCTGAACCCGGATCTGTTGAGCATCCTGATCGGCGTGAACGACAGCGGCACGGTGCCCCTCGACGAGTACGAGCGGACCTACGACAAGCTGCTGGACGAAGCCAGGTCTGCCAATCCGGGCCTCGAATTGGTTCTTTGCGAGCCCTTCTACCTGCCGGCCGACGGCCACAAGAAAGAAGACGCCCGGGACCAGGATGTGAAGGCGCGGCAGGCGATTGTTGCGAAACTGTCGAAAAAACATCATGCTGCCTGCGTCAAATTTCAGAGGGTGTTCGACGACGCCTGTGAGCGCGCCCCGGCCGGGTACTGGATCTGGGACGCCGTGCACCCGACCTATTCCGGGCACAAGCTCATGGCGGATGAGTGGATAAGAACGGTGAAGAAGTTCTATCAGGCCAGGGCGAAATCAAAGTGAGAGACCACCATGGGCATGTTTGAGACCACGGGGAAGAAGGCGGCCGGCAAGCGGAAAGAGAACACGCTGCGCAAGCTCGACCGGATGAACAAGGCGCTGCGGCATGAGGAGCCGGACCGCGTGCCTATCAGCGACTTCTTCTGGGGCGGGTTCATCCGGCGCTGGCGCGAGGAGCTTGGCCTGTCCGAGGACGCCAATCCCTACTACCACTATGACCTCGACTGGATCGTCACCGTGCCGAACATGGACCCGCACATCATGGACTTCCAGACCGTCCGGGAAGACGCCGAGGAGGTCGTTGTGCGGACCGGCTTCGAAACGACGCTTCGCAAGCGCTTCGACATGCCCATGCCCGAGCAGGTAAGCTGGGAGACCGACACGATCGAGAAGCTCGAGGCGCTTGAGTTCGACGACCCGCGCGACCGACGCCGGTACTTCGCGGGCGGCGACAACCAGATTGCCGGCGTGGGCGACGGCTTCCAGCGCAATTCGCCGCCGTGGATCGACACCATCAAGTCGCTGCACCCGGATTTTCCCGTGTACGGCAGCATGATCGAGGCGTCGGAGTGCGTGACGCGCCTGCTCGGGCAGTTCAACACGATGATGTGGATCGGAGAGTACCCCGAACGGTTCGGGCGGCAGCTCCTGCGCATCGGTGAGTTCTACTACCAGTGCGCCGAGGCCGAGATCGAGGCCGGCGCGGGCCTGCTGGACGGCTTTGTGATCTGGGGCGACGTGGCGTATCGCAACGGCATGTTCTTCTCGCCGGACTACTGGCGCCAGTACTACAAGCCGACCGTGAAGGCGATGATCGACCTCTGCCACCGGCACAACCTGCCGGTCATCTACCACGGCTGCGGCAACGTGCACAGCATCCTGCCCGACTTTGTCGAGATGGGCCTGGAAGCCTACAATCCGTTGGAAGCCAAGGCGGGCCTCGATGTCGTGGCCCTGCGCAAACAGTACGGGCACCGCATGGGCTTCTGCGGCAACAGCGATATGCAGATCTGGGAGACGGGCGACAGGGAGAGGATCCGGCGCGAGGTGCTCCGCAAGCTTCAGGCCGCCCAAGGGGGAGGGTACATCTTCCAGTCCGACCACTCCGTGGCGTCGGATGTGTCGGGCCAGACGTACGACTATATTGTGAAGCTCGTGAGGGAATACGGAACGTATCCGCTGAAGCTGGCCTGAGACGCGGCCACGAAGGCAAGGAGAGACGATGAAACGCTATGGCTCGGTGCTGGGGGTCAAGGACGAGAAACTCGCGCGCTACAAGGAGTTGCACGCGGCGGCCTGGCCGGCCGTGCTTGAGATGATCAAGAAGTGCAACATCCAGAACTACTCCATCTACCTGCGCAAGATGCCGGACGGGAAGAACTACCTGTTCAGCTACTTCGAGTACGTCGGCAAGGACTTCGACGCGGACATGGCGAAGATGGCGGCGGACCCGGTCACGCAGAAGTGGTGGGCCGAGTGCATTCCCTGCCAGGAGCCGCTGCCGGACCGCGCGCAGGGCGAATGGTGGGCATCCATGGAGGAGGTCTTCCATTTCTGACGGCGGCTTTACCATGAAAGATGTGAGGCTGGGCGTTGTCGGCATTGGCGTCATGGGCGAGGTGCACCTCCGGAACCTGGAGGCGGCCAACCGCGTGCGCCTGACGGCGGTGTGCGACGTGATTCGGGATCGCGCCGATCGCGCGGCCGCCAGGTACAAGTGTGCCTCCTACTACGACCACCGGGCGCTGATCGGGGACAAGGTCTGCGACGCTCTGCTCATCGTCACGCCTCACTATGCGCACACGACGGTTGGTATCGACGCGCTGAATGCGGGGCTGCATGTGCTGGTGGAGAAGCCCATCTCCGTGCACAAAGCGGACGCCGAACGCCTGCTGGCGGCGCACAATAACAAGCACCAGATCTTTGCCGCCATGTTCAACCAGCGCACGGATCCCCGCTATCGCGAGATCCGGAGCATGCTCGAGCGCGGCGACCTCGGCAAGCTGGACCGCATCACCTGGATCATCACGGACTGGTTCCGGACCGACGCCTACTATGCCGACGGCGGATGGCGCGCCACGTGGGCGGGCGAGGGGGGCGGCGTGCTGATGAACCAGTGCCCGCACAACCTTGACCTGTGGCAATGGATGTTCGGCATGCCCGACCGCGTGCGGGCCTTCTGCAAGCTCGGCCGCAAACATACGATCGAGGTCGAGGATGAGGTAACAGCCTGTATGGAGTATCGGGACGGATGCTCCGGCGTGCTGGTCACCTCCACGGGCGAGGCCCCCGGCACGAACCGGCTGGAGATCGCGGGCGAGTTTGGCCGGATCGTGGCGGAGGAAGGCGAGTTGCGTTTCACGCGCAATGAAGTCTCAGCTAACGAGGTCATCAGAAGATCGTCCGACAAGTATGCGAGGCCCCCGGTCAGTAAGATCCACGTTCCCGCCTCGGGGCAGGGCGGGCAGCATGTTGAAGTCCTCCAGAATTTCATCGATGCGATCGTCTCGGGCGTTCCGCTGATCGCCCCGGCGCCGGAGGGCATCAGGTCTGTCGAATTGAGCAACGCCATGCTCTATTCATCGGAGACCGGGAAGACGGTGGAGCTCCCGCTGAATGCGGGGGCGTACGAGCGTATGCTGAAGCGGCTGATCCGGAAATCTGCGGCTCGCCCGAGGGGCGGGCTCAGCTCGCGCTGAGAGCCGGGCCGCTGGCTCCTGCCCGTAACGGCGCCGTTCTCGCCTATTCGCCGAGGCACCACAGGTGTTCGCGGCTGCGCACGTAGACGCGTTTGCCGATGAACACGGGGGTGCTCCGGAAGGACTCCAGCGAGCAGGTCGCGACTTCCTTGTATTCGCGTCCGGGCTGCAGCATGACGGTCTTGCCGCTGTCGCTGCTTACGAAGAGAAGCTTTCCCGCCAGCGTCACGCTTGGGTAGAACGTGCCGCCGAGGTCGAGCTTGCGCGTGTAGACGATCGCGCCGGTCGCGGCGTCGATCACGCTCCAGTCGCCGTGCTGGGTCACGGCGTAGATGAGCCCGTCAAGCACCACCGGCGACGCGTAATAACGTTCGTCTTTGGGCTCGGTTGTCCAAAGCGTCTCGGGCTGAATCGCATCCGTCGCCTCGGCGGGCAGCCGGATCGCCCTGCCGCCCTTCTGGATGAAATACACGATGTTGTCGCGCACGACGGGCGTGGCGTACGTCAGCCCCGACACTTTTGCGGCCAGCACGCGACCGTCCGAGGCGCGGAGGATATCGCCGCTTGCCGTCACGACGACGGGCGTGCTGCCGATGCGGGCCTGCACCGGAGATCCCCAGGCGGCGTCGGAGTCGGCCCGCCAGGCGACCTTGCCGGTCGCCGGGTCGAGCGCCGTCACCTTGAGGATGTGGACGATCAGCTTGCCGCCCGCGAAGACGGGCGAGGCGCTGTGGCCCCAGCCGTGGGTGGGCTTTTCGATGAACTGCGCCCACTTGCGTTGGCCGTTCGGATCGTAGCAGGCGGCCAAGCCGTTGCCGAAGACGACGTAGACGGCGGCGCCGTCCGTCGCGGGCGTCGGGGATGAATACCCGTTGACGTCGTGGGTCTTTGGGTCGCCCTGGACCTTCTCAGCCTCCTCGGGCGCGAGCACTTCCGGGTAGGCATTGGTGCGTGTCCAGAGGATGGCCCCGTCCTTGAGCGACAGGCAGGCGAGGACGTTGGGCTCCACGCAGACGTAGATCTGCTTGCCGAGAATGAGCGGCGAAGCGTTTGACCAGCCGGGCAGCTTGGCCTTCCAGACCACGTTCGATTCGGCGGACCAGGCCAGCGGAGGCTTGGCGTCGGGATACATGCCCGTGCCGTCGCCGCGCCAGCCTGAAATGGCGGCTCCGGGAGATTCCAGTGAGGACAGGGCGGATATTAGAAATGCCAGCGCGGCGCTTCGTGATGCAATGCGTTGAACGTTCATCTTTATCTTTTCTTTGTTGTGGGCAAAGCGGCCAGATCGCCGTGAACCGGGTGATCGCCGGGGGCCATCATGATCGAAGGCGTGGGGAACCGTCAACGCTCTCGAGCGCGAAATCAAAATTAATCATCGACGCTTGACAGCACGTGGAAAATATCTACAGTACGGCGCCCTTCGCGGCGATCAGTGTGGTCGCGCGGCGGAAGGGTAAGATCCTAGTGAAGGAGTGACCATGAGCAAGCTGCCGACCGACAATGAGAAGCTGATCGCCTGGGTGGATGAGATGACTAAACTGTGCCGGCCGGCACGCGTGTACTGGTGCGACGGATCCGAGGCGGAATACAATTCGCTGTGCAGCGAGCGGGTGAAGGGGGGCACATTCACGCCGCTCAACCCGAAGCTCAAGCCCGGCTGCTTTTTGGCGCGCTCGCACGTCAGCGACGTGGCGCGCGTCGAGGACCGCACCTACATCTGCTCGAAGACCAAGGACGACGCGGGCCCGACCAACAACTGGACCGACCCCGTCGAGATGAAGAAGCAGCTCCTCGGAATGTTCGCCGGGTGCATGGAAGGCCGCACCTTGTACGTCATCCCGTTCTCGATGGGCCCGCTCGACTCTCCGATCGCCAAGATCGGCGTGGAGCTCAGCGATTCGGCGTACGTCGTCGTGAACATGCGCATCATGACGCGCATGGGCAAAGATGCGCTGGCCAAACTGGGCTCGAACGGATCGTTCATCCCCTGCATGCATTCCGTGGGCGCCCCGCTCAAGCCGGGCCAGCAGGACGTACCGTGGCCTTGCGAGCCTGATCCCGCGAAGAAGTACATCGTGCACTTCCCCGAAGAGCGCGCGATCTGGTCCTACGGCTCCGGGTACGGCGGCAACGCGCTGCTGGGCAAGAAGTGCCTGGCGCTGCGCATCGCCTCGGTGGTCGCGCGGTCCGAGGGCTGGATGGCCGAGCACATGCTGATTCTGAGCCTGACCTCGCCGGAAGGCAAGAAGCACTACGTCGCGGCGGCGTTCCCGAGCGCGTGCGGCAAGACGAATCTCGCCATGATGCGGCCCTCTCTGCCGGGCTGGTCCGTGCGCTGCCTCGGCGACGATATTGCCTGGATCCGCGTGGGCGAAGACGGCCGGCTTTACGCGATGAACCCCGAGATGGGATTCTTCGGGGTGGCGCCGGGCACGTCGATGAAATCGAACCCGAACGCGGTGCTCTCGTTCCAGAAGAACAGCATCTTCACCAACGTGGGGCTCACGCCCGACGGCGACATCTGGTGGGAAGACATGGACGTGCCGCCGCCCGAGAAGCAGATCGACTGGGAAGGCAAGGAGTGGACGCCCGGCTGCGGGCGCAAGGCCGCCCACCCGAACGCGCGTTTCACCGCGCCCGCCGGGCAGTGCCCCGTGATCGATCCCGACTGGCAGAATCCGGCGGGCGTGCCGATCTCCGCCATCCTCTTCGGCGGACGTCGCCCGAGCCGCATTCCGCTCGTCAACGAGGCGTTTTCGTGGGAGCACGGCGTGTTCCTGGGTTCTGCCGCGGGCTCCGAGACCACGGCGGCCGCGATTGGCAAGGCCGGCGTGATGCGCCGCGATCCCTTCGCCATGCTGCCGTTCTGCGGGTATCATATGGGGGATTACCTGGCGCATTGGATCTCCATGGCCGGGCGCACGGACCGCACGAAGCTGCCGAAGGTGTACTTCGTCAACTGGTTCCGCAAGAGCGCCGACGGCAAGTGGCTGTGGCCCGGGTACGGGGAGAACAGCCGCGTTCTGAAGTGGATCTGCGAGCGCGTGGAAGGCAAGGGCAAGGCCGTGGCGACCGCGATCGGAAACCTGCCGACGCCTGAGGCGATCGATGTGGCCGGGGCCGGCGTTTCGCCGGACGATCTCAAGCAGCTGCTTGCCGTAGACAAGGACGGATGGCTGCAGGAAGCCAACGACATCGCGGACTACTACGACAAGTGCGGCACGCGGGTGCCGGAGGCGCTGCACAAGGAATTGGAGCAGCTGCGCGCCCGCCTGGCCAAGGGGTAGGGCTGAAGGACGGGAAACGTTCAACATCCAACGCGCAACGTGCAACGCTCAAGTCGGACCATTCGAACTTGAGTGCTGAACGTTGGGTGTTGAGCGTTCTGCAGCTTCAGGCCTTGCCCTTCCTGAACCCCGAACCCTGAACCCTCTTTCCGTCCTGCGCCTCCTACCAGTGCTTGCGCACGGGCACGCCTGCGTCGCCGAGGGCCTGCTTGATCTGCCGGATCGTGAATTCGCCGGAGTGGAGCATGCCCGCCACGATGGCGGCGTCGCAGCGCGCTTCCCGGAACACGTCCACGAGGTGGCTTGGTTTGCCGGCGCCGCCGGAGGCCACGACGGGAATCCGTACGCTGGCGGCGATCTGTCGGGTCAGCGTGATCTCAAATCCCTGCCGCGTGCCGTCGGCATCGACGGAGTTGACAACGATTTCGCCCACGCCGAGGCCCTCGGCACGGCGTGCCCACTCCAGGGCATCCAGGCCGGTGTGTTCACGAAAGCCGCGGGTTGTGATCTCGTATCCGCTGGGGAAGCGCGCGCGGTCGTTTGACGCCACGGGGTCCATGCCCAGCACGATACACTGCGAGCCGAAGGCCTTGGCGCCCTCGGCGATGATCTGCGGGTTCACCACGGCCAGGGAGTTGACCGACACCTTCTCCGCGCCGGCGAGCAGCACGCGCGCCATGTCATCCAGCGTGGAGATGCCGCCGCCCACGGCGAAGGGAATCCGGATCGCGGCGGCCACGGCGCGCACCATGTCGATGTCGATGGGGCGACGCTCGGCGGAGGCCGTGATGTCGTAGAACACGAGCTCATCACAGCCCTCGTCGTAGTACCGCGCGGCCATCTCCACGGGGTCCCCGAGTTCCACGTTGTTCTGGAAGCGCACTCCTTTCGTCACCACGCGGTTGCGGATGTCGAGGCACGGGATGATGCGCTTGGTCAGCATGGCGGCGCGGAGCCTTCCCGCCCGTCCCAGCGGGCGAAATTGTCGAGGAGGTGCAGGCCGATGCGGCCCGACTTCTCCGGGTGAAACTGTGTCGCCACGAGGCTGCCGGCAGACACCGCGGACGCGAAGCTGACGCCGGCGTAGTCCGTCTCCGCGATCACGCAGCGTCGGTCGGAAGGGGACGGATAGTAGCTGTGGACGAAATAGAACTCGCTGCCATCCTCAATGCCCTGGAGCACGGGGTGCGGGCGAGTGAGGCGGATGCTGTTCCAGCCCATCTGCGGGACCTTGTCAAAGGGGTCTGGGGGATGGAACAGTCGGACGCGCCCGGGAATCAGGCCCACGCACGGCACGCCGCCATCCTCTTCGGAGAACTCGAAGATGATCTGTGTGCCGAGGCAGATCCCGAGGAAAGGCGTCCCCTTCGCCACGACCGCGCGCACCACGGGCATAAGCCCCAGTGCGGTGAGCGAGCGCATCGCCGCGCCGGCGGCGCCGACGCCGGGGAAGATCACGCGCTCGGCGCGCAGGATCGTGTCCGCGTCGCTTGTGATCACGGCGTCAATGCGCAGCGACTCCAGCGCGAGCTTCACGCTCGTCAGGTTGCCGGCCTTGTAGTCGATGATCGCGATCACGGCTGCATCTTTCCTATTCGGCGGGGAGGCTCATCTCCCACGCCTGCATGTCCTCAAAAAGGCATCCGCCGTCCTGCGCCAGGAACCCGATCCGCCCCGTTGCCTTCGCGGAGAAGAAGAATGTCTGGACCAAGAGGTCGTTCAAGTACAGCTCAAGCATATCCCGCCGCACCAGAAGGCGCAACGACGTCTTTCGGCCTTCGAGAATGCCTCCGATGGACGCGCACCCCGGCCCGGTGATGTCGAGGCATGTGAAGTCCAGCTTTCCGTCGCGGTAGACGAGGCGGCCGATGCGGGTGATCCCGTAGGTCTCCATGCAGATCGCGAGGCCTTCGCCCGGCTTTTCTTCGATGAAGAACCCACACGAGACGGGGATGATGTGCGTGTCCGGGCCCCAGCCCTCGTCGAGGGCCGTCATCGATCCTTCCAGAACGACGCCCTTCGCCAGGTTGAAGCGGTTATCCATCAGGGCGACGATGCCGCCGCCCTTGCCGCGCTGGAACGCCACTTTGCGGTCCTTCAGCTCCAGCCGCGTTCCGCTCCCCTTGACGGTGCGCGCCTCGTCTGCCGCGCCGGGATGCACTCGCTCGCAGCGGCCCAGATCGAGGGGAACGCTCCGGCCTTTCATCGCCTCGTTGCCGGGCCAGTAGCCCATCCGCAGGTGCCCCGCCGCGTCCACGACGGCCTTGCGCAGGGGGAGCATCGAGATCTTTTCGCCGGAATCCTCCCACAACGTTGCCGAGTAGTTGGTGAGCAGCAGTTCGCCCTCCTTGCCGCGGCCGAACGTGGCCAGCGTCTGCACCCCGACCTCGCCGCGGGTTGCCCCGAAGGACGCCAGGTCGTGGGAGTTTCCGCACAGGCGGAATGCCTCCAGGTCGGGGCGGAACGGCCCGGTGGGCCCGTCGCTGACGAAGGTGAACATGGAATAGCCGGCGCTGCCCATGTAGTTGTACCGGGCGCCCAGGATCAGGTAGTACTTGCCGCGAATCCGCTCGCAGCCGCCGACCTCCATATACTGCTGGGGCGTGTTGCCCCAGTCGATGACGGGCGGGGGCAGCCAGCGCCATGCGGCGCCGTCGTCGGACTCCATCATGCCGACGGACTTGTGCGGCCAGGACGGCGCGGAGGTCGCCACGATATAGCCCCAGTAGCCCTTTTCCGGGGCGTCCTCGTGCTTCGGGATCATGTACATGTGGTCGCAGCGCCCCACGATGTTGTACCAGCGCGGATCGGGCGTGATGTCCGCCTCCTTGCCGAAATAGCGCCAGTGGATCAGGTCCTGCGAATCCCAGAAACACATCTTGTCGTTATGGTGGCCGGGAAGTCCGCTGAGGGTGCCGTGGTTCAGGACGAACCGGTCTTTGCAGCG
>CAYRKB010000106.1:0-8177 GCA_964424705.1 uncultured Victivallales bacterium
GACATCCTTAAGGCGGATCTCTCTGCGCTCTTCTCGGGAGCCGACGTCGTGGTCCACCTTGCGGCGATCACGAATGCTGCAGGGAGCTTCGAGATCAAGGACCGTGTAGAGCAGGTCAACTTCGAAGGGAGCCGGCGGGTTGCCAAAGCCTGCCTTGGGGCGAACTGCGCGATGATCTTCCTCTCGACCACAAGCGTGTACGGTTCGCAGTCAGAGGTGGTGGATGAGGATTGCGCAATCGACGACCTGAAGCCGCAGAGTCCTTACGCCGACTCTAAGTTGAAGGCCGAGGACCTCCTCAAGGAGCTGGGAGCCTCGCGCGGGCTGCGCTTTGTCATCTGCCGCCTCGGCACCATCTTCGGCACGTCGCCGGGCATGCGATTCCACACGGCCGTTAACAAGTTCTGCTGGCAGGCCGTTCTGGGACAGCCAATCACCGTGTGGCGCACAGCCCTGCTCCAAAACCGTCCCTACTTGGATCTACGCGATGCCACGCGCGCCATCGCGTTCATTATCGGCAAGAAAGTCTATGATCGATCAGTTTACAATGTGGTCAGCTTTAATGCACCCCTCAGGGGCATCATCGATTCGATTGCGAGATACGTCCCCGACCTGACCATCGAATATGTGGATACAGCGATCATGAATCAGTTGTCGTATCACGTATCCAGCAAACGATTTCAAGCACTGGAGTTTGAATTTACGGGCGATCTGGATCGCGGCATTCGGGATACGTTCTCTTTGCTGAAGGGGCTACGCCCATGAAGACTTGGATTCAGAACGATATTCTCCGCTGGTTTCCTCCCTGGTTCGTCCGTCTGGGGCAGCGCCTCGTTGCGCTTGTCGTCCCACCGACGCTGGAATACGCTCCAATGGGATGGGACACCCCCTGCGGAAAGAACAGCGGCGCAGGATGGAACGCTGCATCCGTGGCGCACGATGAGTGCAACAAGTTTGAGAGGTTTCGCCATCTCTGTGAAGGGACCGGTCCGCTTGGATTCTCACATGAAACGACAGAGATTAGAGAGATCAAGAATACCGCATTCCACAACATCAATGTGACCTACGCATATGTCCTTGCGTTGGCTGCTCACCAAAAGACCGCTATATCTGTTCTGGATTTTGGCGGGGGCCTAGGCCATTCCTTTCTCGTCGCAAAGGCTGTAATGCCAGACGTCGAGATGCGCTTCGCCTGCAAGGAGACCCACACATTTGCAGAGGCGGGACAGAAGCTGTGCCCCTCCATTCAATGGTACTCGGACGAGCACTATCTTGAGAGACGGTATGACCTAGCGATGATAACCGCTTCTCTTCAATACATTCAGAATTGGCAGGATACCTTGCAGACTGTCGCCACCTGCGTTGAGAATGATGGCTATTTGTTCTTGGCCCGTCTGCCCGTCGTTGATCGGCATCCCGGGTATGTCGCCATTCAGCGCGTCTACCAAACGGAGATACTGCATCAGCAGCTTAACGCCAAAGACCTTCTTACTGTCATCCAAAGATGCGGCTTCCAACTTGTTCGGGAGTTCGTTGTCGGAGATCGGCCCTACATCAAGAACGCACCGGAGCAGTGCGAGCTACGCAGTTGGCTGTTCAGGAAGAATTCGTGAACACTGAAGTCGAAGGAGCGCGCCAGATCTACTTCATCGAGGACGACGTAATCAACATGTTAATCACGAGTTTCAACCACAACGAACTTGCCGGGGGGGGTATATGAAAGCAACGGGGCTTTGCCATCCACCAGCGCACACTGGCATGTCTACTGCCATCATGAACCAGCTCTCGCACCACGTCTCCATCGACCGCATTCAGCGTTTGAGACCCGCCATTGGTTCCACCCTCGACAGGGAAAACACGTTGCTGCTGGATCGACTCGCAGGTTCGGAACTGGGAGGGGGGCGATAGCTTGAAAACATCTAACGATTTGCGCAGACAGGGCGAACAGCAGGGCCGCATCGATATCAGACTTAACATCGGCTGCGGCGGCCGCCCCCTGCCGGGCTACATCAACATCGATATGGACAGCCTGAAAGACATGAAGGCGCGCTACCCGGATCAGGAATTCCCCGAGGGCGTCGAGATCTTTGATTATGACATCTTCAACCTTCCATTTGCCGACGGAACAGTCTCCGAGGCCCGGGCTGACTCACTGATTGAGCACCTTTCCTTTCCCGAGGAGCCCAGGTTCTTTCACGAAATGCAGCGCGTGCTGCGCGTCGGAGGCATCCTGGACATCTCAACGCCGGATTTCGAAGATGCTGTCAAAGTGTGGCTTGCCGCCGAGGATGAGTGGAAAGACTTCTACCGGAACGATCCAGATGCTATTGCCGCCAAGCATTGGTTCGGTCAGTACTCTTACTCGACAAACAACCGCTGGGGCTATCTGATGGCCATGATATTCGGCAGTCAAAACGGCGAGGGCCAGTTTCACCGGAACTGCTACACGGTTCCAAAGATCAAGGCAATCCTGAAGCACCTCGGGTTCGAGCCCGAAGAGATCTCGCACTACCGCTGGAAGGGCGACCGGGATTTGATGATTCACGTGCGCGCCAGAAAGAAGTGAAAAGCACTGCACAGGAAGCCTTCCGCCAGGCCGCCGAATCGGTACAGCAGGCAGTCAAGCCTTCCACGCCTTTCTTCACAATTGGAGTGACTACGTATAACCGGACCGACCTGCTTGTGCAGGCCCTGCAGTCGATCCGGCAACAGACATTCGCAGACTTTGAAGTCATTGTCGGTAATGACTACACGGCACAGGCGCTATCCCTCGACAGCCTTGGCATCCACGATTCTCGCTTCGTGATGGTCAACCACCCCCGCAATCTTGGCGAGATCGGCAATATGAACGCCCTGCTCTCCCTTAGCCACGGAAGGTACTTCACCTTGCTTTCCGATGACGACCTGTATGCCCCCCGTTTTTTCGAGCATATGCACCGAGCCCTGGTTCGTTTCGATTTCCCAGTGTGCGCCCTGTCAGGCTACACGTCCATCTACGGCAACGAAAGCCCGGTCGTTTCCAACGATGACAATCCAGTCTGGCGGCTCCTTACCGGGCGCGCATTCCTTCGGTCATACCTCCGCGGCAGTCTGAAGGTAGTCGGAATCTACGGATTCTTTGAAGCCGGCTGGCTCAAGAGCATGGGGGGGATCGAGAAGGTTGCCGACGGCCCTATTGCAGCGCAGTCCGAATACATGCTTGTGTTGAGAACAGGGCTGCTGCCGAGCGTTGCTTACACAAGCTCGCCGCTGGTCGTATTCCGCAAGCACGACCAGTCATATGGCTGCACGTTCCGTGACAGCTTCGGTGAGTACTGGCGCTGTGCAATCAGATCGTTCGTCAGAGGCGTCCCTATCCTGCGCATGCCAGAGCTCCGTCCGGACTTCTGGCTCAACATACTTCCGGTATTCAGGCTTTGCTTCCGGGAGTTCTCTCACAAGGTGGCAATCGGCATGCTCATGCTCGTTGTTCCGCGAAGGGTCGTGGAGGCGGCTCTGCTTAAGCACTACCAGCGAAACGGCCGGCGGCAGGCTGGCGAGCCAGGCTGAAAGTGTATTCTATGTCCGAGGAGCGTCGTCCGCCACGTTAATCAAGACATGGCTGTGGTCCAGTCTCAGGGCACTCACGTCGCTCCAAAGTTTCCCAAAGTATTCCGGGGAGTGTATTTCGACGATCCACTGGATTCCATGCCCCAGAATCCAACGCTTGAACACGGGGGAATCAAAGAACAGCCCCTCGCCCCCTTCGATATCCATTTTGATGAGCGCGGGAACGCCGAACTTCGCCGCTGCTTCTTCGAAAGGAATGCTGTGCCGGTCACCCGCATCGCCGGCCGGCGGCAACATCCGGTTGTCCGCCATGCAGCCGGCCGGCACGCGATAGCGCATCGGCGCCACGCTGAACGCCCGATTGACGGTCTTGACATCGAAGCGGTTGCGATGCGCGCTCCTGGAGAGAAGGCCTAGCGCCTTATCCGAAATGTCGAACGACACAACGTTGTGTCCGAACTCGGCCGCCCGCATGCTGAACAGGCCCACATTGCTCCCCACATCCCACACCTGACAGGGCGGCCTCTTCAGCAGTTCGAAGATCGGCTCTCCCTCCTCAAGATGCCGCCTGCTCGATGCCCAGTAGTACGGATTGTCCCGGAGATCGTAGTAGATGGAAAATCCAAACACCCCCCGCCGCACGGCAACCGAGGGAGCATACCGATGCCAGTGACGGGACAAGACACCAAGCCACGGCCCTGCCAGCAGACGCGCCACATGCGGAACAACCTTCATTCAAACGGCTCCTGCATCCCGAGGCCTAGCCCCTCACCGAAACGTGGCCGGCGTCCTTGCGCCTGCCCGCTGTCATCAAGTGCCAGAAAGCGGGCAGCGACAGGAGCAGCCTGAATCCAATCATCACCCGCACGGCAAACTCTATCCGCGGCCCAATCAGCAGGTCAACAGATTCCCACAAGGCGGGCGACAGATGTGGGCGAAAGAAGCCCCACCCCATGCCTGCGTACAACAAGATGATTTCCACAGCCAGGATGGGCACGAAGAGCTTCACGTAGAAGAACCGATGGCACGCGTTCTCGTGGGATATGTATGCCGAGATGATGCCCTGGAGCGTACTGCTGACACACACTTTCCAGAGAAGCGGCGAATAGGCTGCGTACTGGCTCCAGGACTGGCGAAGATTCAACAAGCGCTCCCCGAATAACGCTAGCAGTACGATCAGGGGAATACCCGCTGCCGCCATGGCAAGCACGGACTGTCCAAGCAGCGATTCCGTACGTTGTCCAAGCTCGTGCCGCTCGGATGCAAGCGAGAACAGAAAAGGGAGGAACGCCGCGGCCGCGTAAAGCGGAATCTGTCCGAACATAAAGGCCATGTAGAATCCGGCGGAGTCCATTGACGAGGTGAAGTTGCGTATTGTCCACGGCTCGATCAACGCCGCCAGACCCATAAAGAGCGATAGAGCCCCCGTGCTCAGCACATAGCGCTTTATTTGTGGCCAGTGCGCCCGATAACTCGCAGGCACGATTCCCGGCCTGATATACTCACGGATCGACCACGCGAGGTAAACGGTGCCGACCACTCCCGCGCCCGCCAAGGCAAGCACATACCCCAGAAGATGAAAACTCCTGAGCAGCAAGACCATCAACAAAAGATACGCGATCGACCCCACGACCCCGGAAAGGATCAGATGCCGGAAACGCATGAGTCCCTGCACGGCGGTGCTCGAGACCGCCTGCCAGTAGGATAGTATAATCACGGCCGCCAAAGCCCAGACGATGCGCGGGTCGCTCACCCTCAAGCGCGCCAGCGCGAAGTCATGTCCCAGCCAGAGCGCGAACACGACACCCACCGACAGGACTGCGGCCACCACGGCCAAGTCCTTTAGAACAGCCTTCACCAGGGACTTCTCGTCGCCCGTGTTGAACGCGCTGACGAACTTCAGCCCGGCGCCGCTCAAGAGCCCCATCGGAACCGCCGCAACGCCCATAAGCATCCGCAATGGCGCAATCGCGCCAAGATCAGCAGGCAGGATGGTCGCAGGTATGAGAAAGACGCCGACGTAGAGGTTGACGACATCCGAAAGCTTGCTGCTTGCGAACAGGATGGCCGAGTACCACCAGAGAGGCCCCAGCCGAGCCTTCCACCGCTGCCTCACTCCGAGGATTGTTGACAACGTATGACTATTCACTCGGTGCATCCTCTGCGACATTCAGTCGGCTGGCGCATGTATCGCTGCGGAAACCTAGCATCCGGCCGATCCTTCATCAATCACCCAGTTCCGCCTTCGCTTGCTTCTCTGCGGCGGCAGCCTTTTCCGCCGCCAACCCGCGCAACGCTGCCTGCGCCGCCTGTTTCTCGGCCTCTTGCTTGCTGAAGCCCCGCCCGCTCCCCAGGCTGGCGCCGTTGACGATCACCTCGGCCGTGAACATCGTGGCGTGCGCCGGCCCCTCCTGCTGCACCGTCCGGTAGCGCGGCTCGGATTTCCACTGCCGCTGTGCAAGGTCCTGGAGCTGGCCCTTGGGATTCGTGTCCCACACATCGCCGCTAAGCGCGGCAATCCGCGGCGCAAAACACTTCGCAAAAACCTTTTCACAGGCCCGCATGCCGCCATCGAGATACGCCGCCCCCAGCACCGCCTCCAGCGTATCCGTCAGGATCGAGGCACGATGCCGCCCCCCAGCCTTCTCCTCGCCCTTGCCGATGCAGACGCTCTCGCCCAGCTTCAACTCGCGCGCGCACAGCGCCAGCGCCTTGCCGCTCGTAACCTGGCTGCGAAAAGCCGTTAGCCCCCCCTCATCGCGATCGGGGAACTCGGCATACACGTAGGCCGCCGTAAGGAGGCCCAGCACAGCGTCGCCCAGGAACTCGAGCCGCTGGTTGTCGTGAACAACGCCGGGCTTCTCAAAGCGATACGATCTGTGGGTCATCGCCTGCTCAAGCAGCGCGCGCCCGCGGAACTTGTAGCCGATCGCCGCCTCCACGTCCGCGTGAGGGCCCACTTTACGCTTGAAGATCACTCTCCCTCTCCTTTCATGCCCGCGGGTGGAAGCGTGCGTGCACCGCGCGCAGCCGCCCCTGGTCCACGTGGGTGTACACCTGCGTAGTCGCAATATCCGCGTGGCCCAGCATTTCCTGAATAACGCGCAGCGGCGCGCCGTTGGCCAGCAGGTGGCTCGCAAACGAGTGCCGCAGCGTATGCGGATGCACGTCCTTGTTGATGCCGACGATCAAAGCATAACGCCGGATCAGCTTCCAGATTCCCTTGCGCGAGAATGGACCACCGCGATACGTGAGAAACACGTGCCTTTCGGCGGGGTCCTTCAGGTAGCGGCCGCGTCCTGCCGCGATATAGTCCTGAAGGCTCGCGCGTGCCGAGTCGCCGAAAGGCACAAGGCGCACCTTGCGGCCTTTGCCAAGGCAGCGAACATAGCCCTGGTCAAAATGCACATCCTCCAGCTTCAGTCCCGCAACTTCAGAGACACGAAGCCCGGTCGCGTACATGAGTTCGAGCAGGGCTGTATCTCGCGGCCCCGCACGCGCGTCCGCCAGCGGCGCGGCCAGCAGCCGCTCCACTTCCTTTACGGAGAGCACGCTCGGAAGAATCTTCCACAGCTTTGGCGAGTCCATGACTTCCGTCACGTTCCGGTCAAGCAGGCCCTCCTGCTGCAGAAAGCGAAAGAAGACCTTGATCGCCACCAGCCGCCGCGACAACGAATTCACCGCCAGCCCGCGCTCCTTCTCGGCCGTGAGATAGTCAAGGATCTGCCCGCGATCAACAGCGTTGAGCGAGGATATCCTGCGCTTTCCGAGATGTGCAATAAAGGAGAGCAGGTCATCGCGGTAGGCTTTGCGGGTGTTCTCGCTCAGCCCGCGTTCCAGAATGATGCAGTCCAGAAACTTGTCGACGAGCGCGTTCACAGCCCCCGCATATTGACGCCCGGCCACCCCGCCCCATACGCGCGCCTCATTTGCACTCTGGAGGGAGCGCTTTCAGGGCCTCCTCGTTGGCAGGCACGCCGTTCGCGCTGAAACCCGCCTTGGCCACAGCAAAGGAAAGATTCTTCTGCGCTCGCATCAGGCTGTCGTACTTCACCGTCACCGTCCGCGCTTCAAGGTCCACCTGAATGTTGTCGCCCTCGATCGACTGCTCACGCATCAACGCGTTCGCAATGACAACGGCGCACGCCTGATTCTTCATCTCAGGTACCCGAATAACAAAAGTTCGCACATCCTGCTTGCGGCAGGACATGCAAACAACCAAGACGAGACACAGGAATAGCAGATTCCACTTCACGCGTGCGAATGTAACAGGCAGCAGCGCTCATGTACAGAGCGAAGAGCGGATGGCAGAACGCGCCGACGGCGCTTGCATGGAGGGTGGCGTCAGCGACCGCCGCGACAACCTCACGGCGGCGGGGAACCGCCGCCCTCCAGGAAAACCACACTAATTGCTTTGAGATGGCGGGATTCCGGCTCTATTGCCCTCCATGGGCAATTGCAGCGTATGCATGGAGGGCGGGCGTCCTCGCCCGCCGCGACAACCTCACGGCGGCGGGGAACCGCCGCCCTCCAGGAATACCTCACAAATCGCTTTGAGATGGCGGGATTCCGGCTCTATTGCCCTCCATGGGCAATTGCAGCGTATGCATGGAGGGCGGGCGTCCTCG
>CAYRKB010000106.1:8277-15281 GCA_964424705.1 uncultured Victivallales bacterium
CTCTATTGCCCTCCATGGGCAATTGCAGCGTATGCATGGAGGGCGGGCGTCCTCGACCGCCGCGTCAACCTCACGGCGGCGGGGAACCGCCGCCCTCCAGGAATGCCTCACAAATCGCTTTGAGATGGTGGGATGCTGGCTCTATAGTTTTCGTCGTTGTCGACGGAAGGCGTCCTCTGCCGCCGCGACCACACCACAGCGGCTGAAAGCCGCGGCCCTTCATGTGGAAAGAATGTAAATGAACACACCATACCCGTCCCGCAAACGGCTGCCACACATCCCGCCGATGGAACGGCACAACGCGCCCATCGTCCTCTTTGTGACCGTATGCATGAGAAACCGGCAACACATGCTGGCGAACGAAGCATCCTGCAATGCACTCTTGCAGACATGGCGCGAGGTGACGAACTGGCGTGTCGGGGATTACATGATCATGCCTGACCACGCGCACTTCTTTTGTGTGCCCGGCGAAATCCATCCACCGAATATTCAGCAGTGGACCAAGTACTGGAAGCGCGTCGCCGGTCGGAAGCACGAACGGTTCAAGAACAACTGGCAAGATGACTGCTGGGACACCCAGATCAGGGATCTGGACCACTACAATGAGAAACTGGCCTATGTTCGGATGAATCCCGCCAGGAAGGGTCTTGTGACAGAGCCTGACGCGTGGCCTTATCAAGGCAGGATTTTCGAAATCGTTCGGTGACATGGAGGGCGAGCGTCCTCGGCCGCCGCGACGACCTCACGGCGGCGGGGAACCGCCGCGCTCCTCTGGTAATTGCGGCGTTTGCGTGGAGGACGGGCGTCCTCGACCGCCGCGTCAACATCACGGCGGCGGGGAACCGCTGCACTCCTCTGGTAATTGCGACGTTTGCGTGGAGGGCGGGCGTCCTCGACCACCGCGTCAACCTCACAGCGGCGGGGAACCGCTGCGCTCCTCTGGTAATTGCGATGTTTGCGTGGAGGGCGGGCGTCCTCGACCGCCGCGGCAGCCTCCCGGCAGCGGGCAGCCCCGCCCTCCAGGGGAACCCTTCGGCGTCAGTCACGCCCCGCCTTCGGCCTCCCGCGCGCCGGAAACCCCGCCGCGAATGTGGGGGTTACGTGCCTTGCGGCTGAAAAGCTCCATCTGGGGATCCTTGATGAAGTTATACACTTTCAGAAGGCGCAGAATCTGCAGCAGGTCGGACTTCTCGTAGTTGCGGTTCTTCTCCACGCCGTCGATCAGTTCGCCCAGGATCGTTTCAAACTCGATAATGCCGTGAATGCCTCGATCCTTGAGCAGCGCTATCGTCTTCTCCTTGCTCTCTCCGGAGACAGGCAGGCGTGTCACGCACAAAATGCGAGCGATATCTGTGGACCCCAACAGCCGGGCGGCCTGCCGCAGGGACGCCGGCTCGACGAAACGCAACAGCTCAGGTGCCTGCTCAAACATTGCCGGATAGGCGCGGTCCGTATGCCCTCCCGATACGGCCACTACGGCTCGCGCAACGTGCGCGAGATCGGTGCTCGTCCACACCATGTGAGCCGGCACCGAGTGCTCCGCCACATTAGGATTGCAGACCACCAGATCCACCTCACCGGCCGCCGTCTTCTGCCCGGCGGTTCCAACGTACTTGCGGGGCTGATGCACAAGGTAACCCCGCTGCTCAAAATACTCCCGCACGACCCATTCGCTCACGGACGACACAAGAGACCTCCGTACGTTTCTTCCAGTTCATCCGGCGGGACCTCGCACCCGAACACCACGGACCCAAGCCGCTCCGCCAGAACAAAGCGAGGGGCGCCACGCTCGTTCTTCTTGTCTGTGCCCATTGCAGATTTCAGCAGGCCCCACGGAATCTCGCGCGCCGCGCCTTCCAACCTCACCGGCAGACCGAAGCGCGCCAGCAGGCTCCTTAGCCGCCCCGCATCGTCGGCAGGAAACTTGCAGTGCCGCACGGACACTTCGGCGGCGAAGACCATGCCCACGGCCACGGCCTCGCCGTGCAGCCACGCCCCATACCCCGCGGCATTCTCCAGCGCGTGCCCGAAGGTGTGCCCGAAATTAAGGATGGCGCGCACACCCGCTTCGCGCTCGTCGATCGCAACGACCTCGCTCTTGATCTCGCAGCAGCGGGCCACCATCCGCTCCAACAGCGAGGGGTCGCGCTGCACTATGCCGTCCGCATGTTCCTCCAGGAACTTGAAGAACGTCGCGTCCCAGATGATGCCGTACTTGATAACCTCTGCAAGCCCTGAGGCGAATTCCCGCGGCGGCAGCGATCGCAGCCGATCGAGGTCGGCCACGACTTCGATCGGCTGATGAAAACAACCCACCAGGTTCTTGCCGCGCGGAATATTGACACCCGTCTTCCCGCCCACCGAACTATCCACCATGGCCAGCAGCGTGGTGGGTATCTGAATGAACCTGATTCCGCGCAGGAACGTAGCGGCTGCGAAACCGGTCAAGTCGCCGATCATGCCGCCGCCCAGCGCGACCATGATCCCCCTTCGGTCAATTCCAGCCTCAATGGCCGCGTCGTAGACAAGCCGCATACTATCAAGGCTCTTCGATGCCTCGCCCGCAGGCACAACCAACCGCCGCACGGACCAGCCATCTCCCTCCAGCATAGCCTGGCAATCGGCTCCATAAAGCGGATCGACGTGAGAGTCAGAGACAACCAGGGCCCGCGCGCCGGAAAGCCCCTCGACCGTGGAGCCGACGGGCACCCCGCACCCGATGAGAATATCGTACCCGCGCTCAGCGAGGTCAACGTGGACGATGTTGCTCATGATTCACCTCTCCAATCAGCCGCACTTCAGGCTTCGCACGATCATGCGCGACCCCGCCGCCACATGGTATCCCCGCAAGTAGTCGCTGCCTGTCATCGCCTTGCGGCCTTCCGGCTGGACTTCCAGCAGCCTCACGGCTCCGCTGCCAGCCGCCACAAGAGGCCCCTCTCCTGAGGCCCCCAGCACCACGCCTGCCGCGCCGCCCGTACCGGACTCCACGCGGCACTTCCAAATCTTAATCGCTGCTGCGGCGCCGGAGCCCCTGTCCAGTTCGCAGAAACAGCCGGGCCACGGGTTGAATCCACGTACGCGATTGTAGATGTCCACGGCCGCCAAGGTCCAGTCGATTCGGCCATCCTCCCGACCCAGCTTCGGAGCAAACGTCACGAGCCGCTCGTCCTGCGGGATGCGCCGTTCCTCTCCCATGTCCACAAGCGTGAGGCTTTGCATCAACGCGATCGGCCCCTCCCTCGCAATCGCTTCGTGCAGCATGCCGCCCGTGTCCTCGGGCCCGATCCGGATGCTCCTCTGTAGAATAATGTCGCCCGCGTCCATCCGCTTCGCCATGTACATGGCCGTCACGCCAGTGACGGCCTCGCCTCGCACGATCGACCACTGGATCGGCGCCGCACCCCGGTACGCCGGAAGCAGTGAAGCATGGATATTGATGCACCCCAGCGGCGGAAGCTCGAGCAGTTTCTTTCCAAGAATCTGGCCGTACGCGACAACCACGATCGCATCCGGTGACAGCAAACGGATCGCATCAAGGCTCTCCGGCGCATTGACGTTCACGGGCGTCAGCACCGGCAGGGCACCCGCACAAACCCTCTCTTTTACCGGGCAGGCCGCCACATGAAGACTTCGCCCCTTGGGCCGGTCCGGCTGGCAAACGATTCCAACAACGTCCACGCGCGGCCCACCCAAATCATTCCGGAACAGCGCATCGAGACATGCGCAGGAGAGTTCGGCCGACCCCATGAAAACAATACGCATCGCAAAATTGGACCGCAAACAGTTCTCTAGCAGCGGCGAATCAGTTCTTCAAAAACGACTTTGGACTTTGCCATAACCTCATCGTGCAGGCTATGGCCGTGGGCGTCGATAGTCACGACGGCCTCGATCCCCCTCACCTGCAAGACCCACAGGGCCTCGGCGGCTCCAAAATCGCGAATGAAATGCACCGCCTTGACGCTCTCCACGCACGCGGCGATCAGTGCCGATGCGCCCCCGACGGCGTGCAGGTACACGCAGCCGTGCTCCGCACAGGCTTTCCGCGTCGCCTCGCCCATTCCGCCTTTGCCAAGCACGACGCGTAGACCGTGCCGGGCGATCAGTGTCGCCATGTACGGCTCATGGCGCACGGACGTGGTCGGCCCGGCCGCAGTGACAGCCCACACACCGTCGCGCTGCAGCACGACCGGCCCGCAGTGGTACAAGGCTCCGTTGCGAAGGTCGACGGGGCACTCCCCGCCTTCGTAAAGGTACTTGTGCAAGCGGTCCCGCCCGGTGAAAAGTGTTCCGGAAATCCGCACCTTCTCACCAAGCGCCAGCGACTGCGTGGCCTCTGCGCTGAACGGATGCGTCAATTCCCTGGTCATCGGTACAGCCATTTCTGTATTCCGCCCCCCGGGCCCATGCGCAGGCCTCTCCGGCGAAAGCACCAGCACATGTAGGACACGGTGACAAAGAAGGATGCGGGCAGACGGCTCGCGGCGCCAATCTTCACGCCGAGCAGGCTCGTCTTCCCGCCAAGACCCATCGGGCCGATCTCAAACGACGCGGCCTCACGCATGATTTGCTCCTCCAGCAGCGCGAGCGCCTTGTAGCGCGAACGCTCCCCCACTTTGTGCAGGAATTGCTCTTTTGCATGCGCGAAACCTGTCGCGCGGTCGCCGCCGATGCATACGCCGAGTACGCCGGGAGAGCAGCCGCGGCCCTGCGCCCGGAACACGGCGTCGAGGATGCAGCGTCGCACCCCATCCATGTCCCGCTCCGCCTTCAGCGACGCGTCGGGCAGGCTGTACTGCATCCCGACGTTCTCGCACCCGCCGCCCTTCATAAGCAGGCGCACATCCACCGTACGGCGCGCGCACTGCTGCACGTGAATGACCGGCGATGCATGCGCAATGTTCGTTGGATACGAGGCGCCCGTCACTGCGTCAATCGTGTTCTCCCGCAGGAAGCCGTGCTTCGTGGCACTCGCCACGGCCGCGCGCGTGCGCGCCACCAGCGCATTGCTGTCAAATCCCACAGGCACGTTGAAGTAGAACGTGAGCGTGCCGGTGTCCTGGCAAAGAGGAACCTGATCCCGGCGCGCGAGATCCGTGCTGCGGAGCATTGTGTCCAGCGCCCACCACGCGTGACTGCCCTTCTTCTCGCGATCGAGAGCCTTGCGCAGCGCGCTCACCACGTCCGCCGGCAACTCCGTGGACGTGCGCCGGATCAGCTCAAAGAGATTCCGCTCCCAAGGCGAGTCTTTCATGAACGCCCCGCCGCCCGCTGCCCAAGACGCGCCCGCAGCGCGACCATCACCTCGTCCGGGACTTCCAGGGAACCAAACCCTGTTCCCATCTTCACAGAACGGTTGGCCTCCCCGTGAAAATCCGCGCCGCCCGTCGCGACCAGGTCAAATTCCCTCGCCAGGTTCAAGTACTGGCAAACCTGCTCCTGGCTGTGCTCGGCGTAGAACACCTCGATGCCTTGCAGCCCGGACTCCTTCAGCTCGCCGACCAGCTTCTTCAGGCCCTTGCGACCAAGCTCCATCGTGGAAGGATGCGCCATCACGGCCATGCCGCCGCCCTGGATGATCGCGGCGATGCTGTCGGCGGGCGTCATGCGGAACCGGTCCACGTAGGCCGGCTTGCCCTTGGCAAGGAGCCTGTCGAAGACATCCTGCTTGTCGCGCGCGTACCCGCGCGCAATAAGCGCCTGGGAAAAATGAGGCCGCCCCACAACGTCCTCCCCGGCGTGTTTCGCGACCTCTTCCCACGTCAGCTCCAAGCCCATCGCATTCAGCTTCCGGAGAATCTCGGCGTTGCGGAGCTCGCGCCCGGCCCGAATCCTATGCAGCGCATCTTCCAGGAACGGCTGGCCCGGCTGCACAAAATAGCCCAGCATGTGCAGAGTGCCGCGGGGCACCTCGGCGCTGATCTCAACGCCCGCAACGCCGTCCATGCCGGCCGCCGCACAGGCGGCCAGAAATCGCGGCACGCCGCTCATGCAGTCGTGGTCCGTGAGCGCCATGGCCTTGAGCCCGATCTTCCGGCCCATCGCGACAAGTTCTTCCGGGGTAAGACTCCCGTCGGAGAACGTGGAATGCATGTGCAGGTCGATCATCCGGAAAACTACTCCCCGTCGCCCTGCGAGCCATCGTCCTCAAAATAGGAGGCCGTGCTGTCCGGCGTCTCGCACACTGTCACCTTGGCAATGCGGTACTGTTTGCAGTTCAGCTCGGCGGCGAGCCGCTTGAAGACCAGCCGCGCGATATTCTCGGACGTCGGGTTCTGGGTCTTGAAATCCGCGGATGCGTTCAGGTCTTTGTGATCGAATTCATGCATCAGCTCGCGCACAGCCGCCTTGAGCACGCGGAAATCCACGAGCATGCCTGTGGCGCCCAGCTCCTCCCCGCGCACAAAGACTTCAACGCCCCAGTTGTGACCGTGCATCGTCGCGCACATCCCCTCGTATCCGACGAGATGATGGGCGGCGGAAAAATGGGTCCGTATGTTGAGCTCAAACATGTTCAGCGACTCCCCTCTGCTTCGTAGCAGCCACGCACGTCTTTGAATGCGCGGCCCTCAAGATAGGAGGCGATGGCCGCGTCGTACTGGGCCGTGTGACGAAACGCCTTGCGCGCCAGATCCCAGCGCGCTTCGAGGCTGAGCGTTCCTCGCCCGTCGGCCAGCGCGACAAGTATGCCCGGGTAGTCCGCCGGATCCGTGACCGAGGCAACGCGCAGATAGTTCTTCGCCGACGCCCGCACCATGCAGGGCCCGCCAATGTCGATGTTGGACCGCGCATCTTCCGCCGTGGCGCCAGCCCGCCCGACCGTCTCACGAAACGGGTAAAGGTTCACGACGACCATGTCGAAATCCACCCCGCCTACGCGCGCCAGATCCGCGCGATGCGCGTCGTTGTAGGTCTCGCTCAACAGGCCGAGGTAAATCTTGAAATCCAGGGTCTTGACCAGGCCGCCCTGCATCTCCGGCTGCCCCGTATAGTCCGACACCGAC
>CAYRKB010000107.1:0-2799 GCA_964424705.1 uncultured Victivallales bacterium
TCCCACCCTCTCCGCCATTCGACGCGTTCGCTGCGCTCACTCGCTCCGCGCTGGCTTCCTCTCGCCAGCGGCATGGCATCGTGATAGCCTGCGCCCATGAACGTGCGGCCGATTGCCTGCCTTGCTCTCTCCCTGCTCGTGATCGGCAGCATTCTGTTCGGCGCCGGTCAGCCATCAGCCGCGGCGGAGCACCTGGTGGGCGGCTACTCCGAGGTGTCCACAACGAACGAACAGGTCATCGCCGCCGCCAAGTTCGCCGTCACTACGTTTGCCAGTGCGAAGCACGATGCCGAGATGCGCCTCGATGGGATTCCGGGCGGGATTCTGAAGGCGGAGCAGCAGGTCGTGGCGGGGATTAACTACCGTCTGCGGCTCAAAGTGAAGGCGAAAGGAACGATCAGGCAAGCAGACGCGGTGGTTTGGCGGAAGCTGTCCGGGGAGCACCAACTGACATCGTGGACGTGGAGGACCGAACACCGTCTCGAGGGCTCATGGATGAAGCACCACGCACAGCAGGAAGACCATGCGTATTCAGGTGACACAAATGTGAATCTGGAGGTGACCTTCCAAGCGAACGGACAATTCCTCTGGAACGCCACCCGAGCGGAAGGAACGAACACGGTGGACGAGTCCGTTACGGGCACATACTTCGCCGAACGCGGCATGATTACCTACCTGTTCGACAAGCCAAGTGATGCCGCGCGGAAGCAGTTGCCTGAATGGTTTGCCTTCTCGCCTTCCCAGCTGAAGGGGCAGCAGAGCTTCCGATTTGAAAAGGATTGTCTCGTCCTTGAGCACGAAGGGAATAAGTTATGGTTTTACATGCAGAGGAAGCTGTCGATCAGCCAGGCCGGTGACGGCGCCGTCAACGTTCATGATGAACTGCTTCAAGGCGAAGGGGCGCGTTGATGAAGCTGAACACCCAATGGATGTGGGGCGTCGTGCTGCTTCTGGCGGCGGCGCTAGCCGTCTTTGTTGTCGTGCCTGCAGTGGTCAAGGCACGGGCGGACGCCTGTACTCCCGCCTGCAGAAACAAGCTCCGCATCATTGACGCCGCAAAAGAGCAGGCCATCTTTGCCAGGGAGCTGCCGCTTGACGCCGACTGCGACGATCCGGCCAACCGGGCGGCGGTGAATCAGTATATCAAAGGCAACCGCACGCCTATTTGTCCGGAGGGTGGGACCTTCAGGTACGGCAGGGCCACGAACGTGCCGACGTGCAGCTTCTTCAATCCAAAGGACCCGAAGACCTTCTCACATTCGCTGCCCGAGCTTGCAAGCTGGTGTCCGCCACCGGGCGAGACGAACGCCTCCTGAAATGAAACCAATCTGCGAACAGGCGGCGACCTGGCACCTCTACGTGATCCGCACCGTCGGCGGCGGCCTGTACGCCGGCATCACTACCAACATCAGGCGCCGCTATGAGGAGCACGCGTCCGGCGGACCCAAAGCGGCCCGGTACCTGCGCGCGAACCCGCCCGTTGCGCTCGTCTTCCGGCGCCGCATCGGCGCGCGGCCCCTGGCGCTCAAGGTCGAATACCGGTTCAAGCAGCTGGCCAAACGGGACAAGGAAGCGATCATCGCCGCGGGCAGGCTTCGTTTTGACCGGGAGTCGGGCAGGATCCGGCGGCGAGCCGGGCCGCCGTCTGGCGCCAGGGCTCAGAATGAATAGCTGTGCATCTCGCGCAGGTGCTCGGGCGGGATCTCGCTGACAAAGCGCGAGCGCTTGCAGTAGAAAATGCCGCCGTCCCGCATGTGCCGCAGCTCCGGGGCGCACAGGTAGAGCTCATCCTTGGCGCGCGTGACCGCAACATAGAAAAGGCGTCGTTCCTCGGCGTCCCCGTCGGTGGACTCTGCCACGGCGCGCGGCGACGGGAACATACCTTCCGAAGCCCACAGCAGGATCACGACCGGCCATTCGAGCCCCTTGGCCTGGTGGACCGTGCTCAGGCGCAGGACGTCGGTCTTCTTTGAATCCTCGTCCGCCATTTCCGCGTCGAGGTTCGTCAGCAGCGCCACATCGCTGAGGAAGGCTTCGAGCGAGTCGGCCTTCACGATGTCGCTCGCCAGCGCGTCGACATCCTCCCGCCGATCATCGGAGTTCTCGTAGGTGGTCAGCAGGTGCTGCGCATAGAAATCTTCCGTGAACTCCTCGATCATTGTGCCCGCGTCGCGCGGGCCCTGCTCCGGGCCGGTCCCGGCATAAACTTTCGCGATCGCTTCCCAGGCGGCGCGGGCGGCGGCCGGCAGCGCATCGCGCACGCAGCGCCGCTGCGCCTCATCGCCCGGCTCGAAGCGGCCGGAAAGCTTCTTCCAGACTTTGTCCGCCGTCTTGGGCCCGACCCCCGGCAGGAGGGATAGCAGCCGCGTGCAGGCCATTTCGTCCGTCGGGAAGCAGCACATGCGCAGGAAGCTGCAGACATCCTTGATGTGGGCCTGCTCGAAGAAGCGCAGGCCGGACGTGATGACGTACGGCATGTGCACGCGCGGCAGTTCGCGCTCGAGTTCCATGGCATGAAAATGCGCGCGGTAGAGCACGGTGATGTCCGAGAGGCGGTAGCCGTCGCGTCGGAGGCGGCCGATGAGCCGCACCACGGTCTGAGCTTGATCCTCGCCGTCGCGCAGCGCGAGCACGTGCGGCTTCTTGTACGCCTCGCGCGTCGCGCGCAGGGTCTTCTGGAACTGGTGCGGATTGCCCGCGATGCAGGCGTTCGCGACGGCGAGGATTTCGGGCACGCTGCGGTAGTTGGTTTCCAGCTTGAAGACGCGGGCGTCGGCGTAGCGCTCGGGAAACGACATG
>CAYRKB010000107.1:2809-14585 GCA_964424705.1 uncultured Victivallales bacterium
GGGTTGGTGTCCTGGTACTCGTCCACCAGCATGTACTGGAACTGCTCCTGATAAATGCGCAGCACGTCCGCGTGATCGCGGAACAGCCGCACGCAGTTGAGCAGCAAGTCGTCAAAGTCCATCGAATTCAGCTGCCGCTTGCGCTCCTCGTACGCCCGGTGCACGCGCAGCACCTCCTGGGGGTCGGCCGCGGTTTCCGGCCCCGTGGCGCCGGCCAGCTTGCCCTCAATGTAGGGGAGCAGGTCGCTTTCGCTGTTCGCCGCGGCGCTGAACCACTCCAGCAGCACGCCGGGGACGGGGAACTCGCCCTTGGCGTGTTTGCGCTCCTTGCTGCAGTGCGAGACGAGCTTGCGCGCATCGTCCCGGTCCAGAATGTTGAAGTCCGGCCTGTACGCCAGCCGCGCGCCGTGGCGGCGCAGGATGCGGTTGGCCATGCTGTGGAACGTGCCGCCCCAGACGCCGCCCGCGCCGCCGCTGATCAGCGTGCCCGCCCGGTGCAGCATCTCCCGCGCCGCTCGGTTGGTGAAGGTGAGAAGCAGGATCCGGTGCGGAGGGATGCCGCGCTCGACGAGCCAGGCCACGCGGTGCACGAGCGTGCGCGTCTTGCCCGTGCCCGCCGCCGCCAGCACCAGCAGCGGCCCGTCCGGGGCCGTGACGGCGGCGAGCTGCTCCGCGTTGAGGAGGGCGGCGAAATCAATCCGCGCGCTCATGCGCCACCTTCCCGCAGGAGATCGGCGAGCGTTGTGGCGCCGAGCGAGGCATCGAGGCCGCGCGCGAAGCGCGCGGCCGCCGCCGCGACCGGGGCGGGCAGGCGCGCGAGGCCCACGGCGGCCGGCTCGACGCCGGTGCGTAGCACGGCGTCGAACACCTCGCGCGCGGTCAGGCGGTCGGGCGACTGGATCAGCACGTAGCGGCCCTCGGCGCCCGCGACCGCGGCCAGCATGCCGGCGTGGACGAGTTCGTCGACGATCTCATTCAGGAACCGGACCGGAATGCGGTTCGCACCGGCGTACGCCGCCGCCTCGAAGCCGGGCGCGCCGCCGGCCAGCATGGCGCGTGCGGCCTCCAGCGCGATCGAAAGCGCCATCTGCATGCGCGATTCCGCGCTGGCGCCCCGCGCGCCGCTCTCCATCTGGTAGGTGGCGTGGTTCTGGATGGCGAACGACACTTCGGCCCCGAACAGGATAATCTGCCAGCTCATGTACACCCACGCCAGCAGAATGGGAACCACCGCGAAGCTGCCGTAGAGCTTGCTGTAGTTCACGACGCCGATCTGCATGGCCGCGCACAGCCACAGCCAGGCGAGGAACAGGATCGCCGCCACCACGCCGCCAAGCAGCCCCGGTCCCAGCCGCACTTTCGTGTTGGGCATGAAGATGAAGAAGAGCGTGAACGCAACGGTGGTCATCACAAAACCCGCTGTCAGCCGCAGGCCGCCCGAGTTGGCGATGTGCCGCATCTGGTCGGCCGCCGCCACGCCGAGAACCCGGTTGGCAAGGTCCAGGATCGGCAGCGTCGACGCGGCGAGGAGCAGGAGCGGGATGATGACCAGGACGCTCAGGTAATCGGTGAATCTGCGCCACAGCGAACGCCCGACGGATATGCCCCAGACGCGGTTGAACGATGACTCCACCTGGGCCAGCACCTGGATCACCATCAGGACAAGGAATACCAGCCCGATGCCGCCCAGCGCGGCAAAGCTCACCCGCTCCACGCGCTCGAAGGCGCGGTCCACCAGGGCGTTGATCTCGGCGGAGAATTCGTTGCTGGGCATGGCGTCGGGCCTGTCGGAGACGTCCGTTGCAGCGGGAGCCGGCGCCGCGGAGCGAAAGCCGGCCGTCCATTCGACCACCGCCGATTTGACCTTCAAGTGCACCGCCTCCGATCCGCCGAACCCGCGCGCAAGGGCGAGCGACAGCGCCAGGATCGGGACCACGGCCATCAGGCTGCTGAGCGTCAGCGCGGAGGCCTGCAGGGAGCAGTCGTCGTCGCGAAAGCCCTTCACGACAAGTTGCACGACGCGGATCGCTTTGACGCCTATGCGCGCGGGAAGCGGGAGGGCGCCGGGGTCCACGTCCCAAACGCCGTCAGCCAGAAAGCGGCGGATGCGCTGCAGTCTTCCGCGGCTGAGTCCGGATCCCGGGCTGCTGTGGGTCATGTCCGCGCCTCTGCAGGAGCCGGGTCCGCAATTCCCTTGGCTTTCATGAGGTACCACGCCGCGAGGGTCTTGGCGTCCCAGATTTCGCCGGATAGCATCAGCGCTTCGATCTGCGATGGCGCAAGCGGCACGACTTCAATCTTCTCATCCTCGTCCGGGCTCAGGGGGCCGGCTTCCGGGCAAAGGGTGGCAAAGTACAGGTACAGGCGCTCTTCGGTGTAGCCCGGCGCGGGCGCGATCACGCCCAGGCGAACAAGCGTGGAGGCCTTATAGCCGGTTTCTTCCTCCAGCTCGCGCCGGGCGCACAGGTCGGGATCTTCGCCGGCGTGCAGCGTGCCGGCCACCGCCTCGAGCAGGACTTCTTCCACGGCCTTGCGGAACTGGCGCACCAGCACAAACCGCCCGTCCGGCAGGCGCGGCAGGATCACGACGCCGCCGGGATGGCGCACAATTTCACGGACGGAGCGCTGCCCGTGTGCGAGTTCCACGTCTACGACATCCAGGTTGAGGAGCTTGCCGCTGAACCCGCGGCGAACAGACAGTGTCTTTTCGTGCATGCCATGAACCCGGTGAGCGATTGGTCCAATCGTCAAGGCGGGGATGATACCCGACCCGTGAATTGTGCGCCAATCGTAATTATCCCGCCCCGTACGGTTCCCGCGGTCAGAGGCCTTGCCCCAGCAGGCGCCGGACGTCCATGTTCAGCAGGTCGGGGGCGGAAATGCTTGCGCCGGGGTGTCCGGCGGCGGCGCCCACCGCGAGGCACTTCATGCCGGCCGAGCGGGCGGCTTCCACGCCGGCTGCCGCATCTTCGACCACCAGGCAGAGGGCCGGTTTCACGCGGAGCTTCTTCGCCGCGAGGAGAAACACCTGCGGGTCGGGCTTGGAGCGCGAGATGTGGTTTCCATCGACGACCGCGTCGAAGGCCTTGTCCAGGCCGATGAGCTGGAGAATCATGCCGGCGTTCTTGCTGGACGAGCCGATAGCGGTCGGGATGCCGCGCGCGCGCAATTGATCCAGGAGGATCAGGACGCCGGGCAGGATATCCCGCGACGTGATTCTCTTGAGGAGCCCGCGATATTCATCATTCTTGCGCTCGGCCATGGCCCGCCGCTCGTCGTCCGAGTACGTCTTCTTCCCGCGCTTCAGGATGATGTCGAGGCATTCCATGCGGCTCACGCCGCGCAGCAGGTGGTTGACCTCGCGGTCGAAGGGGATGCCGGCGGCGTCGGCCAGCTTCTGCCAGGCCTGGTAGTGGTGCTCATCGGTGGACACGATCACGCCGTCGAGGTCGAAGATCACGGCTTGGATCGGGCCCGCTGGCCGCGGGGGCTGGCGCGCCGGCGGGATTCGCATCGGCCCGGTCACGCGCAGCGCGGCGCCCGCCGTGATGCGGATCCTGCGCCCCGCAATTTCGAGCGACACGGGGCGGAGGCCGCCCTCGGCGCGAACTGTCAGCGCGCGCGGCGTCACCTTGAAGCGCAGCCGCATTCCGCGGTAGAGCGTGCTGAAGGCGAGCGATTGCCAGTGGGCCGGCAGGCGCGGGGCGATGGCCAGGTGGTCGGGCTTGACTCGCACTCCGCCGAAGCCCGCCACGATCGCCATCCACCCGGCGCCGAGGCTGGCCGAATGAAGGCCTTCATCCGTGCTGTCGCCGCGGCGCAGGCCGTCGATTTCGCACGTCATGCGCAGGTAGGGGTAGGCCTTTTCCGGGCGCCCGCAATCGAGGCTGAACAGCACGTGCAGAGCCGGCGAGAGGCTTGAGCCGTGGAGGGTGACGGGGTAGTAGCGGTCAAAGTTGCGCTGGAAGATCACGGGGCTGCTCATGGACGGCAGCAGGTGCAGCATGAGCAGCACATCCGCCTGTTTGATTTGCTGGCGCGGATGGCGGAAGTAGCCTTCGAACTGCTCGTAGAGCCCCGTGGCGCGGTCGAAGTGGATTCGAAGGTTGTCGGCGATTTCATGCCAGCGCCGCATCTCGGCGGGAGAGACGCCGTGCTTCTTCTGAAACAGGCGGTAGGCCTGCGGCTGCCGCGTGCGGCAGATCGCCAGAAGCTGCGACGCCCAGCGGAGATTCCAGGCCGCCATCGCGTTGGTGTATACGCTGTCGTGGATGCCGGAGTGATACTCGTCCGGGCCGATGACCGTGCGGATGTGGTATGCGCCGTCCTCCGGGCCCGCCTTGCGCCGGCGGGCCACGGTGGCCCAGTACCGGGCCGTGCCGACGGCGACCTCCAGGGCCTCGCCGTGGAGCAGGCCTTCGTTGCCGGTGGCCTCCACGTGCTGGTGATAGCCCATGGCAATGTCCGCGCTGATGTGGACTTCCTGCTCGCCGCCTTTCCATCGAAAGTAGGAGGTCCCGCGCGGCAGCCATTTCGGGCACTCCTCCAGCCCGGTATCCGCGGACTCCCATGGGAACCGCGCGCCGGCCGCGCCGCCCCGCTGCGCGTTGCGGGCGGCCGCGCCGAGGCGGTCGTGCCGGTACCGGAGCAGCGATTCGGCAATTTCAGGGTACTGCTGGCTGAAGAACGGAAGCATGTAAATCTCGGTATCCCAGAACACGTGACCGTTGTAGCCGGGGCCGGACAGACTCTTGGCCGGAATGCTGGCGCTCAGGCCCAGCCGCGCGTTGTTGCGCGATGCCGATTGAAGCAGATGGAATACGAAGAAGCGCGCCATTGTCTGGGCCACGCGATCGCCGCCGATCTGAAGGTCGGCATCGCGCCAGTAGGAGGCCCATTCCGCCGCGTGCTCCCGCGCCAGCGCCGCGAAGTCCGGGCACGCCCTGGCTTCGGCGATCGCACGGGGCAGGGGGGCTTCCGCGTGCAGGCCGTTGTGAATGCTGACGATCTTTTCCAGAACGCAGGCGGCGCCACGCCGCGCGTGAAACGAAGCCGATACGCCGGTGCGGCCCGGCTCAGCCAGCCCCGCGAACTCAGCGGGAAGCGCCCTGTCGCGCGAGGACAGGCTGTGTCGCGCCGCAGCCGCCACGGCCGCTTTGCTCTGGAGCGTGCGAACGCCGTGCCACGCGAGTCCGCCTTCTGTGCCGGCCGCGGTCTTTCGCGTCTGGACGATGCCGTCGGGATATCCGCCCCGCGCATCCAGGAATGAGTCCACGGTCAGGGCCGCCGAGTAGTTCAGCGGCGTGATCACGTAGCGCAGCGCCATGATGTTGGGCCGCGCCTGGCTGACGAGGCGGCTTGATACAATGCGTGTCAGGCGCCCGTCCGCGCCCCGGAAGAGAGCTGTGCGCTCAAGCGTGCCGCGCTTCATGTCCAGGGCGCGCGTTTCCTTTATGGGTCGCAGGGACGGGCCCGCGACCGGGGTGTCGCCGGCGCGGACCGTCACGCAGAGCGCGTTGGGGACGCTGACCAGGCGCGAAGGGCGGCGGTACTTGCGGGGCTCGCCGGGCAGGCGCGCGGGCCGGTCGTACACTTCCGCCATCAACGTCATGGGCATGGCCCCAAGCCCGGGCGCGGCTTCTTCCTGCGCACCCCGGACGCCGAGCAGTCCGTTGCCCAGGGTGAAGAGGCTCGCCCAGTAAGCCTGCTCTTCGGCCGCGACGCTTGAGGTGACGATCCGCCAGCCGCGCAGATGGCCCATGCCGGGTAATTTCTCTGGCTTGTTCTTCATATGAAAATCGAGACGGTAGGCGAAAATGTTTTCCGCAGCAAACGGAATCGCAAAGCGCCCATCGTGGGGAACAGAATCCAGCGGTCCGTCATCCGTGACCCGTGGGGCGGCCCTGCTGATAACTGAGCACTGAGTGCGGTCTTCCCTTTCGTCCTGCGGCGGCGATGAGGTATAGTGTTTCCCGGCTGACGCGGGGGGGGGGAGTGCGCATCATGAAGATAGTCTGTTCGTCGACGCTGGCCTGCGCGCGAGAGGCATTTTGCGGATTAGGTGACGTGGTGGTCCTGGAGGACCGCCGCATCAACGCCCGCGACGTGCGGGACGCCGATGCGCTGATCGTGCGATCTACAACCCCTGTAACGCGCGCGCTGCTGGAGCAAAGCCGCGTGCGCTTCGTCGGCACGGCGACGATCGGCACCGACCACATGGATCTTCCCTTTCTCGAGCAGCGCGGGATCCGCTGGTGCCATGCGCCGGGGTGCAACGCCAACAGCGTATCCGAATACTTCACGGCCGCTCTGCTGTGCCTGGCCGCGCGGAACGGGTTTGCGCTGCGCGGAAGGACCGTCGGCGTGATCGGGGCCGGCGCCGTGGGCTCGCGCGTGGCGCGCAAGGCGGAGGCGCTGGGCATGCGCGTGCTTCTGAACGACCCGCCCCGCCAGCGTGCGGAGGCGCCCGCAGGGAACCGGTTTGTGCCGCTCGACGCGCTGCTGCGCCACGCGGACGTGGTGACCCTGCACGTGCCGCTTACGAGCGCGGGGGAAGACCGCACGTTTCACCTGGCGGACGCATCGTTCTTCGCGCGCCTGAAGCCGGGGGCGATCTTCTTCAACACGGCGCGCGGCGCGGTGGTGCGGACGGATGACCTTCTGGCCGCCCAGGCGATGGGGCGCGTGAAGCATGCCGTGATCGATACCTGGGAGGGCGAACCGGCCTATCGCAAGGACCTCCTGGCCCGCGTGGACCTGGGGACCCCGCACATTGCGGGCCATTCGCTCGAGGGCAAGGTGCGGGGCACCCATCAGGTGTACCTGGAGGCGTGCCGCTTCTTCGGCGTGCCGCCCGCCTGGTCGCCGGAGCCGCTGCTGCAGCGCCCGAACGGACCGGCGGCTCCGGTTCCGCCGGCGCCCGCGGACGAAGTGGAGGCCCTCTGGAAGGCCGTGCGGGCCGCGTACGATATCGAGGCGGACGATCGCCGGCTGCGCGAGGGCTGCGTGGACGACCCGGCCCGCCGTGCGGAGCATTTCGACAGCCTGCGCAGGAATTACCCCGAGCGCAGGGAATTCCCCGCTTTTCGCGTCGATCCGGCGGCGCCTGACTCACCCGCCCGTGATATTCTCCGCCAGCTTGGGTTCGTTTGAATAAAAACCATGGCACCAGCGTCTACTCCTGTGGATGAGAAGGCGGAAGTTCTTCTCCAGCGCGCCAGAAGCGGGGATGTGGAGGCTTTTGCCTCGCTCTTTGAGTCATTTCGTGAGATTGTGTTCAGGGCTGCGTGCCGCCTGGTGGGCGAGGTCGAGGCCGAGGATGTCGTGATGGACACCTACCTGAAGGCGTGGCAGGCCCTGCCCCGGTTCGGGGGGCGGGCCTCGCTCAAGACCTGGCTGTACCGGATCGCCCATAACTGCAGCGTGGACCATCTGCGGGCACGGCAGAGGGATGCCAAGCGGTTTGTGCGGGAGTCGGAACTGGACCCCGATCATCCGTCGGACTTTCCGGACGTGCGCCAGGTGCCGGCCGGAGAAATCCTCGGCAACGAGGAAACGGCGCAGACCGTGCGGCAAGCGCTGGAACAGGTGACCGCAGACCATAGGGTGGCGCTGTTGATGCGATATGCTGACGGGCTGAGCTACACGGAGATAGCGGCAGCGACGGGGGTTTCGATCGGGACCGTGATGTCGCGGCTCTTTTACGGGAAACGCAAACTCAAGGAAGTGATGCGTGAATGGCACAAGCGGGAAGAGGGTTAACACCATGAAACGCTGGACGGATATCCAGGAGGCAGTGAAGGGCGAAGCGCCTGCGGCCCGCATGCGCTCCGCTTCTCTGTTCTGGGATGATTTCCGCGCGCGTGCGCCGATGTACCCGCGGAACGCGCCCGGCCCGGCGCACGCGTCGCCGCTCCTGCGCTGGTCCCTGGCCACCGCGTGCGCCGTTCTTGTGCTGACGGGCGTGACGGTCCATTCGCTGCGTTCGGGGCAGGGCGTCTACGGCAATGCGATCACGGCCCTCGATATCGCGGCGCCGCACCGGGCCGTCTTTATCATGAACGACAATACAAGCGGCGGAACGATCCTGTGGATCGACTGTGATGCGGCCGACCAGCCGGTCGAAGGAGGCGTATTGTGAAACTGCGTATCTGGATCGTCGCTGCGCTCGCGCTGACAATGCTGCCTGCGGGCGCGCTGGCCGCCAGCTCGCTTTCGATTCGTCTCGTAGAGGCGTCCAATAAGGGCAGCGGAGCATCCGCCGGGCTGAAGGACGTGGCCGGGATTCTCAAGGGGAGCCTCGCGTTCTCGAACTACAGCCTGCTCGGGTCCTGCGCGATGAAGCTCCCCGCCTCCGGCGATAAAGGCACGGTGGGCGGGTACGAAGTGACCTGCCGCGGCGGCGCGCAGAGCCTTTCCATCACCGTTGTGCGAGACGGCAAAGTCATGCTGACTACGCAGGTCCGGATGGAGGACGGCGCCCCCCTGATCCTCGGCGGATTCCCGGGCGGCGCGGGCCGGCATGTGCTGGTCTTCACGGTGCGCTGATTCCCATGAATATCATCCTTCTGCGCGGCGGGGAAATCTCCGGGGAAGGGCGTGTAACCCTCTCCGATCGGCGCGCACGGCATATGATCGGAGTGCTGAAGTGTCAGCCCGGCCAGTCGGTGCGCATGGGCATTCTCAATGGGCCGCCCGGGTCGGGCACGGTGGACGCGGTGGACGGTCCGTCCGTCACGCTGAGCTGGGCCCCGTCCGATCAGCCGCCCCCCGAGCCGCGGGTGGATTTGCTGCTGGCCCTGCCGCGGCCCAAAGTAATGAAGCGCCTGTGGGCGCCGCTCGCCTCGCTGGGCGTGGGCAGAATTGTCGTCACTCAGGCTGCGAAAGTGGAGCGGACGTATTTTGAGACTCACTGGATTGAGCCGGAATCCTACGAGCCGCTCCTGATGGAGGGCTTGGAGCAGGCCGGCGCCACGGGCCTGCCCGAGGTGCTGGTCCGGCGGCGTTTCAAGCCGCTCGTCGAGGACGAATTGGATGAACTGTTTCCTTCCGGCGTGCGGATCATCGCGCAACCCGGGGAGGGCGGGGTGCCGGGCTGCGTGCGCGGCGCGGCGCGGGCGGTGCTGGCGATCGGGCCGGAAGGCGGGTGGACGCAGTTTGAGGAAGGACTGCTTCAGGAAGAAGGTTTTGTGCCGATCGGCCTGGGGTGGAGAACCTTGCGGTCCGACACGGCCTGCATCGCCCTGCTCGCGGTGGTAAAGCAGGCCATGGCAGGAGGGTAGAACGAGATGTTTCAGGTGTCAGGGCTCGGGGCGGACGCAGGACGGCTGTGGCGAAAAAAAACATTCAACGCTCAAGGTCGGTTAATCGTTGAGCGTCGAGGGATAACACCATGAAGATAACATTCCCGTTTGCTTTGCTGCTGTTGCTGGCCGTCGGCTGTGCCACGCCGGATCGCCGGATCCAGCGCCATCCGGACGTATTCGCAGCCTTCCCGACCAATGTTCAGGCGAACGTACGGAGCGGGGTCGTGGATGTGGGCTATACGCCGGCCATGGTGTATATCGCGCTTGGCCGGCCGGACCGGGTGCTCGTGCGCGAGACCGCGGAGAACCGGGTGGAGATCTGGGTGTACATCGATGCCTCGCGCAGCATGCAGCTTGAGCCGGTAGAGACCGCGCGATGGTACCGCACGCGGCACGGCGAGCTCAGGCTGGCGAGGGACTGGTCCTGGGTGGACACGGGCAGGTGGAACGAATACGAAGCCCTGCGGATCGAGTTCAAGGACGGCAAGGTGTCCGCGTTGGAGACGAGGAAGTAGCGTGCCGTTTCCCCTCGACCTTGTGAGCGGCCCTCTGGTTAAATGCGGCCATGACGGAATCGCCGCGCTCCACCTCCCGCCCGCCCCCGCGCTACGGGCTTATCTTTGCGGGAGTGCTGGCGGCCTATGCCGCCATTGCGGCGTGTTCCCTGAACGCGCCCTTCTTTCCGCTCGATGACACAGGCGAGCTCCATTTCGTGCGGCGGGCCGGGTCCTGGCCGGCGCTGCTGGGCGTCGACTTCTATCACTTCTTCCGCCCCCTCAAGAATCTGCTGTTCGCCCTGTACGACGCGCTGGCGCGCTGCGGCGGCATGCGCGCCGTGCGCATCGTGCCGATCCTCGTGGGCGCGGCCAGCGCGTGCGCCGTATTCGCGCTGTGCCGGCAGCTGCTAGGCAGCCGTGGATGGGGACTGGCCGCCGCGGCCGTCTGGCTGCTGGCACCCACGCTGGTCTCCTGCACGGCGTGGCTGAGCTGCACAAACATCATGCTGATGACGGGCTTTGCTGCTGCCGCGCTCTACGGGCACGACCGGGCCGGGGCGGCGCGGGAGGATGCGGCGGGCGGCGGGCGGGCCGCCGTGTGCTGGACGCTCTTTGCGGCGGCGTTCCTTGCGCTGGCGCTGGCCGCGTACGAGGGCGCGGCCGCAGCGGTCGCGCTCTTTTTCATGGTCGACTTCTATCTGCGTCCCGCGCGGCTGCGGCAGGGCGCCACGTGGCGGAGCTACGCGTTGTATGGGCTGGTCCTGGCGATCTATCTCGCCTGCCGCCATGCGCTCATCCCGCCGGGGCTGAAGGTGGGAAACTTCTCGAACGTCACGCCCTTGCAGGCGGCGGCGTCCGCCGGCTATTTCACGGCGCTGCACGCGGGCACGTGGCTCTGGCCGTTCGGCCGCATGGCGGCGATTGGCAGCTATTTCTGGGGACAGGTTCCGCTGGCCCTGCTGGGGGCGTACTGGGGGCTGGCGCTGGCGGCCGCGGCACTGTCGCTCCTGTGGCGGCGGCGGGCCCCGGCCGGGGCGCTGGGCGTGGCCTGGTTCCTGGTGGCCTTCGCGCCTACCAGCAACGTGCTGGGGTTCCGCAACGGGCCGTATGGCGATTACTACCTGGCCCTGGCCAGCGTGGGCGCCGCCCTGACGCTGGCGGCCGCGCTGCGTCAGCTGTGGGCTCCGCGCCGCGAGGGCGCCGCGCGATGGGTGGCCATGGCGGCGGCCGCCGTTCTGCTCGGGACGCGCATCGGTGCGGCGGCGGAAGCGGCTGCGTGGTCGGCCGCCTGGAACCGCCCGTTCGATACCTTTTCGCGCAATCTGCGCACCTTTCCTGAGGCCTTCGAAGTGATGAGCGAACTCGCCAAGCTCCGCGTGGCCCGCGGCGAATTCAGGGCGGCGGACGAGCTGGCCGCCCGCGCTCTTCGCATCGCGCCGGACAGGACTCAGCCGTACGCCATCCGGGCCGTGGCCGCCGAACGCGAGGGGCGCTTTGAAGATGCGCTGGGCATGGCGGAGGCCTATCGCCGCGGGCTGAAGGCCGCGGATGCATGGGTGCTTGGCTTCGAGGCAGATATCTACGCGGACCGGATGGGGATGCCGGAGCGCGCCGAGCCGCTGTATCGCGAGGCAATCGCAACTCGCCCCTGGTCGGAGGACGCGTTGCGCGTTGCGGATGCGCTGGCCTTTCTTCTGGCCCGGCAAGGCAAGCGGCTTGAGGCGATCGCCCTGTGGGAGGAGTCCCTGCAGTACGAGCCTGCCAGCGCGACGATCCACCACAACCTGGCCGCCGCGTACCGCCAGCAGGGCGATTCGGCGAAGGCCGACCACCATGCGCGCCTCGCGCAGGCGGCAGGAGATACTCATCCGGCCACTAAATAGCAGTCGATATGTGAGAAGAGGGCTCCCTGCGCCCTTGCGGCGCAGGAGTCGAAATTCAGGCTCCTGCCGCGCAAGGCGGCAGGGAGCCGGT
>CAYRKB010000108.1:0-1432 GCA_964424705.1 uncultured Victivallales bacterium
CGGTTGGAGACGGCAGCAGGCGTGCGGACTGTGAAGGTCATGCTGGCGAGATAGGTGGCGAATTGCCGCCCCCCTGCCCCGTCGTACGCCTGGCCGGGAGTGTCGACGACCGACACGGGCAGCGGCGATGAGGCGATGGCAGGCGGCCATGGGGGCATCCTCGGTTCCGGGGGGTGTTCCGGGAGTAGGGGCCGTGCCGGGCCGCTGGTCCCGCGGCCTAGCTACGCGATCGATATCATATACGAAATCTATACCGCACACAATGACAAGCTGTTGCGGCCTCAAAACGCCAAATAGAGACCATCTATTGCAATTTTGTATAGAATATGTATAATTTGGTCAACATGCGATACAGGCCATCGACGGTTCAACGAGAGGATGACGACCGTGAGAAAGACCTTCGGAACCAGCGCGCTGCTCGCCGGCGCGCTGCTGCTGATACTCGCCTCTGCCGATGCCGAGGCCTCCAGCCTGGGCCGGCTCCACCGCGAGCGACTGGAAGTCGGGCGCGCGCTCATCGAGGCGCAGTCCGCGAACTGGCAGTCCATCATGCCCTACTACACTGCGGACATCGAGTACCACGACCCCGTCGTCGACATCTACGGCATCGACGAGATGACGGAGTTCCTCGGCCGGCTGTTCGCCAGCTCCGGCGACCTGGTCACCACGATCGAGGACGAGACGCTGCTCAACGGCGTGTACTCGGCGAGCTGGACGATGGTGGGCCAGTTCAACGGTGTGCCCTACAGCGCCAAGGGCATCTCGATCATCAAGTTCCGCGGGCTGAGCAAGCGCGTGTACTACCAGCGCGACTACTACTCAGAGAACGACATCATGATCAACATTCCCGGCCTCGACCAGGCGGCAATCGGATTCCGGACCTACTACCGTTGCGCCGTGGATCCCACGTTCGACTGCCCCCTCGAGATCGCCGCGGCCACGTTCAAGCCGACGGACAACCTGCCGAGCGCGGACAAGAGCGGGAACTCGATTGTTTCGGCGATCCGGCTCCGTCGGGAGCGCCTGGAGATCGGCCGCGCGCTCATTGAGATCAACAACGCGGACTGGCAGTCGCTGCTCCCCTACTACACCAACGACATCGAGTACCACGATCCGATCGTCGACATCTACGGCATCGACACGCTGGTGCCGTTCCTGGGCCGGCTCTTCGCCAGCTCCGGGGATCTCATCACCACGGTCGAGGATGAATCGCTGGTCGACGGCGTCTACACCGCGACCTGGACGATGTCCGGGCTGTTCAACGGCATCCCGTACAGCGCCAAGGGCATGTCGATCCTGAAATTCCGCGCCGGAAGCGCGAAGGCCTACTACTCGCGGGACTACTACACCGAGGGTGACATCATGGCCACCGTCCCGGGCCTGGACCAGGCGATCGGCGGGTTCCGCACGTACTACCGGTGCGCGGTGGATC